>JALHRK010000006.1 GCA_022841505.1 Saprospiraceae bacterium | reverse complement strand
AGCAGGAACGGCGTCCACAGGCACTAGCAGCATTTCGCCGTGCCGAATCATTTGTTTTTTATAGTTTGTTGTTTTCATCTTTTCTCTCCTTAAATTTGTGCCGGATACGCCTAAACATATTCGCCGCGTCTCGCTCTCTGTTTATATCCCGCCTGATATGCCCTTATCTCATCGTGCTTTTCAACATATCGCTGATTAGCAGCCGCTAGTTTTCTTTCCCTGTTCGCCTTGTAATATGCCGCGTAATATTCCTTTCGGCTCTGTATTTGTACCAGACGATAAGCACACGCTTTTGAGCGATCATCGCATATAGGTAAGGTGCAATTTAGGCAGTCATCGAACATTCCATTGCCTCCCAGCTAACCGTAAAATAATGTTCGCGTTTAGCAATCTTTTCTTGCCTGTATTCCCACTTAAGCAGGCCGTCATCTATTCCCAATTCTTTCGCCAACGCATCCTGTACGTGCTTGAAACTTCCCGCGAGATTATCGGCATCCAGCAGCTTGCACGAGTACCGCGTGAAAATGATCTTGGCGGGCAATGAGATGTCAGGCTTGAACGTTCGCCAGAGCATCGCAAAATCGTGTTGTTGCGATTTCTTGCGTTTTTGCTTCGCCCCCCAATGCTCACGGGCGTTGGCCTCAGATATTGTTTTTATTGGGAATTTCATTTCATCCTATATTCCCAAACGCCCGGTTCAGCCGTTCGCCTTGTCTCGATCACACGATTGCCCCAGCGAGACTTCCTGCAATCACGTATCCGAGCTGATATCGATGTTTCACTACCGCCGCATATCGCTTGCAATGCCCGTAACGTGTACCAATGCCCGCTTGCCATTGTTCGCATTACCCGCTGTTGCAATGTAGCTAAACGTTCGCCATCCTTTGCCGGGTCATACGTGTATCCGTCAAAAGAAAACGTCGGGCTATCGAAAAGCGTAGCCTGTACTAAATTGTCGTTGGATTTAAAATTGGTTAGACTTGTCTTAGCCATCATTGCCTCCGAAACAGGTAATCGTGGTTAGAGCTGGAACGGTGTTGACGCACTGTTTCGGCTCGTCTTGTATTATAGCACAATTAGCCTGTTTTTTGCTATTCATTAGCCCATATTGAGCAAACTTTCCTGTACCGCGTTTGCTACTGTCGGTGTAAAGAAATTAGGTTGTTTAATGTGTTCCGCGAATCGCTTTTCCTGTGCCTCGAAATAATCTTTATCTAGCTCGATGCCGACGAAATCGAAGCCAAGATCGTAAGCCGCGATACGTGACGAACCTGAGCCCAAATGCGTGTCAAGAATCCTATCGCCGGGCTTTGCGTAGTTTTGTAGGAGCCATTTGTAAAGGGCTACGGGCTTTTGTGTTGGGTGAATGCGTGTTCCGCCCTGCGTTCGGTAATAAAACGTCTTTGCCGATGCATCAAACGAAGTCCACGCCATTTCACAGCTTGCAAACGAAACACCTTCTGGTTGCTGCTTATCCCAAAGCAAATAACACCGCGTCGGCCCTAAGGGAAAGTAGTTACCGCCCCAAATGATTTGATTGACGGTCGTTCGTCGCAGTTCGAGAAAATATGAATCATTCGGCACGGCTGAATCCCAGTCTTTGTATTCCCATCCACGCTCCTTCACTAACCTGCCCGACCGATTGATATCAATCCCATACGGCGGGTCGCAAATAGCGAGATCGAACGCCTTGTCAGGAAGTTCCCGCATATAGTCCATACAATCCATTTGATAGGTTTCTGTCATTACCGCCTCGCAAACTTTCGCACCGTGTTAGCCTGTGCCTTTTCTCGCGGTGTCATTTCATCTTCTCTATTCAATTCGCCCAGCATCGTCTGTGATATCGCGATAAGCTCTCGAAGTTCCCTTGCCCGCTCTGCCGGAGCCTTGCCGACTAAACACGCATTAACCGCCTCGTAGGCTTCTTTGTGTAGATCGACGGCTTCTGCTTCCTCGCTGCATTCGCTCAAGATGCTCTGAAACAGCGTTTCCATATCAGCCCGTATAAGCCGGATTCCCGATGTGCTGAATTTGCCGATTGCCTTTATCAGCCGTTTCGCTTTTGGGTAAGGGTTATCGCGGCCTAGAATCTCGTACATTCTGGGCGAACTGACATCCATTTCCACCGCTAGTTCGCTAACGTCGATGCCCTTGACTGCGTTTGTCATTACCGATCTTGAATCTCGCATTTATTCAATAAACCCCCTCAAGTTTCCCGTTTAACCGCCCTTTTACTTGACCTATGCTTTACCTATCGCAACCAGCGATGATGGTTAGCCAATAACCTGATACACACCATCGGTGAAGTTACACGTCCCCTGCGTTTCGCATATCTCAGTAGCCGATACAAAAATGGCAGTCTTAGGACTATTCGCACGTTACGGGCTGCCATCTCCGATCTTTGATAACGTAAGAGCGATGCCGCGTATTACCGCACTCTCACGCTAACGCCGGAGCCGCATCGCCTAAACTCTATGTATCCTCACCAAAGATGCCTTTTGCTACTGTACCCATCACCTCGATAACAATAGTTAGCGGCACAGCAATCCAGAACAATAGCCACATCACATCCGTTGCCTGAACGTGTACTAACATTAAATATGCCGATGCCCACGCTAACGGGAACCTCAGAAACAACGTAACCATCCCGATCAAACACCCTGCTTTTTGTTTTTTTGTTAATTTGCTCATTTCCCTCTCAACTCTCGATAACTCTTAACCACCAGCCACGGCGTGACTACGCATAAACCTACTAACGTTACAGGCCATAACAGCCCCGCCATTCTTTGTATTGCTCTAGGCATATTCTTAAATCTGTCCCTTATGGTTTTCCCCAAATATCACGTCAGGATACGGCTGGCATTTACTAACCGATGGCGTTATCTCGTTCTGTTATATGGATTTTTTGTACGTGGCATCATTCGCCGCATTGACCTGGCGTGAACCCT
Organism: Saprospiraceae bacterium; assembly: GCA_022841505.1. GTDB lineage: Bacteria > Bacteroidota > Bacteroidia > Chitinophagales > Saprospiraceae > JABWAJ01. The sequence goes on along the minus strand of JALHRK010000006.1, from coordinate 43,982 downwards.
TGTCGGAGCCGCCGCGTATTCGTCGTAATCTACTTTCCCGTCAATTTTCAAAGACTTTAACGCCGACCAGAATTCACACCCGCGATGTTTTTCAGGTAGTGATCTGGATATTTCAGCCGCCGTCCTTGTTTGCCCGTCTGACATCAAAGCCGCGATCAATGCCGCCGCCGTTCCTACGCGTACCATATAGGCATCATCTGCCGTGTCTATTGCGTCGAAATTCATAACTTAAACTCCTTTTGAAAAAGGGGCGATATACCGATACCGCCCTAATTGGAGAATCGGTGTGAAGAACTCACCGTGTCATCCGCCGTTAGGCAGATATTGGAAGGCAGACTTAACGGCACAGGGTGACATGCTACAAAACCCCCTGCCAACGCCTCGCGGTCGCTGGAGTCTGCCATATAAACTTTTCAAATAACCGGGCGGCCTATTTTAAGCCGTTCCACCACGCTGCCGCCCGGTGCTTGTGGTGAATTGGAAGGCGTAGGGCAAGATTGGTTACTTGCAAAGGCAGCTCGTTCCAGTCCAATGGGCTAGCACGATTCCCTGAAAAGTCTGCCCCGATGGTTTGATTACCGTCTTGTGCGTCTAATTCCGCCACCTACGCCATAACTTTTTCAAAATGTCAGAAGCGGCTCGGACTCTTTCGCCTGCACGTCCGATAGTCGTTCTACCACTGGACACCGCCTCTGTTTTTTGGTGGCTATCAGGTCGCTCAAAGGTCTATTTCGTTTCAGGGTTTCTCGCATGCATTACCCCTCAGCCCGTTTACTACCAATGCCCTCATTGAGCCGCCAAACTAAGTTTTCAAAATGTCCGGGCGGGATGAATAAGATGCGGAAACCGCCCGGAGCTGTCGTTGGTTCACATTTCCGCAAATGCCTATCTCGCTAACGCCATCTCTGACTGCAACATCTTCGATCTTGTCTGGATGCTCGATAATCTCGATTGCACACTGCTCAGCGTCACCTTTGCTATGTCCAGCTCCGCAGTTGCCATCCGTGACTGCTCAAGCACTTCCCGTGTAGCGATATCAACTTGAGCCTCCATAACCGCTACCGTGGGCTTCTTTGCCCCGTCAGCTATCGCCCGATGTTCAATAGCGTCCATTTCCTCGGCTCTCGCTATCTCAAGGTCAAACCGCTTCTGTGCCGCGTCTCTCGCTATCTTCGGGAACTCCCGCTCTATGTTTGATAGCGTCTGCTCGATCTCTAAAAGTTCTTTTTCTATTGGCTGTGGCATTACAATTGAACTCCCATATCTCTTAATTCTCGATGTCTCTCTCCGTGGTGTTTTGGGCAAAGCCATATCACATCAAGCGGTTTTGAATAATCCTCGTGATGCCCTTGTGCCCTTAGACTCCCGCATCGTTCACAAGGCTGGCGTTGAATCTTTCCGGCCCTCACTGCCTTAGATAAAAGATTTTGAGCATAGCGTTTATGTCGGTTATGACTCACCCATTTTTGTTTGTAAGCTCGTTGGACTTCTGGCCCCACCCGTTCCAAGTACCTCTTTCTAGCTGTAATCCGCTTGGGATTATCAAGCCGTGATCGCTCATATGCCTTCCGTTGTTCAACTGGACGGGCTGCGTAGCTAAGACGCATATCCACCTTGTTGCATTCTTTGCATTTATTAACGTGCCCATCTGCCATCTGAGGATGTTTATAGAACTCGGATAGAGGAGCGATCACGCCGCACTTAAAACACTTCTTCATAATTTTCAAAAGGGTATCGAATCGCTATCGTCAACAAACTCAGCGGCCTTCCACGTTGACGCATTGCCCGCCGATGCCGCGATTGCCTTACGCTCCTCGATATCATCGAACGACTCACCCGAATATTCAGGCTCGGATGGTTCAACCAACGCTTGCTGGGCGAAATATGCCGTGAGGTATTTCTGCAACTCAACATCAAGATCGAGTGCGGCCTGTTCCGTTTCGGGCTTGACCTGTTCCGTCCAGCTAAAGACAGGCTCGTAATATGTCGTGTTGCCGTTCTGTTTTTCCTCAGAACGTCCTTTGATCGTGTACGCCCCGGCACAGATGTCCCGGCGATTGATCGTCTTGTTAAAATCTATCCACGCCGAATTAGCAGCCCCTTTGAGTTTCAGATACCCGATTGTCAACTTGTCACCGTCAAAGAATCCGATGTAAAGCCCCTGAATGAACTTCGCCCCTTGCAGAGTGCCCTTGATATGCTCCCAAACGCCCTCGGCCTCGACGCTAACGTGTCCGTTGATCTTGGATTTCACAACTAGCGGATGCGTCTTGATGTTGCGAACCCGCACGGCGTTTGAGAAGTACCCGACGTATTCGTTATGCTTCTTGATACCGCCGCCGACCTGAGCCACGTTATCGAGAACAAGGAACCTGAAAGGCGTAGCCACGATAACGTTCTCTTCCTTCTCGCGGTCGTAGTATTTCAGTTCGCCGGTGTCGCCTTTCCACTCGAAAAACCGCACTGCCGGGTTCTGTAAAATTGTTTCTGGATTGCTTCTGCTCATATTCCCTCGTTTACCTTTTTTTTGATTGCCGGAACTAATGCGGCTAAGTTCTCTGAGTCCAATTCTTAAATGCGTGATCTGGTATCAAATTCTCCTGAGCCTCCGTCAGGATGTTGCAAGCTATCTCGATATCCGTGTTCTCATCCAGCCAAAGTAAATAGCCGGGGTCATTATCGAGAACGTCTTGCACTGTTTCACTAGCGAACTTCCCGAAGCCTAGCCGTGCATTGCGATCCGTTATCGTTCGCTTTGTTACCTGTGGATTTGATCTGCTCATCTCGCCTCTATGATTTCCGTGATTGCGTCGAACATATTCTCGTGTCCGCTAAACTCGATCTTTTCGTGACAGGGATTGCACAATAACGCCACCGTTTTCATTTCCTCTGCCGTCTTGATAAACCGCCGTTTATATCTGTGGGCGAATCCCAGCGGGTAAGCTGCCTCGCATTTCTCGCATCTGGTTACGCCCAGCCGTTCAAAGTCTTTCTTTACCTGTCGGCGTATGTTGTTCCAATTCATTTACGCTTTTTCTTAGTCCGTCTCGCTTCCACCTTTGCCCAGCCCTCTGCTGTGAAACAGTCTCTAAATGTCCGCTCGTGCTGCTCACACTTACCGAGATACTTTGTAGCGGCCTCGATATATTCCTCAGCTTGCCGTTGCCACTCTGTTAAGCGGTCGATGTGTTCTTGTGCCGTCACCTTTCACCCTCCGAAAACTATCACCACCAAACAAAAGCCGAATATCAGGACGCACATTGCGACAAACCCTAGTACGTCCTCGCGATCTGGTTGGAATCTCATACCTTTACAAACTCCCCTTTATCATTCAGCCGATACTTCACGTTTGGCTCTAACCCGCCGTCTGTAACGTGTCCGATTGAACGTCGATGTTTGCCACCATCCCACCAAGTGATAATTAAGACCCCTGCGTCTCCAGCGGTTGCCGTGCCTCTGTATCCAGCGGTTGCCGTGCCTTCGTCTCCAGCGGTTGCCGTGCCGTAGTTTCCAGCGGTTGCCGTGCCGTAGTTTCCAGCGGTTGCCGTGCCTCTGTATCCAGCGGTTGCCGTGCCTCTGTATCCAGCGGTTGCCGTGCCGTAGTTTCCAGCGGTTGCCGTGCCGTAGTTTCCAGCGGTTGCCGTGCCTCGCGTTCCAGCGGTTGCCGTGCCTTCGTCTCCAGCGGTTGCCGTGCCGTAGTTTCCAGCGGTTGCCGTGCCGTAGTTTCCAGCGGTTGCCGTGCCTCGCGTTCCAGCGGTTGCCGTGCCTTCGTCTCCAGCGGTTGCCGTGCCTCTGTATCCAGCGGTTGCCGTGCCGTAGTTTCCAGCGGTTGCCGTGCCGTAGTTTCCAGCGGTTGCCGTGCCGTAGTTTCCAGCTTTGACAAATGAACCAACCACGCCTTGCAAGGTGCTATTTACATCTAACAAAAATGAAGTTGCTGATAACTGATCGCCGCAATGAACGACTTTGCACGATGGGAATTTGATCTTGCCGTCCAACTGAATAACGTCAGACTGCTTGACCTCGACAATTAGCCACTTAGCTTCTGCCGACCAGTCCAGCAAACCACCATCACCGATGCCCCACTCAAGGGCGTGTAGTCCGTTGCCGCATTCAGTTATCGGCTTAAAATCAGGTGCGGTTACAATGCCCTTTTCTCTCCATTGAAAACCGCCGTGAGCCTTCAAATCTTTATCGCAAGTGCGAAGGGCTAAGATGTGATCTTTTTTAAGTTTGTAAGTCATATCCCCAACCCCGCCACAAACGCCTCGCACTTATCCCGGCGTTCTGCTCTGATCTTGCCCTGTTCTATCAAGCTGTTTAGCCGCATTGCTGCCGCTTCCTTTGTCGGCCCGTAACAGCCCCGCCGTCCGATACCGCCTTCACTTGTTTCGATAAATGCTCTCCACCTCATCGAGGGCGGGTAGTTTGAGTTAGTTATTTTGAATTTCATTTTTATAAAGGCTCCGCTTTCACAGAGCCTTTCTTCCTCCGTATTTAATTGGACGGCCCGACGCGTCCTGCGGGTAACATCCGCTCTTGGCGGAATCTTTTTCAAAGGGAAAGGCAGGCACATTAAGAGTTCAAACCAGCCTTTCCCGCTTCATCGAGTCCGTGAACTATTACCGGCTCGATAAAATTTAAGGGGAAGGCGGCTAACTTTGCGGTCTCAATGCTCACGTAACCGCCTTTGTACCCCCGTTCAAGCAGCATCACTTCGTTACTACGCCGCTTGAATCTTTCAAATATCTTTTTGTTTGCTTTGCTTCCAGAGGTTCGTTTCCTACTGACCGTCTGCTAAAGCCCCCTTGCTTGGTTGTTTTCCTTTCTTTCCTGTCGCGAATCCCTTTCGACAATTAGAAGTATACATATCTAGTGTATACAAGTCAACTCAAAAAAGGGGATTGGCGAACCTTTGCTAAATTCTTTTTCTGACACGCGATCACCGCCTTAGTCCATTCGATAGCTGAATCAATATCACCGTCCTCAAGAACGTCTAACAACGCCTCAAAGCTAAGTATTTGATTCTCGATCTCTACCTGTGTAAAGCTAGGCAATATTCCCTTCCGCAAGTCTCGCATTTTGTTTCAACCTCTATCGGTATGTATTCCTGTTCGTCACTAGCCCCGGCCCGCCCAGCTGACCATTGTTTATATCGTTCCTCTACTGCGGGGACACAATACGCCAGCGACGTAACCGCCTTTTCTTTACCGCCCGCAAACACACTTTCTATTGCACTGATAACGATATGCAGCGGTATATCTCGCTCTTGCCAAGTCTCGATCAAGTGCCAGTCTTTAGAACTGATAAACAAATTACGCCCTCGACAGCGTACAAACGTTTCTTCTATGTCGGAGAAATAAGAAAAATGATTCATACGCTGCCGAAAGCTACCTAAACTGCCGTACATCACCACGCCTGAACATGCCCAACCAGTCCAAGCCGAACCAGTACTGCCATTGCCAACCACGGCACACCCAACCAAGCCCAGCCTAACCACTACTGCCGTTCCTGACGAAACCGTGTCTGACCACTCCGCACCTGACATCGCCCTGCCGCTACTGCCGCACCATTCCCTGCCATGCCGCACCTATGCTCACCTCGCCCGGCCCAACCACTACTGCCTTTCCGTTACAAGCCAGCTATGCGTATTGCTGACTCACGCGATCTCGAAGCGTTGATACTCGCTTCGCAATGCGTTTGACTTCCGGCTCTAACGAAAGAGCCGCCGCCACTTCTTCGGCACGAGTGAGAGCCGCTTCTGCTCTGCCAAACTCGTACACGAAGGCTTTAGCCGCTAACTCAGCATCATTACGAATGACCGCAACGCTGATGTACCCCTGCTCGTTATGTTCCTTTGTCGGATCACGAACGTAAGCGACTGTTTTGATAACCATCTTTTCAGATCGTATCTCGACCCGAACCGACGCTATGATGTTCCTTGCGACATCTCGCCAGTGACTATAAGCCGCTTGCTCAACATCCCAATTAAACTGAGTGTGAAGCGGGCTCGTGCTATCACGGGCCGCCTCTATCACGATATCCGGCGTTATACGCCCGTTGTTGTTATCTGCTAATGCCTGAATACAGGCTTGTATTTCTGGTGACATATTTATTCTGGAAGCGTGATCTTTAATCCTCGCTTGACCGCCTCTTGCTGAAACCATTCCCATGCAGCTTCCGTTTCTGGATCGAACGCGGTAGGTGAGTGCAATGCCGCATCTTGTGCCGCCCGTCCGCCAGTCTCAAGCAACCTCTTGAAATCGCCCGTATTGGCATCGACAGGCTTGAACATTCCATAGGCTCCCGATCCTTTTTGAACCCGCCAATCGCCCAGCCCGCACGTAACGCCAGCCCTTGCTAAAAGATTCGCAACGGAATTGTGCTTAATCATCGGCGTGATAAAACTGATAGTTACCCAGCAAGCCCATTCCTTTAGGATCGCCCGCGTCCGAACGTCTGGAGCACCGCCAAACTGTGTCGGCCCTACGCCGCACACTAACATTTGCGGAACACCGTAGATATCAACACGGACATCCTCGACGCACAGCAAACGCTCCATTTGCGTTTTGCGAACGCCTTCGGTGTCCAGTGCCGCAGTGCTCATTGCTTTTTTGAACATTGAGCCTAGCATCTGAATGCGTGTCGGACTCTTATCATCTGATGAGGTATAAACCGAGTTGCGGTATTCCCGTAACGGATCGTGTTTCAAACTCGACGCCTTTTCCGCCGCTGTCTTTTTGCCGGGCGGCAACCATAGATCGTGCAATACCCCTTCGGATTTTCTATTGCAAATCAACGGCGTAGTCCCTAAGACGGCAAATGTTACTTCGCTTTTTTCAATGACGGGGATAACTATCTCCGTACTGCTAACAGCTTTTGTTGCCATTATCGTTTTCTCCTTGCCTGTTTTGATTTTGCGACTGTTCGCATTTCTAAATATACACATCTAATGTATACACGTCAACGGGTAACAGAGAAAATATCTAATAATTACTTAGTAAATAATCATAGATACACGGCGGCAATCCCTATCTTTATCTTTAGCTTTGTGCTATATTGATAATGATAAAGCCGCTTGCTTTACAGTCTTAGTTAACATTAGGGATGCTTGCCGCGTCCCTTTTGTTTTTCAAGGATTTACGTTAGCTCGCCCAACCTTATACACGTTGTTCTATTACTGATAGGATGACCGGGACGTTTGCCGCCATTTGCAAGATCAATTACTTGCCCGGTGCCCGGTAAAGAACCTCTTTCGAGGGAGAACACGTTTTCGATAATCGCAGATACAGCCGCTCCCTCACGATCTTCTCGCTACTAGCAGCTTAACTAACTTCGGACAGACCTTATCCGACCCCTATCGTCTGGCAAAGCGTCAATAGACCTCTGCCTAGATCGACCAGCGGTGATTTTGGGCTTAACGTGCGGACTCACCGCTCGTTACAGGAACGCACACGGTAAACCCTTTACGCTATCGCCTTTTTGTTTTGTCGTTTGAGATGTCGATTGAATGCCGGGATGAATACCTCAGCTAAAACCTCTTGACGTGTCCGACGCGGTTCTGATCGCACGAACTCGTCAAACTTTTCCAAAAACCCAATAGGAACCCTCAGACTAAGTACCTTCGTCTTTTCTTGTTGTTGTCTCATACAAGCCCAATTATAACGTCTACACGTTCACGCGTCAACAAGTATAAATCACCTCACCTTCGGAGCCATTGACCAAATGCAAGCACGTATACAAAATAACAGTCTAATGAAAATACAGCCTGGCAACCCCGTTATGTCTATCCGCCTGCAAGAATCCGAAAACTTGCGGTTTTGGAAACTAATGGATGCCGCTAAGAAAAAGAACCCTTATTTAGACAAATCTCACGTTATACGTGAATTGCTTGGCCTCGCCCCTTTGAACATTCTGACCGCCGCTGATCTGCGGTATTTTCAAACGGGCGAAAAGAACGCGGGCATCCCCAAAAACACAATGCCGGGAGGAGCGCTTAAATTTAGTAGCGATAAAGACGAAGATAGAGACAAGGATAAAGCGGTAAATGAGTGAAGGAGGCTTGGTTTTAACTGGCTACGTATTGAAAGAAGACGATATATTAGAGTCTGATCTGGTTCCTGCCCTAATCGCCCGTATCCCTGCTGGCGAACCCGTCGAACTGTTGTCTGAGATCGAAATGATCGACCTCAACTATCTCCTGACAAAAGGCTCTCCTGACTCATTACTGATACGAGTAGACGGCGAATCAATGTGCCCTGAAATAGCCGATGGTGACTGGATAGTTGTCAGCCGTGCATTGATGCCCGTTCCCGGCGATATTGTTATTGCATCCGTAAGAGGCTCACACACACTGAAACGTTTGAAAGCAAACGATCTGCGAGGCAAACGAGGTTTGTATCTAGTGCCCTCTAATATCCAGCTGCAACCAAAAGAAATCAGGCCGGATGATGAATTTTTAATACTAGGCGTGGTCACTAGGATAATTCATAAGACGCGGTGAATCGCGACATTTTGTCGCAATAAATGTCGCGTGTTATAATGTGGTTATGAGCCTTTCTTGCAAACGATCTGCATAAACTTCTGACTTGCGATGAGATGGCATCTAGCTTGAACATCTCTCGCAAAACCCTCTTGAAACTCGTTAAAGAGCGTCGTATCCCGTTCGTGGATACGGGGCGTAAACGTATGTTCAATCCATCCGTGGTTGAAAGTTGCCTCACCGTAACTGACGTTAACCCCGGCGTTGTAGTAAAATTCCAGCCTAGACTTATCAAGAAAACGAAAAGTGCTTTAGCCGAAGCTGCCGGATACTGATGCCCGTTTACGCTGACAAGAAAACAGGCCGTCTCTTTATCGAATTTCGATATAAGGGCGTTCGTTTCAAAGAACGGATGCCAGACGGTATGACAAAGAAAGAAGCGGAACGCATTGAGATAAAAGCAAAGGCTGATCTGATGTTTGATTCCCACGGCATTGCAGAACGCTCACAGATGACGTTTGATCGCTTTGTCGCGGATGTCTATAACATAACAGCATCGACGTTCTCCAAGCCCCGCTGGGATAGGCTTGTGTACATCCTACGAGTCGTTAAGCCATTCTTGTACGGCAAGCCCTTACGCTTGATAAAAGCCAGCGACATTGAACGCATCAAAGCCGCTCGACTTGCCACGCCAACCCAGCACGGCACACCTAGAAAGCCTCAGACGGTAGAACGCGAAATGGCGATACTTAGCAACATCTTCACATCCGCGATGAAAAACGATCTGATCGACTATAACCCCTGTTCCAGAGTCTCAAAACTACCTTTCGATAATATCCAAGACAAAATCCTCAAACGCGAGGATGAGGAAAAATTCTTTGCCAATATGCACAGCGAATGGGCAAGGGATATCTGTATGATGGTCTTGCATACGGGCCTTAGACAAAACGATCTAATGACGCTGACACGGTTTCAGGTTCGCTTTGATGAGAACTGCATTGTTCTCATTCAAGGCAAAGTAAAACGCCGGGTGATGGTGATGCTCAATGCCGAATCCAAAGCCATCCTAGAAAAGAGGTGGCATAACAGCGGTGACTTGTTATTCGCTTCGCCCGTAACGGGAAAAGAAACAGGCTCGGTACGTCACGCTATGCAACGAGCTTGCAAACGAGCAGGCATACCGCCGCTAACGATCCGTGATCTTAGACGCACATTCGGAACCCGTCTGATAGAGAACGGAACAGACGCGGTAACTACCGCCCGAATGCTTGGACATTCAGATTTAAGGATGCTTCCGCGATACACCCGAAGCGTTGAATTGATGCAAGAAGCCGCTGACAAAGCCGCGCTTAAAGCGGTGGGATAATTGGCGGGATTCTAATGATTTGAAAGGGCAATTACCGCCACTTATTGCCTAGCAAAATCAACAAAACACTAGATAAAACCTGTATTCTTAAAGAATGGCTACGGCGTTCGCAATGCCGTTGCCCCCTATTGATAACAAAAGACTTACCCCGCATTTAATGGCAAATGGTGGATATTTGGCGGGATTGCCCTTCAAATTACGCTCCGATCTTCGATTCTTTCATAATGAAAATGCCGTAATCGTAGCCATCGACTTTTGGAGCTATCCTTACCCGCCCTGATGATGTGTGAGTGGCACGGCATTCCCAATCGTAAGTGCCTGCCGCTATCAACGCATCATTGGCTGACATCGTATATGTAGCCACGCCAGATGCAGGGCTGGCGATGGTCATATTAGTGCCTTCCAAGAGATTCGTTGCATCATCTTGAGCCGTCACCTCGATGACCGCCGTATGCCCGGTAAGATCGTAGACCGTCTCGCCGTCATCCTGATAAAAGGTAACGGATATAATGTGCCCTGTTTCGCCGCGTTTAACTCTTGTAGTTCTATTATGTGCCATCGTTTATATCCGCATATCTGATGCCCGTATTTATTTCAATGGGATTCTCACCTTCATTAACATCAGCATATCGAATCCCGTCATTGATCGACGCAAAGAGCCTCCGAGTGCCCGTGGTATCAATTCCCGTTGAACCCCACGAATCACCCCAAGAAACTCCCCAAGCATCGCCCCAGCTACTTGCCATATACTAAATAGGCCCCCAAGGATCGCCCGATGTTCCAGAGCCGTCTATTTCGATATCGTGAACGTATTTCACGTTAGCATCGACGTTGCCCGCTTCTGTAAAGGTCAATTGATCTGTCTGAGCCTTCACGAGAGCCACTTGAGCAAGAACCGCATCGTCAGCCGTACCTAGTGCCGTCGCAAGTTCCGCATTCGTAGGAACGTCACCGACTGCGGTGAGGATAGAGTTTGTATCACTCGTTAGTTCCGCCCGTGTCGGTGGATCGTAGGCTGTTAGAGCTGCCGCCGCTGCTGTTTGCACCTGAGTTGCGTCGAGGTTATTCAGAGCCGCCACAGCCGCTAGTACAGCATCATCAGCCGTTCCTAATGCCGTCGTTAGTTCGGCATTTGTAGGCAAGTCTGCAAGCTGGGTATCGAGGTTAGCCGATGCCATTCCGAGAGCCGTTCTCACGCCTGATTCTGATAGGTTATTGAGAGCCGCGATTGCCGCGAGTGTTGCATCGTCAGCCGAAGCCAGAGCCGTTGCTAGTTCCGCATTCGTAGGTACGTCACCCACAGCCGTTAGAATTGAATTCGTATCGGTTGTAAGTTCCGCACGGGTCGGAGCGTCATAGTCAGCAAGTGCCGCATCAACCGTTGCGTTGATCTCAGCAACGGCATCCGCCGCGAGAGCCGCCGCGTTGACCGAATCCGCCGCCAAAGTCATAGCCGAACCCACAGCCGCTGGTGATGCGGGTATCAAATCGGTCTTGGCTTTAACAAGAGCGATTTGAGCAAGCGTAGCATCGTCAGCCGTACCGAGTGCGGTAGTAAGTTCCGCGTTCGTCGGCAGATCGTCAACGCTTGCCTGCGATGCCCGTGCATCGAGTATCAAATCAAGCCGTCCACCGTTCGCCCAATCGGTCTGAAGCTCATTGGTGTCAGCCAATATTGCCGCAACTTCCGTATCTAGGAAATCGTCAATCGTGTCCACGCTTGCCTGAGATGCCCTGCTTGAGATAGTCGCGTTGATGTTATCACCGATGATCTTTCCAGCCGTACCAGCACCGTAAGCTCCCGGTAGAGCCGTTGTCCACGGATCGCCCGCACTTCCAGCCGCATTTAGAGCATTACCCGTCGAGCCGCCCGTAAGGTGTCCCGATAGAACCTCATCCCAAACCGCATCTGCGATATCCGCCGCCGAAGGTGCAGAGCCGCCCGTTGGAGCCTGTTCAAGGGCGTTTGTCGTGAAGCGGTATGTTCCGGCATCATCCTCAAGCGTATCGTCTATTTTGTCGGTCGTTACCTTGATCGTGTCAATTAAACCGTCGATAACGCCGACTTCGGTGTCTATCGTGTCTACGCTCGACTGCGAAGCTCTAGCATCAAGGATAAGGTCTAAACGTCCACCGTTTGCCCAATCCGTTTGTAGTTCGTTAGTGTCAGCAAGAATTGCCGCAACTTCCGTATCCACTGCCGCTAAAATTGCCGCTACTTCGGTGTCTAGGAAGTCATCAATCGTGTTGACGCTTGCCTGTGTTGCGAGAGCAGTAAGCCCAGCCCCAGCCGCTCCTATTTCAGCCGTGTCTACAAGGATAGAATCGACGTTGCCATCAATAACCGCGATCTCATTATCAATTGTGGTCAATGCTGATTGCGTAGCATCGTGTTCTGCTTGCAATGCTTCGAGGCTGTCGGTCGTTCTGTCAAACGTGGCTGATGTGCCGTTGTCCGCAACGTGTCCGATAACCGAATTAAGGTGAACTGTTGTTGCCCAATCGGTATCAACGGCGGTCTTAACCAGATGGTCGAGGTTGATATCAGCAAGAGCCGTATCGACTTCTGCATTGACCTGAGCCGCTGAAAGGTTATTCAGTGCCGCGATTTGAGCAGGGATCGTCGTTCCTGTATCAGTGAGAATGTCGCCAACTTCACTGTCAACCGTTGCGAGTGCCGATGCGGAAGCCAAAGCGGTAAGCCCAGCACCCGCCGCTCCTATTTCAGCCGTATCGACCAAGATGCTGTCAACAACGGTATCAATAGCACTTAACTGCGTGTCGAGATTAGCCGATGCCAGTCCAACTGCCGCACGTACACCAGCCGCATCAAGCCCGCCGCCTCCGCCGCCTGCAACTGCGGGTCGTATCTGGTAGGTTATCGTTCCCGTTGGCGTAGTCGTCCAAGTATCAACCGTGGCAGTGTCGGTTGAACTGACATAATCGGTAATCTGGCGAGTTTGCCCAACACCTGTCGAGCCGCCTGTAATAGTGATGTAATTGCCTATAAGTTCATCGTCAGCAAATGCCGCAGCCGAACGTAGCACAAGAGTCGTACCCGTCGCACTTTGAGCCGTGCCCTGATCGACAATACCGAGATATGGCTGTCCGCCCGCTGCCGTGATAGCTGTACCATTGACTTGCACGACATTCACCCCAATCTGTGCAATTGATGTGGTCAATTGCGTATGATTCAAGGATTCAATATCAGAGGGGCCACACGGTAATATCGCAAAAACGCTTGTATTGTCGGGGGTTACCGTCCAATTAGGTGCAACTGCCGCGACCTTTGTACCTCCGTTGTAGCTGATAAGCATTCGGGACTGCCCTACGCCCGTACCGCCCACAATGTACAGAACTTTACCTGTGTAGAACCCGCTCGTTGCATGGGCACTTGCGTCGAGCGTAATAGTGCCCGACGCCCCCGCCTGTGCCGTGCCGCTGCGAATGCTCTGCAATCCCGTATCAGCCGCGAAGGTCGCACGGTCAATAGCTCCGTCTGCGATGGCTGCCGCAGTGATCGCACCCGAACCCCAAGCCGTTCCCGCCGCGTGAGTCGTATTTACTTCAGGCCGTCCGCTTGAGAATGTGCCGTTTGAGCCGCCGAATTGAGCGACGTTTACAGGAGCGTTGGCAATGTATCCAAGAGCCGATGCACCAAACAGGGCATCATATACCGCTTCCTCAAGCACCCAGAACTTATGAAAAACAGGCAACGCACCAGCAACAACCACCGAGACTTCCATTTCACCGACCGTTGCCGTGTCCGTCGCGTCAAACGTGATGCTGTAAACGCCGTTTACCCGATGAGTGCCGCCGCCAGAGTTTTTATTAGCCGATGCTGCACCGTTGATGACAAGTTTGATATCGGTGTTAGCGATGGTTAAGCCCGTCTCGGCGGTCTTGAAGTCTGTATCATCGAGAAACGGCCCGATAGCTCGTGACTGCGAAGCTGTGGATTGTTTTAGATAAGAAGCACTCATATATTTAGCCGTTTCTTAGCATCTGGTAATAGGGCATAGGACTACCCGCCGCCGTCTCCGTATACGTCGCATACGCTGACCATTTGTAGTTCGTGCCGCCGTTGTCTTCAAGCGTGGTAGGCGTGGAATACGTGTCGGAGCCGTGTGCGTGGTAGTTGCCGCCGTTGGTTTCGGTGTCGTAGTAGAAAGTGAAATTAAATGTCTCCGCCACAACACCCAGAAAATACGACTGCACCGTTATAGTGGGCTTTGAGGAATACGTTGCAGTCCACCAATTAGCCGTTGTGCTGGCTGAAACTACGGGAGAAACACCGTTCGTGACCACTGTGCCGTCAGAACCGAGCCACGTTGTCGCCTTAGTGTTTAATGCCCCCCCCGAATTCGATGCCCCGTAATAGGTAATGCTATCAATCTCGCCGCCGCTGGCTGGCGTGGCCTTCCCACCGCCCTGACGAACACCGCCAACACCCGCAGAACTGCCGCCGATACTGGCAAAACCAAACGTCAACCCCGCCGCGTGGCGAATCGGATACGCCGCGTTGTCGAGAAATTGCTTATCAAATTTAATGACTAGCCGCCCCGTGCCGTCGCCATTGTCCGTGATTTGCGGATTCGTGCGAGAGGTCACGCCGTTAGCATCCCGCATCAAGGAGTTTGGAATATGACCGACTTTACCGCTCTTGTAGTTTTTACCACCAACCCGATTAACAGGGTCATCGTTCGCAAATACCGCCCACGAACCGACGATATGAGCAGGGCGATTCGCTCCCATTGCGATCTCATCCGGCGTTAGTTCCGACTGATATGCAAAGCGAACGTTTTTATACCTGATAGAAAATGCTACTTCATCATTTGCAGGGCGTTCGTAAAGAGTTAGATCAAACTCGTAACCGCCCTCTGGATTGAGTTCAGAAACAGGCTCATTGTAAAAATCAGCCTTGCGTTTATTCCCCGCCCATTCGACCTTATCTCGCTTTTTCGAGACAACCGCCTCATCGTTAGCCTCTAAGCGAAACGAGACGTTATACTCATTATCAAACCGCTCGACCTTCACCTGCGGCTTGAAATCAGGCTGTTTATCATCGCCAACAACGACCCGCAATCTGTCTCGCGGATCGTCCTTAGCGTCGATAAAAAATGTTGTATCTTTAGCCAAAACAAAAAAGCCCCGCACTATGCGAGGCGTGTCTCTTACGAGAATGGAACCTATGAAATGATTAAATTGTGTTGACGGCTCAAGCCGCTTGCTCTAATTGTATCCGAAAATCATCTAACGTGGCTAGGACTAAATCCTTCCGTGCGGGCTTCTCTGCTATCAGCGTTTTTAATATCCGCACTCGCTGATTCATCTCACCCAAACGCCTATCTATATACTCGCGTTTGGGATCGTCTAAGAATCTAGCAACATCCTCTTTTTTAATAACTTTTATCACGGTGCTGGGTAATAAACTATCCTTCCATTGTGTACTGAAACATCGCCCGCGTTGTCAGGTGAATGCAGTTCTAGTTCTATTTCGTATTCATTGAACGTGAGGTCAAGCCCGCTGATCTCGACGTAGCGTAATTTTGGTGCTATGCCGTCTCTGTACAAAGTCGTCATACATTCCACAATGTTATTTGTTGCCCGCATTACTTCTACACGCAACTGCCACGCCAAGTTACTCTCGAACAATGCTCCGGCAAAACTAATCTCCGTTCCCCCGAAGTACAGGTGAATGTATTTCTCATTGCCCGAACTGTCGGCAAAGACTCCGTTGTACACCATCGAGATCGATGATTCATTTGCATAGAGCGTGTTTGCTAAGAGCGTGTAGATGTACTGCGTTTCCGGTGAAGTGCCCGCCGTTGTTCCCGTGTCTTTTTCAGCCCAGAGGGTTTGAGCAACGTGAGCATAGCGATCACCGCTTACCAATTCTCTGGCGTTATCGCTACCGCCGTTTACTATTATTTTTCGTTCAACGCCCATTAGACTGTGATACCTAGTTGCCCGCCGTCCTTTTCAAGCCTGAACTTGAGTTTCAGCCCTGTTGAGTTTTCATTTGTCGTGAGGCTCGTATTTTTAACGCATATCGTTGCTACGTTCCCGCCCCAATCCGAACTCCACGCAATCGTTTTCGTAGGCAAATCCGCCCCGTCGATAACATCAACGCGGAAGTGATCGCTGTTTTGAATGTAGGAATTTGTAAGAGTGAATGAGATAGTTTCACCCGGTGCTAGTGGTGTACCCGCGTAGCTGTAACAAGTGATTATCCCGTGAGCCGCATTGCAAGTTACGCCCGTTGTTCGAGACGTTCCCTGCGTCACCGTACTGCGAACATTCGCCCCGTAACCTGTCGGGAAATCAAAGACCATCCCGTTGTTCGGAGCCGCTTGTGTAGTTTTCCAGCGATAGAATCCCGCGTATGGATTCTCTACCGCACGGTCTAGCGTTAATGCGTATTTCTTTTGATGCGAAGCCGCGTCTCTGACACCGACTGCGAAAAGAATTTGCTGCTCGTCAGCCGTGGCTTCGTAGGTGGTGAACGCACCTAACAGAGGCCGCGAAAGCGAACCTGTGCCGGGAACGAATACCTCTTTGTAGTATCGCCATTGGTCGAGCGTTGTTTGCCCGCCCGTGGAAGCGTTAGCGTAGAATTGCGGATCGTGAATAAATAGATCGCCGTCCACCGCTGGCCCGCCTAGTTTGCCCTCAGCTAGAGGGTTAAGAGTGCCCGGCGATGACATTTCAACGATGTTATCCCAGACGGTATTAGTCCCGTAGACGTGGCAATTTTGTCCGCTTGCTACCTCAAAGGCGTTCGAGTACATTTCATTCCCTTCAAGGAACATCGTTATCGAACTATTGATAGATATTTTCGACTGAATGAGGTTATTTGAAAGCCTGATAGGTTTATCAAAATTACCGCCGCCCGTTGGCACTTCGAGGAAGTAGTTAAACGCCTCTTCACCGCAATTATCTATTTGAGCAACAAGCGTGGCACCAGCACCGAGACGTACCGCTGTGCCTGCTCGTGACGTATTGTTGCCCCATTTGTATATCGTCAGAGAGCCAGCCGTTATCGAGCCTGATGCGTTTTGGCTCATAGTTGCCGTTGTCGCACTGTCAACCGATTTGATATAGGTTGCCGTCGAGAACGCCGTGCCATTGCCTACCCGCTGACCTTCCATCGCTTTTGTGAAGGCTCCCGTGGTAAGCGTAAGCGTAGCCGTGCCGCTCGTGATCGTTCCCGCAAATGTGCCGCTGAAGCTGCTTGCCGTGTCGTTAAACGCCGCTTGCTGTCCGCGAAAATCGCAGTTAGATACGAGCAATCCGCAGTTGAATCCGTCTATCCCGTAGCTCGATCCCTGTCCCACGATAAATGAGCAATCGCGGAATGCAAACATCGTGTTGACCGAATCAATGTAGGCACATTTCGAGTTATCAACGCCGATAAATTGGCAGTTGTACACGTTCGCCCGCATTATCTCGTATGCCTGATCTGTGTCAGCATTTAATAGCGGGTAACTTGTTGTTCCGTCCGCGTGAAAGAGGCAATGTAAGAACGTTGCCCCGAATCCTGACGAGCCGCTAACACCCGTGATTAGAAACGGGCTTGTCGTAGTATTCGTTTGAGCCGAAAAGCCAACGTGAGAGGCTGTAAAGTTCCTAAAATTGCCCGTTACACGGAACAGATAAGACGTTGAGCCATCTTTTGGAATGAAACAGGATGCGTTACCGCTTGTATCGTCAATCGGCTGCCCTACGCCCTCGATATTGAAGTAATTCGGGCAAGTGATGTCATTAACTTTCCACTGCCCAGCCGGGACAAACATCGTGCCACCGTCTGAGTTGTTTACCGACGTAATAATATCGGCAATGGCATAGGTACAGTCCGAAGTCGAACCAATTCCCATATACCAAGCAAGGTTATATTTCTCAACAGCACCATCACTAAACACAACGTGATTCGACGCATCGACACCCGCGAAGCATTGCACGTTGCCCGGATTCTCAAACCTTCCTATCGTCAATGTTGAACCACCTGATACCGTTATCCGTGCGTTATTCGCAATAGATAGCGTACAAGTCGCAGGGATAGTATGATTCGCGGTTACGCTAACATCCTCAGTGATAATTAACCTTGTCCGCGTCGAACCGATCGCTGTGATCGCCGCCGCTAATCCTGAATTAGAATGCCCGTGCTGCTCTAAATAAACCTCTTTCTGAGTACGCGGGAAATTAGCCGCCCGCTGATAGGCAGTAACCCGTTTAATGCCAGAGCCTTCGGATTTAATATGAACAATATCGCCCGCCGCCGTGGTGATGTTCTTACCGCCCGGCAATATCAGATTCGACCCGTGCGTTAACGTAACAGCCCCATCGAATTGAAGGACAGCAGTACGCCCCGCCGCATCCGTGGCAAAATTGATAGTTGTGATCGTCGTTGTCCCGGTTACATCAAAATAACCGCCATTCCCGACAGAGATAGTTCCCGCCGATGCTATGTCAGTGCCTTTTTTCCAGATGGCTTGGTAAAGATCATCCGGCGAAATAACCTTAGCCGCTTCGGTTCCTGTTAGGATTTCAACTTCGGTTGCGTAATCAACAGTTGCCCCGCCGCCCGTTGCGGGAATTGTGATTTGGTCATTGACTGCATTTAACAGGTCGTAACCCTTGCTCTGTTGGTTTTCGTCAACAGGAACAAGAGAAACCGTGTAGTTCGTTTCGCGATTTACCTCAACCGGGAATCTGGTCGTGCCTACCTTTGCAACCCCTAGAACTATCGGTTCGATATCGGGGTTGTCATCGTCGGTGAGAACTACTTCCGCATACTCCGCAGTAGAAGTGCTGGCTAGGTTTTCAGCTACATACGTGACAACCGCATTGTCAGGGTTTGTGTAAGCCTCTGCTTGAGTAGCCGTCAAAACGAAATGGCACGTCAGTGGATATGTCGCGTGAGACACACGAACAATATCGCCCGCCGTTTGTGATAGATCGCCCTCAGCTACGACACCATTAGCCGATATAGCCCGCGTTCCTAGTGACGATGCGGTAGTCACGTTGTAAAGATTGACAGTTCCGGTTGTAACAGACACACGGAAGCCCTGAGCCGTGACACGAACAACGTCAAATGCTGGCAAAAAACTCGCCATATTAAGTGATCGTCACCTCCAGAGCAGTATTCGGGTCATCGTAGTTAAGAGTGGTCAGCGTCAAAACAGGCGGGTCAAATATCGGGGCTGGTACGCAGTTGCCGTACCAATCACAGACATAACCAGCAGGGCAATCGCCATCAACCGAACAATCGTTAAATATCGGCGGGTCAACCGTCGTTACGTTGTCGAACGCTGTATAAGCCGTGTGGTTGTATGCCTGAACCGTGATCTCAGCCAACGGGCCTGTCTTTTTCATCGACATCACGCGGTAGTATTGCGGTGTCTCTGTAAGGTCTACCGCCCCGTTATCAATGCCGATCTCAAAACCATCGTCTAAGGTAGTTTCGAGTTTGATGATGTCGTATTTCTTTATGCCAAGCGTCTCAAGCCACGGCGTGGTAAAAGTAGCGTTAAGGTTATTCATAACCCCGCCCTTGTCGAATTCACCAAACCAGAGCAAACGGTAGCCCAGCCGTGCAACCTCGTGAACGTGCCTGCACCCAAACGCGGAGAATTTCTTATTTACCGTTTGGAGATTGTTGTCACCTAAAACCCGCCCCGCTTTTAGTTTCTGGTTAGGTTCGTCAACGGTTAAAGATCGCTCGATATCAAAATTGTCCGCTTCCTCGAAACTTAGCTCTATCTGGTTATAAATCTTGTCATCAGGAACCTGACCAAACGTAATAGCAGGGCGTTCGCCTGACCAAACGATATTTACGTTGTCACCCGTATCTGTGAAAACCTTAGCCGCTGATAGTTCGCCCGAAGTCGCTTTACGAAACTCTCGAATAGTAAATTTGCCATCGTGCAGGAAAGGCATTGAGAACCCACCCGCACGGCAAATATCCTCTATCTGTTCCGCAACAGGCCGCCCCTCACACGCCGCGTCAAACGTCGAACGCCTGCCCGCGTAGGTAACGGTATTACCGTCTGAGTCCGTCGCTCCGAATGACACGGTGTTCAATGTCCAATCAGCAACGGTCAGCCAATCCGCTATTTCAAATCGTGAATGCGGATAGCCCATTCCGTAACGCTGATGCGTCATCAGGTCAAACAAACACCACGCTCGGTTATCTGAGAATGTTCGTGAAAATGTGGTCGCGTCGGTGTAAACGGGAACCGTGGTCATTCCCATCACCTGACATTCCATCGTTGCGTCACTCGCACCCGTTTCTTTCGCGTTTATCCACCCAAACTTCCAGCGAACGTGTGCCGTGCCTGAGAAGTTAGATATCGTAGTTCCCCAATTACTAACTGCGGGTTGCCCTATCGCCCCCGTGCGTATCTGTAACGCAACCTGTTGTGGTGTACGCCCGTCGAGAACCTTGATGTTATAGATTTGCGAAACTGGCCCTTCGCATACTCCCGATATAGCCGACACCCAATCGTGATCTGGATTAGGAGCACCCGTTTCCTGTCTGAATAGCAAAGGACGCGAACCGCGATAATATTTGTTCCCGTAAATAACAGGCCACGGCTTTGTGAGGCTAGAATGCTGCCCTTGCGAGATAGCAGGGCCAACTCTGGGATTACCCGACGTAACAACCGCCGCCGCGTCTACGTTGAAACCTAAGAAGTAACGCCCATCAGATGTGCCAAGATTCGTGTTGCAAGTCGTAGTGCTGTCACGCTTGCAAGCCGTGCGAGGTGTTGAACCCGACAGGAACGTCCCAACCGAGCCGCTAACATGCCTGTCATAAGGACATCCGTTAGTAGCGATAGCCAAAGCGTCCGGCAATGAGCCGCCGAAGTTCGCCGTACACTCTTCCGGCCCGGTACGTTTCGGTAGTAACTGCTCTCGTGATCGCCAGCCGTTGGTTGAAACCGCCGTTATCCTATCGTGTCCGTATTTATCAGGGGCTTGTAATTGCCCTAACCACGCCGAATGATGCTCGTCAACAACAGGGAAGTAGAAAAACAATTCCGCCCGAACGCCTGATTTGAATTCTTGAAATCTGGTCGAAATAGGCTTGACGGTATCGCCCCGGTCAGGAACATCATTGAGAACAATGTCAACCTTTTCCGCCCGCAAATCAGGGTCAATCTCATACTTGACCGATTCTGCTAACGACTTCCCGCCGTTGATAGTCTGAGCCTCTATTGTTATCCCGATATTCAGGAACCCCGACATCTCGTTATAAACAGAGTCAGAGTAGTAACGCGTCTCGTTAGCGTCGGACGCATCCCACGTAATTTTCCAATAAGCACAAACCTTTGGTTTGCGTTCAGCTAGGATGGCTGTGATGTCACCTGATGATAAAGGCATTTATACGTCAAACTTGATAACCAAATGCTCGATAAGTCGCCGTGCGTCTGGCTGGGAAATAGGCGAGCCGAAGATATAAAGTTCCCCTAAATCTGCTAAAGCGAATGTCCCCGCTGTCGAGCCGTTTTGTCCGAATTGTGTTGCTGTGAATGGATTTGCTACCGTTGTACGGAAATGGCACACGCCCCAAGTATTCATTGGCGCTTGCATATCAGTTACCGCGTATGATGTGCCGTTTAACGTGTACTCAAGCCCCGTGTGAGATGGGTTCGCCCATTTTGTACCCGATGCAGTGCCGATAATATTCCCGAACAATCCGCAAGCATTTGAAAATGTGTCTTCTCGCATTTTCATTGCGATAATCACATCTGTCGGAGCCGCCGCACTCGGTATGCCGTCTGCAACTAATTTGCCTGTTGACGATGTGCCGCTAAGTCGAACGGTATTAAATCCGTTCTGTGGGTTTGAGCTAAAAACAACGTCACCCGATGCAAGGAACCCCGACGAACCGACACGGGCATTTTGCCAAGTCGATAGTCCGCTGTTATGCGTGGTCGAATTGTAATAATCAAAATCGTCGTAGGTGTTCTCAAATACGGACGGGTCGAACACACTAACCCCCGCCTCTCGTACTTGCCTTATCTCAACGCCCGTCGAGTACAAGGCATTGCGAAACTCTTTCTCATACGTCAATTTGCTGTTCACAAAATCAACTAGGTAATACTGCGAATCTCTAGGACACGTATAAACAAACGGCTTACCCGTTATCCGCGTTTCGCAGTACAAATCCCAGATGTATTGCTCACGCGAAACCGTTTCACCATTTACGCCCGTCACAGTAGGAACGGGAATATCATTTCCCGCTAATGTAGGCAGTGAAATAGTCCAAGACCGCGTTCCCGTATCAGCACCGTATAGAACGCTAGAACGATACCCATTCCCTAAATCGTTTCGTATTTCATTGAATTCAATACTGGGCGATACCTCACGCGATGAGTCAGCGTGTAACTGCCACAGGTGGAAACTTTCATTATTAGTAGCGACAACCGAAGTGGGCATATTAAGTGACGTGCCTCCAAAGTTCGTTTTTAAGAATCAACCGAATAATCGGACGCGACACGCCAAATTCAGCCGCCAATGCTCTTTGCGAATTAGGCGAACCCTTACCCGAACCCGTGGCATATAACACGCCTCGTTTGCGGATTTCTCGCACCTGATCTTCTGTAAGCTTCGCCACATTAAGGGCACGGCCTTTAGCTTGTCGATTGCGATCAACTTTATCTTGATTGTTTTCGGCTACTGTCCCAGCAAGTAAATGTGCCGGATTACAGCACGGCGGGTTATCGCAAGTATGACGTGTAACGGGATTTGCCCAATGTCCATAATGTAGATAAAAAGCGACCCTGTGGGCTCTATACGTTTTTTTATATTCAGGCATCCAGAGAACGCCGTAACCGTTATAGTCCAGAGAATCTTGCCACGTCCAACATTGATCAGAATCAGTTACACGCACTCTGTCCCAAAACAGCGACGGTTGCTCTAAAACCGTTGGTGGGCGAACGGGTAACTGAACAGACCCCGTGCGGCGAAGTCGCATATAATGTACGTGGCACAAGCCGTGTCCCTGAATTAAGCGAGACTCGCACCCGTCAACTACACAAATTTTTGATACACTTCTAGCAGTCATTTGATTTTCTCCTGTATAGAAAATTGATTTGATTAGAGACAGCGGAGTGCTTGTAACACCCGCTGTCTTGTCTTTAATTATACCGCTAACTACTTGCATTTTCAATACTTTAGCTGGTTAATAATCACCCATTGCCCGTTTAACCTCAGTAGCCCGCGATCCGTCCGCCGTCAAACTGTCCCTGAACCCGCTGTAAATAGCGTCCTGTCCGGCACTCGTATAAGCCGCCGCCATAACGACATCGCTAGCCGATGCCACGCCGAACTGCTGGCGAAACGTCGCAAACTCTTCCTTCACGCCGCCCGCGATCACGTTCATTTCGTTCTTTGCCGTGGTTACGAAGTCGCGTATCTCGTTTGTGAATCCCCCGAAAGCGGAAGTGAAAACAAGTCCTTTACGCGATTCGCCCTGTTCACCACCTCCGCCGCCACCACCGCCGCCCGTGGCTTCGTTAAACGTATTTCCCGCTATTTTTTTGGCTCCTATCGCAGTGACCCCAGCAAGAGCCGCCCATAATCCCGCCGATAAAAACGCCCATCCCGCCCCCTGAAAGTCCCACATCGCCAACCGCAAGAAACCCAACGCTGTAGCATATAGAGCATTAACCACCGCTACCCCGGCAATATGAGCGAGCTGGGCTGCGAGAGCCTTTTTTAGTGAGTTGCCTATCGAGTCGCCATACAGTGCCCACGCCGTCACCGATTGCCCCACAGCATTCGCCATACTTTTAGCGAAATCAAGAAACTGCTGTCCTAGCGTGTTCAGGATGTTGGTCATCCCAACACTCCCCTCCATTTCCGCTTTTAGTTCTCTCCAGCTTTCCTTGAGACGTGCGAATGGATCATCTCCCTCTTGAGTCGCATCTGTGGGGATATCAAGCGTGTTCGGGAGTTCAAGTTCTTTCTTGCGTTCTTCCTGTAAGCGAATAAGTTCGCGGTATGCCTCTGCCTCTTTGCCCCAAGCCGCACGGACAGCCGCAGAGTTTTCTAGGATTTGCTCAGTTATTTTCTGATCTAAAACGAGCCGTTCGTTTGAGTTTTCTTCTGTCTCAGCACGTTCCCGTTCAAGTTCCGCGATCTTCACATCACCGACCGCTCTGGCATATTGGCTTTGCGTCAGCAGCCCTAGCTCTAACTGCTCACGCAAATCGGCTAACTGAGCCGATGCCTGACTATCAGCCAGCCGTCTTGCATCATCACCGGCCTTTTTGATCTGTTCTACTGACTGAGCGTTATTCTGTGCCCGTAGCTGACTCTCAAGAACGAGAATTTCACTGTCAATCTTCCTTCTGTCAACGTCCTTAAGGTTTTTAACTTCGAGCAGTTTTTGAGCCAGCCGAATCTCTTCCTCGATGGCAAACTGATTGAGCCGGGCTTTCTCTTCAAGATAGTCCTCTTCTATTCGCAGTTTCTCCGCAAACAGCCGCTCATTCTCTGATAACTGCTCGTCAATGAATTGCTTCGTTAGTGCAAGTTCCTGTTGGTTAGCGTTACGCTGTTTGTCGAGTTCGGATTGCTCGGCTTTTCCGCCGCCACCGCCCCTGCGACCGCCGCCGCCACCACCCCCGCCGCCGCTAGGTCGTGAGCGTCTTGGCGGGCGATTTGCAGAAACATACGTGCCGGGATCGCCCGTTACCCTAACAACATTACTTTCGCGTCTGGCATTCTCTTGACGTTCCTCAGCCCCACGCTGGAAGAGATACATCCCGCCAGCACCAATAGCCATCGCCCACAGAGCTTCTTCGATTCGTCTGGCGTTCGCTTCGGCTTCGGATGCGGAGTCAGCAAACGCATTTGCTAACCAATTAAAGAAACTGCCTAACCCTGCCCTAACATCCCCCGCTACTAGAACCGTGCCGCGTAACGCATCTCCGACAGATTGCCCCCAATTTTTCGCATCGGCCTGATTGCCTTGCATCGCCCGTGAGATGTCATCCATCGTCTGGGTAACAGCGGGCATTAACCCAAAGGCAAACTCTCGCCCGGTCGTCATCGCGACTAACTGCAAATTGGCTAAACTTGTATTGAATTTATCCGCACTCGCTATCGAGTCTTGCGATATCGTCTGACCGAACTTTTTAGCTCTTTCGGTAGCACTGCTTAAAGAACCATCCAGCTTGCTGATAACGGGCAACAGGTTCTTACCCTCATCGCCCAGCACCGCAGTTGCTACCGCTGCTTTTTGTTCCGCTGTCGTTTTGCCGTTAACGGTGGTGATTAACTGCTCTAAGGCCGTGCTTGTATCTTTTGCGGTTATCTTATGAGCCGCTAGTTCTTGTTGTGCCTTCTTATCACCCGCCGCCGCTTCACCTAGCTTTAACGTGAGTTCCCCGATAACATCCCCAACCTGATCGAGCGACACGCCCGCCTGATTTGCCGCGATCTGTAAGGTTGATAAGGTTTCGGCTGAAAGCCCCGTTTGCCGTTGCAGTTTCAGCAATTCGCCTGCATAAACTGCCGTGTTTCGAGTCAACTCGAACATAGCCGCCGAAGTAGCAAGAGCCGCTGCTCCAACAGCAGCCATAGCAGCACCAACCGCCGCCGCTGGGCCAGCGAGACTGGACATCTTGCCGGTCAGCCCTTGCGTAGCGTTTTGAACATCTTGAATCCCGTCAACAGCCTGCTTGCTGTCGGCTTTGATCTTCAAAACTATGTCTGCTGATTGCCCTAAAGCCATTTTGTGTGGTAGAAAATTACGTTATGAGAGTTCTTGTCTTACTATTACTGTTTGCGTCCGTCTCGTTCGGACAATCTATTGCGGATCGAGTTCAAACTTTCGAGGATGCGAAACGTTACACGGTGAAATATGACAAATTCGAGGATGTAACGCGGGTTCTTGTTCATCTGCAAGCCACGTCTTATTTGTCGTTAACTTTCAGAGCGGATAACAAAACGCCTGAAGTCTTTTGGTACGTGTCGCAAAAACGCGGTTTTTTCAATAAGCCCGCACTGAATATGCTGATTGACGGGCAACTGCTCACAATACAGAGCGGTGAAATAGGCACTGCTGCTCTATTCCCGTTATCTATCAAACAACTCGAAACGCTAGCGAACGCTAAAACGGTCGAGTATCAGGTGCTTCCGTTTGAGGGTGAGGTGAAAGACCTTCAGATTTTCAAAAACCTACTCAGCCTCACCAAATCTCAACCCCCGGCTCCACCGAAGTAGTTCCGCCGCTATCTTCGCCGCCGAATAGCTTCCCAACCTCATAGGCGATACGCTGGGCGTTCGTCTTTGATAGTTCCGTGTCAAACATCGTCAGCCGTATCGCAACAGCACTATCTAGATCAGCGGCAGCTATCTCGTTTGTTATCCCTAACTTGTCACTTGCCAAAACGCCGCCCATTCGACACGTAACGCAAAACGTTAGAAACAGATCATCATTCGCTACGAAAGGTTTCGAGGTTCTTAACCTCATCACCCCCCATTGCCCACGCTACAATCGCGTTGTAATCGTCTAGTTCGATCTCTTTGTAGCTAAGTTCGTCTTTCGTGGGATTGCTTTCTACAACTCGCGGTTCAACAACGCAGTACTTGAAAACCTCGTTGCTAAACTCGATCATCTTGGCCTGATCTTGCCAATCCATTTCTTGGAATGCCGCTTCAGGATTCTTGCCCTTCGCCGCGATCTTCCCAGCCAATGACATCGGCATTGTGCCGTTTATCACGAATAGCGATAACTGAGGCCGTCGCAGTTTCCAAGTCATTCCCGAAGGCGATTCAAAATCAAATAACTGTTCAGCCGCTGCACGTTCGGCCTTGATTCGACGGTACTTCTGCACCGCTGTTTCCATCTTTGGCATATATATTCTTTGGGTAGGATTTGGCACTTTCTATAAAAAGGGCGAGATGATGAGAATATGTGCCAAAGCACCATCTCGCCCTATTCCTTCGGGAGGGTTGCGAAGGACTTGGAAAATCGCCTAAAACCTAGTAAAATAGGGCTTATGAGCGATGTTGTCTTGTCAAAAAAGTGTTGTAAATGCTCCCGACATTTACCACTATCGGAATATCACTTAAAGCGTGAGTCTCCAGACGGCCATCAAACTAAATGTCAATCTTGCGTTAGGCAATATCGAGCTGAGTATTATCAAAAGAACCAAGAACGGCTTCGCCAGTATTCCCTTGACTTCTATAAACAAAATGCCGATGACGTAAAGGCATATCAAAAGGAATATGCTCAACGATTCCCTGATAGGATTCGGGAACGTAACAAGCAATGGCTCTTGACCGTTGACCGAAACGCTTTTCTTGAACAGAAAAGGCAATGGCACAGAGCCAACCGCGACCGGATGAGCCAATTGCAGAAAGCATATCGAGCCGTACATCCTGAGTACGCCCGCATTTCTTGCCACAAACGAAAAGCCCGTCTGAAACAAGCCGCAGGCACTTGTTCACGCACACAATTTCTAGCGAAGATTGAATACCACGGATGGCGTTGCTATCTGTGTAATACTTCGCTAACTATCAAAGAGCTTCATATGGATCACCGCACACCAATTGCCCGTGGCGGCTCCAATTGGCCTGCGAACCTTGCCCCTGCTTGCGGCCCTTGCAATTTGTCCAAAGGCCGCAAAACAGAGAGCGAATATAGGACTACGTTGTCTGCTTGCTTTTCCAGTAGCACCCCATCGAATCGGTAGCCGCACGGCTTGTTAGCTCGTAACCGACAAATGAGATAGGCGTGAAACCAGCCTCGACGCGGGTGACTGCCCATTCAACGCCCGTGTTATTGAGAGCGTTATAGAGATGAAACACGCCCCATTCGGTCGTATCCTCGACAAGCTGGAATATCAACGCACAGGACTCGTAAGCGAGTGCCTTAACGCCAATTCTTGCTTCCGTGTACGCCGCATCATCGCCCGACAATGCACCCGTCGCGTAGGTTGCTACGCCGGGAAGCAATCGGGTCATAAGAACGATATCGGTCGTTGCGATAAGCTCAGCCGAGATGCCCATTTCGATGCTTTCGATAGTGGTCGAAATAGGCCCGCGAAACTCATCAACTGACAAGTCTTTGAAGTTCGACTTAATCATCAACTTAGAGCCGCCTTTCGTTGCCCCGTAATGGAATGCAGAAGCGTTCGCCGTAGCGTCAGGCGTTCCATCGGCCTCGTGAATGCGGAGCCTTGCAGCCGCTCCCGGAACAGCTAGGCCGCCCCAGAAATTGCCGAAGTTATAGGTTTGGGCGGTAGTACGCCAATTCTTTGCTGTTCCCGATGTAGCCATATATGAGAGTTCTCCTTAGTTATGCTTTCTTGTTTGCCGAGCTGGTCGTCTCGACAGGTGCGTCAGGACGCTTAACGCCAGCAAGCTGAGCAATGCGATCCTTTGCCTTTTCTGATACCGCCGTATTAGCAGGGTTAAGAACGCCCGCCACATCCAGCCCGCCCGCATAAGCAGGGCTAACATCGCCCGGCCCGCTGCCGACATTACCGAACCCGCCTAAGTCTGCGATCTCACGAAAAACGCGGTCTGCTTTGTCGCCGTGCATCGTGGTCAAATTTTCAAGATTTACATTTAGTGGCATTCTGTTCTCCTCTATGCGTAGATTGGTGCGTATATCAACCAAGTCGCTCTAACCTGAAACGTCTGTAAAAATTCCTTTTGCCCTTCGTCTGTTTTTATCGCGTCAAAGCCTGACTCGATCTGCTGTATCTGACAGCTTGTTGCCCCTGTATTTGCGGTTAATGTCGCATATGGGCAATTCAAAATCATCGCTTCCACTGCCGCCTCGTATATGCGGGCATTGCTTACGGCTGTGTCAGGGTTGCGGTCAACCACGTTCACCTCGAAAGTGGCTACATAGCCCGCCTGAATAACATCGCCGCTGTAATCCTTTGCGTCGTTGTCATCAACAAACGCGATGGCCGGATAGGACGGTTTCAGCCTGTTAGCGACGGTTTGCGATACCGTCTTTATCAATTTCAACCCCTCACCGCCCGCCGCCGCGAGAGCCGCTTCTTGCGTCTGCTCATCGGCGATGTAAGCCAGTAGGTTTATCGGGATCGCCCTTGCTGTTAACGTTGCAAAACTCATCCCTTTAATCTGGCGTTAGCTATCAACTGCCTTAACCCGTCCTGTACGGGCTGCACTATCTTCCGCTTCTGATCTTCCGTGAAGTCAAACACGGGTCGTGCTGGCATCCCACCTCTCTGCGGCCCCATTAAATTCGGCATCGGCCCGGCCAAGCCCTTGCTTCGCCGCCCTGATCTTGTCGCCGGAGCCTTAGTCCCGCCCTGATGGTATTTCGCGTATGGAACTTTCGTTCCCAGCGTCATCTCAAGCGGCTGTTTATCAACGATTGCGTCTCCGTTTTCCCGTGTTAGTGAACGGTACATCTTGCCCGACGCTTGCAATATAGGAACTGCACCCCACTTCTTCGCTTTCTGCTCTTTATAGGGCGATGAAAGCTCTTTCCATTTACCGCTTTGCCCCGTTCCTTCCCCGGCAAAGTGATCTTTTACCTCCCGGTAAAATGCCTGCTGGACTTTCAACCAGATGGCGTTCTTTCGTAAGTCCGCAACGCCGTCCTGTACCTTTTCAAACTTCTCTACAAGTTCCCTTGCACCTTCGACTTCTATTTCAAATTTCATATCGATAGAGTCGAGAACCGCTTAGTATCAGGGAACAACGTTGCCGTGATCTTCCACGTAACGTCTGTTGACGCTGGAGCCGTTATATCGCCCCGGTCGATCTCATAAGGCACGTCATCCACCAAAACGTGCGTAGCGACTTCCATAGCCTCAGTAAGTGCCGTGCTATCGTCTGCTATCTCTAACAGCAACGTTTTGCGAAAATCCGTGAATTCAAAGAACCGCTTTGATGAGATAGTCAGCAACTCATCAAACTCGTCGTAGCTACCCGAAGCGTTAGCGAGTTTAAGAACTGTTTCGGGGTGAAATTCCTCTGACAGAACATCAAACGCCTCAGCTATCCCTTCTCGTATGTCAACGTATGCGGGCATCTATCCCCTTAAAAGTGTGGAAGTCATTCCCCCGCCTGCCCATTCGGGCATCTCCAACAGAATGGCAATATTTCGCTTAATATCAGCCCTTGCCATCATCGGATTTGTTTCAACGCCCTTGTTACTCTCACGCGGGTGAATCTTCACCGTCTTAGTGCCCGCCCCCGCATCCCAGAGCGTTATCTGAGCCTCGATAGCCGTTTGTACCGCCGCTGTAAAACGTGAGCCTATCCACGCCAACTGATCTTCCAGATTAATCGGCGTGATGCCCAATATCTGGCACACCTTGAGTTCTTGGGCTTCTGTCAACGCCATTATTGGTTAGCTTTCTTTCGCTTCGGCTTCCCGGCCTGAGCTTCCGCGTCAGCTTCGGTATAAGTAACTCTCGGCGTTCCGTCCGCGTGGTATTCGTCAGCGTTTAACCAGCCGTGCATCCGCATATTTTCCACCTCATCTGGGTGAACGTCTGCGAACTTACCGTCTCGGACCATTGCCGTTAACTTGATCACTGCCATAAAAAGGTGAGTAGCAGGGCGATATTTGCTACCGCCCCGCGTCTTGGGAAATTAACCGAGCAATACCGCAGTATGAGCAGGCTTGATGCCGTGTACGCCCCAAGCTGCCGATACCTCGTACTGTGTACGGTAGAAGTTCGGATACTGAGCGAGACGGAACGATATGCCGCTGCGAGGATCGGTTATGATCTCTTCGTTAATGGCGAGTTCGCCTTCCGGCACGTATGGTGTGCGGGCCGCGAGGATGATTGCCGACTGCGAGAACGCAACGTTGCCCGTGTAGTCCGCATTGACCGTGATCGCCGTATTATCAGCAACGATCTCACGCATACCCGGCTTGTTGATGGTAAACGAGCCGCCTGAGAGTGCCGTTGCAACAACATATTTGTGATTGCCGATGGTAACGACGGAACCCGCAGGGATCGTGCCCGAACCCGTGTCCACGCTTATCGTGGTATCGCCAACCGCCGTTGCTGCACTAAGCTGATACGAAGCACCTGTTCCGGTGTCAACGGTATTGACCGCAGCCGATTCCTTAACCGACATGCCGAAGAGGTCAAGCAGTTCGCCGTCACGGAGCGTCATTGATGTACCGGATTCATTGACCTTAGTGAGCTGTGCAAGGGTGCGAAGTTTTACGCCAGCCGCAGTGTCAATGACAAGCGACCGTGCACCGTCAGCACCGTTGTCATCGAGAATCTTACGGATGTTAGCAGCCGCCGAAAGGTCGGACGCGAAAGGCGTAGTGCCTGCCGTGCCGTATGCTCGTGAAGCCGAAAGAACCGCCTCATTCCAGGCCGCAACTTCCATCTTGTTGACAAGCGTTCGCATCGCCTGTGCGATCTGCCCGCGTTTTACGTTCTCGTAGCCAGCACCTGTGCCGATTGCAACCGCCTCGTCGCCAGTCCAGCGAAACGGGGCACGTTCCTGCGTGGTAATGGTGATTGCCTGCGAGGCAATGGTCTGATCGCCGTCATCCGGCGGGGTTACAGCGGGTGTAATAGCAGCACTTGTCGTTGCCGGAGTTTCGAATGAGTAAAGCGTCTGACCAACCGGGATAGCCGCAGCGTCAGCGTCAAGGGTGACGGAATTCACAAGCCCTACAAGCTCGCGGGAAACTACGTCAAGCGATTTATACGCGTTTTTGACGAGGTTAGAAAATGTGTTAGCCATTGTGTCTTAAGTCTCCTGAAAATGGTTTCGTTAAAAGTTATGTGATCGTTCCGTCAGCCAGATAAAACTCTCGCTTTTCAGCGGCTGTCATCTTTTTGACCTGATCTCTCGTTGCGGTTCTCATTCCCGAGTTACCGCCTCCGTCACTTCCAGAAGCCCCACTTCCGGGAATATTCTCTGACGCGAAAAAGAACGGTGACTTTTGTTTCACGTCCTCGATGATCGCGTTGAACTCGGTGTCATCCCCGATGCCGCCGATCTTTTTCAATGAGAAACCGTTCTCACTCGATACAAGCTCAATAGCCTGATCTAGTTCCCCGACAAGGTACTTAACCCGGTCAGGCAGAACGCCCTTCTCTGTCAAAACATTTGCCAACCGTTCGCGTTTGAGGTTCGCTAATATGGCGTTTTTCTCGTTCGCTATTGCTTCGACCTCTTTCGCTCGTTTCTGGTCTAACTCAGCAATGCGTCGGTCGTACTCTTCTTTGATCTTGTCGAAATCGCCCGCTTCTTTTAGCTTGGCGTGTTCCGCTTGTTCAGCTGCCGCAAGTGCCGCTCTAGCCGCTTCAGCGTCGAGGCCGTCAAAAGCCTTCATCTGCTCTTTGAGCCGTTTCTGTTCGGCAAGCAGTTCAGCGGCTTTGTTCTTAAGCCCGGTTACGTCCTCATAGTCAGCGTCTAACTTGTAGTTATCGCCGTCTGCGACGTAGAGAGTTTTCAAAGATTCGTCTAGCGTTTCGTAATCGGCCTTACCGATCTTGATCTTGAGTGCCATATATTGGTGAGCCTTGCTCTTAGTGCGTCCTTAACGCGGTTGGTGAAATACAAAAAAGCCCGCCAAATGTATCGTATTGATACATCTAGCAGGCTGTGTGTCTAAAAAAGACGTGTGACCTGTTAAAGTCTAAAATTGTGTAGCGTTATAACACGCCCTTAATTGAAAAACTACACTAAGTAGAAACCTCTGTCAACAAAGATTTTTGAGCGAACTTTATCGCCTTATCCGGGTACTTCTTAGCCAGCAAAGACAACAGTGATAACTCGTGACTCTGTATGTAAACATCCACGTTTATTTCCTGTTTTTTGCCCGCGGCCTCATTGCTGGGAACGCGGGTTAGAACTTTTATTCCTCTATCGTCTCCGGCCATTCCTTCCCCTTTTGCTCAACTGCGTGTTGAATGATCGCCAAGCCCCATTGCCCAGCCAATTCCCGCACTACCTGATCTTGCATCACCGCATATCGCCGCCGCCAGACGTTCTTACGCCAATGCGTCAGCATAAGGGCGGTTGCTAATATAGCTATGATGGTGTACTCAATCATTTCCCTTTATTCCTAACGTGCGTTGTCGATGTCCGCACCTTATCGCCCTCTTTCCTTGCCGTTACTATCACCTGTTGATTTCTATACGTGAAAGGCCAATCAGATACGCCGTGTACTTTCGCCTTGCGTATGGCTACGTCTTTTGTTGCTTCGTGTAGGTCTTTGTATTTGGTCATCTCTAATCGCTACACTAAATCCCCGCGATGTACGCACGAATATAGCGGCTAGGGTTTAGTACATCTCTACGCCAACTCCATCCCGCCCCGCTCGTACAACTGCCTACTTACCATTGCGAACCCCTCGCATTTATCATCATCGCACTTACACCTAACGCATACCTTCTCAATGCCCCGTGGTCGATAGCCATTCTCCGTTCGCCAATCAAGCGGGATGCCAGCACGGAGCATATAGGCTGTTATGTATTCGTCTTTAGTCATTCCCCTCTCCTTTGTAAGAAAAACATATACTTTTTTCTTACAAGCTACTCATCCCCAAATACCACCCGCATTGCTATTCCTGTTATATCTGGAACGTCTAACTCACCCGATGAGAACTCTAAATGACAACGGCAGAAATCACCGCATAACCGCGTGAATAACGGCTTCATATCCTCAAAGTTGACCCAGCCCCTAGCCGCGTCTGCCGAGCATTCGGCACAGCTTTCTTTAGCATTTAACACTAGCCTTACCGTCTCGCGTGTCGGGTCAACTGTTTGCTCTTGAACATCCATCTTTGCGTATGATGTGTAAACCGCTGAAGCATACGATGCCGCCCTTGATTCTGAGATCGCCTGAACCGTGCCTTTAGCAACCTTTGCAGCAAACTTAGCTAAATAGCCATATTGCCATTTGATCTTCGCCCCGACTACGCCCCAATCCCGTGCCGTCATCCGCTGCCTACCGCCGCGTCCGACACTAGCCGCTACGATATGAGCCGATTTGAGCAAATCCCGCATCTCTTGCTCAAACGTGATGATGTTCCCCGTCTGCTCATAATCCCTTGCTAGTTTCCTAGCCTGCTTCTGGACGTGCTTGATTAGCTTGTCAATCTCAGCCCGAACCTTAGCACGAGGGATATAACCCTGAGCATTACGGAACAGCTTTTTAGTTGGGTCGTAGACATTAGGCATTCCTGTACGCTATCGAATAAGCAAAGTCCTGAGTCACCCGTTCCATTACATCATCAACCTTTCGGCACAGTATCGAATATGCCGGGTCTTCCGCCTTCAAATCCTCGAACCCTTCTAATGCCACTTGTTTTAACGGAATGGTTAAGCAATGTACGATTTCGTGACATATCAACTCACGCCGTCTTTCTGGCGATTCTTGCAGATACTTCGGAGCGACCTTTAACAACGCCTCACGGTAATTGGTGTTTAGATTCATCTGCAAGGTGAACTCTGTTTCACCATACCAATAGCCCACCTCTACCCGTTGCATCCATAGCGGACAAAGATAACTAAATTCTTCCAGATGCGGCCTTACCGATTCCGCGACATCTTTAGGACAATCAGGTTGAAACGCAATTTTCATTTACTCTCCATCATCTCGTAAAGCTCACGACTAACCCGCTTGGCTAACTTCTTCGCCTCTTCTACGTCCCTGTCCACCGGGAACCGCTCCCGCTGATTCTTCCTCGGTATCACTTTCTTCTTCCTCTTCATTGAACTGCCTCGCATCCTTGATAGGCCGCATCTCTACGACTTCCTCGGTGATCTTATCCAGAGCATCTTCTACCGTGCCATCAGGCGGGAACTTACCAGCCTTTTCCAGATGCCATAGGAAATATTCTAACGGATAATTGCCATCATTCACCGCATTATTTAACGTTTGAATATCCTGAATAGATAGAACCATCTGATCCCACGAACAGCCTAGTTCAATGCTGCCCGCTTTCTCTTTTTCCATCCCCATTAGGATTGCTAAATGCCCAAGTGATAGCTCAATGGCATCCTTCAACTGCGTTGCCATTACTTGCAGTTCAGACGTGTCCTGAATCTGGTCGATAACAGCCTCAGTAGCAGTTGCCGTGTGGACTTGAGGCATCAACATTCTTAGCCCCATCCAAGACATATCTTGTTTCAAATCCTCAAGATTAGTCCGAGCCTTTTCGATAGACGAACCCGCCACTTCGGCAAATGCTAACGTGGCATCTTTAGGCAAGTGCCACATAACCCCACCAGCCTGAGCCTTGCCCACTTCCCCGGCTTCTATGCCTGTCGTATAAGGTATCGGAACGCAAGTCTTATGTATGATTGCGTCATAGTCCGACTCCTTTTGCAGATACTTGATATTGAGATAAGCCAAGTCAGTCAACGGCGGGCATTGTCCGAGTTTACCGACTACTGATACAGGTATCTCACTGAGTTTATCCATCAAGGTCTGCGGAACCTCGATAACCCACTCATTCTCACCTGATTCCTTTTTCTTTTGCTCTCTCCAAAGCTCCCAATACACCCGCCCGTTCTCTAAATAGAACGCCCGTAACCTGTTCACCTTTTCAACCGCGAATTTGCCCTTCTTTTCATTCGTGCATTCTGCAAAGATGATTAACGATAGCTCTTTCTTTTTCGATACGGGGTTTATCTGATAATCCCAATGCGTAACATTCGCCGCTTTGTACAATGTCAGGTAAGGGCGAATCCCTAGCTGTTTCTGCTGCCCCAGATCGCTTGCCTTAGTGCCGGGAGCATCGGCTAAGATACACGCCCAGCCGTCAAACGAATCAGTGAATACCTGACGAGCAAACACATTCAAATGATTGCCCTTGTTGTCGATGTTCTCAGCCAAGTCTTTAATTGCCTGATCCACCTTATCGTCGTGCTTTATCTCTTTCTGAAACGTCAGGCCAACAAGCGTATCCCGCGTTTTCTTAGTGACGTTCAAGAGCGTAGCCGTATTAACCCGCGTCTCGTAGTCTTTCGCACTCTCTAGCGGGAACTGAGGCAGATAATGAGCCGCCCGCACTTTCTTAGTACCAGCGATCAACGACAAATACATTTCCCGCTCTTGCTCAGAGTCGAGATAATCAGGGTGTTTGATATCGGGAGTGTCTTTCATAATTACATATGGAATGGCGAAATGGTTAAAGAATGATTCACGCTCAAATCATTAAATATCAGACTTGCCGCATCTACTTGATCATCGTGCTTGCCGTTGGGGAATGTTCGCAGTTCTTCGATAAACGCCTTATTCCAATCTCCGCGAAGGATGCGAACATTGCCCGCGTTCACTTGCGATGAAAACGGGTCAGCCCGTAATTCTTTTGAGCCTGACACCTTTTCCGTGGATACAGGAAAGCCCGATAGCAAACGAATGAAACTCTCTGCCGATTCTTTACCGCCCGATCCCGGCTCCTGTTCGCCCTTTTGCCTAACGTCTCTGCCGTCTAGCTCTGCTGTTTGTCTTATTTGCCTGTCACGTTCCGCCGTGTTCCATTGCCCGCGTACAACGTCGGTGATGTAGTAAAGCCCCTTGTCATCCTTGAGCATCTTTACCCCAGCCGTCCAGTCACCATCACCCGCTGTTGCGGCTTTATCCCAGCCCCTGCCTTGCTTACCGCCAA
This sequence comes from Saprospiraceae bacterium, assembly GCA_022841505.1. Lineage (GTDB taxonomy): Bacteria > Bacteroidota > Bacteroidia > Chitinophagales > Saprospiraceae > JABWAJ01. The sequence goes on along the minus strand of JALHRK010000006.1, from coordinate 7,526 downwards.
CGGGTACAGCATCGACTATCTCAAGTTTGGAAACATGAAAAAATAACCCCTCTTTTGATGACGGGCGTTGCTGATAGAGTGCATCGAAAGTGTACGAACCTTTAGCCTGTCGCCGTTGTAGGAAGTCAATATCGTAACGCTCTGAGCATAGAGCCTCACCAATCGCCCTGCCATCTGGCTCAACAGTGCAAGTATCAGGGAACGCCTGAGTCTCTTCCGCGATCGCCGGAAGGTTGACAATGTGCCAATGTTCAGCCGCGTCAACGTGTTCCTCTGACAACAGCCATCCCGCAAGGTCATCTTCGTGCCATCGCGTTTGGATTAGAACAATAGCCGCATCTGGTTCCGTTCTCGTCTCAAATGTTGACCTGTACCAATCCTTTTGCTTGGCACGAATAACTTCCGATGATGCCTCTTCACTGTTCTTTAACGGATCGTCAATGATGCCAAGATGAAAGCCCTTACCCGTGATCGAACCGCCTACACCAGCCGCCCACATTCCGCCACCTTGTGTGGTTTCCCAATGCTTGACCGCTGTCACATCGCTTTTCACATCACCGCCGCATCGAATGAAATTCTCACGCGAAGCCCTTGATAACGTATAAGCCAGTTCAGCCGAATAGGAATTGATGCCAACGAAGTGATGCGGATTGCGTAACAGGTAATATGCAGAGAATAGCCGCGATATCAATTCACTCTTTGAGTGTCGAGGCGGTAGGAATATCATCAGCCGCTTTAATTCGCCCGAAGTGACCCGCTCCAGTACCCGCATCAATAGATCGCAGTGCGTATAGAACGCAAAGCGTGGATTAGCTCTTTCAACGAACGAGCGAAAGCTAAGAGCCTTCTTCTTCGTGGTTGTTAGCGTTTTCTGCGGCTTCGAGAATGCGAATCGCCTTGTCGGTAGTGATACCGTAGAAAACGCCGAGCTTGTCGGCATCCTGTTTATTGAGCCAGTCAGCATTGTTGGTCTGGTTTGCTATGTTCCTCGCTGCATTGAGTGATGATTGCAAATGCCCCTCGATCAATTCGGCTAAAGATTCCTGTTTTTTACTTCGAACTTCTTCGAACTGCTCACTCGTTAATGACTTCTTTAGATTGCTGACAGTCGATTCAGGGAGCTTATACGTCCGTGCTACCTCAGACACACCTTGCCCGGTCAGCAATGCCGCAATTGCCGCTGACTTCACCTCGTCTGAATGTGCCTTACCTCTCATTACTTGCCCACTCTTCCCCGAACTCCTTCCCCTGCCATATATCCATTAGTTCGCCTGATAGTTCTTTTATTTCATCGGCTGTTAATGTTTTGGCGAAGTCTAATATCTGCTCTTTGGTTATCCATTCCATTCGTGATTCGCGAATTGCGAATGCTATTCACCCCGTGAATGATTTTCCATCTCTACCGTTGTCAGCGTAAACGCCGCGTTTGGTTCTAACCTTGTTATCACCCAGCCCTGATCTATCATCTGCTGGATAAGTCTGCGTAGGTGCATCCATTTGCCTTCAAAGGATATTTTCATAATGTCCCATTTATGGCGATTTAATGTCCCGATTCACCGATAATGGGACACTTGTGACGAATCATCCTCACTTGCCGCCGATGTGGTTACATTTCGTAACTCGATATAATACCCGCAGTCTTTGGCCTCAAATCGTGCATAGCTTTGCCAAGTGTCCGCTGGTGCTGTCCAGCGATAGCACGTCAGGCGTTTTGTGCAGCTCTCGTTTGTGCATTTTGTTATGTCTGGCATAACGGCTGATTGCAAGTTTAAGCATCGGCTGATTGTCGTACTATTAGTACAAGTTTGCGGTAAGTACCGCTTTTCGGTACTTTGTGCAAACTATCGACATTCCCTGCATATCTCTTTCTCTCCTCGCAACCTTGCCCCACACGTATTACACGTTCGTAATTTTATCCGCCGTATCCTATCCGTATATGTTCGGTAGTGTGTAACGGATGTTATAACGGTTGTCGTGCTGTACGTTTTGGGTTTTGATTTCATTTGATTCGCTTATGCAATCCTCGATGCCACGCCCCACACTGCATGCATTGTAATCTTCTAAATACGCCTGTTGGTGTTGGTGACCAGCCGCGTCTTTGAATGTGAGTGCTAGCACATACCGGGCATCCGTAATGTGTCTACCTCTTTCCAGAAGGTTTTAGGTTCGAGGATGTCGGCTACCTTACGGAATATCCCGTCACATTGCCGTGAGATGAACGCCTTCGAGACAGTTTCATATTCGCTCTCTAGGCGTTTGATCGCCTGATTTTTTATCGCGTTTCGCATCTCTAATGAAGTAGATATATCCAGCACGGGCGATTTCCTCACCGTAAATTATTACTGCTCTGTCATACGCCCTCTCAAGAATCTCTTTTGCACCGTAGGCGTTGGATATTTGGTCAGGTGTTAAGCATTTGTACCCGTTCACTTCAGCCCCTTCCATTCGTCGTTGTCATCCTGTCCGCCGAAAAGATTCACGAACAACCCGATCAGGACTATCACGCAAACAGCGGCTAGAATGAGTTCTATCATTTGCGGTTTATCACGATATCAAGCACCCTATCGATCTTGGTTTCCATTCGCTGATGAGCGTCCTTGATCTCGTCAAAACGCCTGTCGATGTTGTCAAAACGCTGCTCGACCGAATCGCGGTAATCGCGTGTCGTGTGTACGTTCTGGTTGTCAATGTGACCGTTAGCCGTAGCCGTCAGCCGTGCTTGTTCTGATGCCACGTTATCCACCTTTGCCGAAAGTTGTGAGAGCCGCCAGATGAGTCCCGCGAATGGAGCGACCCATCCAATGACGGCTAGAACAATCGTCAGAGCGTTTAATTCTAGCCAATCGCCAAATGCCGAAAGTAGGAGGTGTGTTTTCTGCATTTCTGTTAAACATTAAAAAAGACATATTGAAAAAAACTTGCACTGCTTTTTAACGGATTTGAGCAGTAATTCCTTTTCCGCCCTATCCTCAACCGCATTCTTTTCCAATTCAATTATCCGCCCCGCCTGTTCCGCGTTTATCACCCGCTGGTTGTTGAATTCCTTTAGCAAGTCAGCAAACGCTTGCTGTTCTGTCTTTAGCTGCACTTTCGTAGCGTCCAGCTCTTTTGCCGTTTCCACCGCTTTCTGTGCCGCCGATCTGGTTAAACAGATAGTTCCCTCCGGCATCACTTCAGGGCATTGCGAATAAGCGGGTATGACAAAAAGTAATATCAGGAAGTACTTCATTATCTCCACCCGATAAACGCCAAAACGTCATTCTTGAACCGATCCCAACGAGTCGGCGGGTCATACGGGCAATACACTGTCATCTGTACGCCCATTTTGTTGAGGAAACGCATTTCCTCTTCCCACATTCGAGCCATCATATCGTCAACGCTTTCATTCCATCCCGCCATTTATCTGCCCTCCAGAAAGTCTTGCATCTGCTTATCCGTCATTGCGTTTGCCTCTACCCTGCTTTCGTGCAATGTCTTTAGTTTCAGATTCTCAGCGTTGGCTCGGTTAGCGTCGATATTAGCGAGGTTTAACTTGCTCTCAAGATATGCCTCTTCCATCCGCTTGCGTTCGCCCGATGCCACAGCTTCTTTGTTTCGCTGTATCTGTGCTTCGTCTAGCTTCGGCCCCGAACACGCACGAAACGTCAAACCCGCCAGCCCGATCACCGCCGCGATTCCAACGGCGATCAGGGCTAATGTCCACGGGTTATCTTTGTTTTCCTCAGCCATTGTTGTTCGTGCCAAAAACCTTTTGCAAAGCAGGGGTAATTGCCTGAATACCGCCTAAAACAAAGCCAATGATAAGACTCACGTAAACCGGCAAAAGGTCAGCAAACGTAGCTTGCACAAAATTGAGTACTTGTGCGACAACTGTAAAAATAGCCACAAATTTTGATAGGTTCATAAAAGTTAAGCTCCTGTGTTTTCGATCAACAGTACCGTGATCGTTTTTTGGTTGTATTTGCTCATCTCGGAATAGACGAGCTTAATGAATTCTGAAAATTGAGCAGGCCAAACAGTGATACAGCCCTCGCTATGCGTGTCTCTGTAACCGCCTTTGTGGATGTTGGTATGCGAACACATCGACTCAACACCATCTCGCGTACAGGGAAGCCGTATAGCCTCAGGATACGGGCGTAAAGCGTCGTATTTGCCCTTGTGTTTCCCCTTGTAGTACTGAATCTTTTGCGGGGCTTTCAACATCGCGTGGTTCGCCCCTGACTTCTGCGGGTCAGTGTTGGCGTTGAATGCTTTGTAAGCCGTGGGCGATAGCACGAACAGGGCATCGTCGTACATTGCCTGATCGTTGCGGCCTCGCTTGCCCATTGAGTCGAGGTAGTAACCACGTACCGCCAGAATCACGCATTCGTTAGCCGTGACTAGATTCTGAGCAAAGATCGTCTCAGTCTGTTCCCTCGTTTGTTTTGGACGTGTAGCTGGAACCATAACATTTACTCGAACGCGGGGTTCGTATTCGCTTTATGTGGCGGGATGGTTGAAGTAATTCCGTTCGTTCCTGACAATCCAGCAGATTACTAGTTATCAGCGAAGTGCCTTTCCCGCGTTCGATCTTGTCAAAAATAAAAACAGCCTCAAGTGAATCTTTCGACTCATTCGAGGCTGCCAGCCATCGTTGCGGGCACAGACCCGGCGATAAATTATCTTTAGACTATCAGATTTTACTAAGTAAAGAAATAAGTTTTTACGTGGCAAAGTCTGTTGTCATACAGACCGCTTTGCTACTTTATGCTTGCGATCTTTGATGATGTAAAACCGCGTCTGCCCCTTGCACCCATAACAAGTGATATCAGCCGATTTAGGAACATAAATAACCACCTCACCCACGATAAGGCTATCCCCATCCCGCGTTCCTAACAGTATTTTGCAATGGTCACAGATGAAAGGCTTTTTCATATCATTCTAAAAGGTCGTTGATCTCATCCCAAATATCCTCACCAAACACCGCCTCAACCGCCGCCTCGAAAATAGCGTATTCGTATTTGGATAAGCGGCTCTCCCCCTCACCTTCCCGCACCGCATCTACATATTCCCTTACTACCCTTTCTGTTTCTGTCCAATCCATTTTTTCGCCTCTTTCTGGTCGTCTGATAGTTTTGGCATCTAAAGTTTCCCAATGCCTTTCGCCCTGGGGATCCGGGGATGCCTGACCGCCCGGCGTCGTCGGCTCGTCGGGTTGGTTGAACGAACCGTCAGGCTTGGGCTGGGCCGCCGCCGAGCTTCTTAAAATCTTTTCAAACGACTTGGCGTAACCGGCAATCAATCCAGCTTTATCCATGCGGTTGACCGTCTGCCGTGCGTTTACATAGTCAGTCGTTTTGGCGTTGATAAAGTCACTAAGCTTCTTTCCGTACCAGCCGCGAGTCATTCCCACTGTTAGAGACTGAAACGCTATTTCAGGGTCTAAAGCCTTCTCAGGATTTTTAACAAGGTCTACTCCGAATGTATCGCCTGCCTTTTTGTAGTTGGTTTTCCAAGTGAGTTGGACAAAGCCGCGCCCAAAGTATGGATAGTAACGAAGTGTCTTTTGAAACTTTTGAACACGGGCTTTAGATCCGAGATAATAGCCTTCCTCGACGGGCTGCATGCTTCCAGCGGTTTCGTGAAAAACAGTTGCGAGAAAATAGGCAATTTGCCGAATATCCCATTTGCCCCGTTCGAATCCCGCTAATAAAAATTCACAGCCATCAACCTGCTCCTGCTCGATAGTCGCATCGATCCGGTCACGGAAACCATCAAAGAATGTTTTGCGGTCGAATCGCATAAGGCAAAAGAAAAAGGCTCGCGAGTTATCCGGAAAAATTCCGAACAACTCACGAACCTGTCACAGCTCGTCAGCGGGTAATCATACGCCCGCACGTTTAATTGGGAATCATTCTAGCACACAATCGGATTCGGTCAACAAAGTTGGAGGCACGAGACGGACCCGCTTCCACTCAATAACCCCTGTCTTGCAATACGGACACGGGAAAACCGCTCTGATCAGCTCGGACGGCATCTTTTCGCCTTTCAGGTACAAGTCAACGCCATCGGTCTGGATAGATTCGACGCGGGCCCCGCATCGTTGGCATTTCTTGGCAGTCATATCAGGTTGCATTTTGTCTTGGTTACTTTCTACGAATTCTCCGCCTCCCTCACGCGCCGCTCGTACTCGGCCTGGGCTTCGTCGGGTGGAAGGTGTTCGACCTCGATGGCGATGCGTTCTTTCTGGTCGTCTGATAGTTCTGGCATCTTAGTCGGCGGTTGCGTACTCCATCAACGTATTCGCGATTGTAATTAACTGCTCATCGAACGCCGTAAAGCGTATCGTTTCGACCGAACGCTTTTTACCCATAAACCCGGCTTCATCTGCCGCCCATTGCGGCTCGGTCAAGACCAGCACTATCTCGTGCATCCGTTCATATTCGCCTTTATCGTTTTTGTGGTAAAACGTGTTTTGTGCCATACTGATTATTTGTTTCATCTCTCTCCTTCCTCCTCTTAACCCAAGTCACCCAACCACGATGCGGTCTTTTAGCAGTTTGGCAGTGTTATCAAAGGCTCGCTGCAACGTTTCCGGTGTGATGGTGATTGGAAACACTTCGCCCGTCCGAGCCATTCCCGCCATCGTGCAATCAACGATTAGGTCTAGTACGTCGATCAGGTTCACATCGTCAGGGATACCATCCTCTTGTAGCAGATGATGGCGGTTGACTTGCCGGTGATTATCCCACCAGGCGTGTTGCTCGAAGCCTGTTACGAAGTCGCTATGAAAGCCGTCTATGTCCGAAAACTTGTCGTGGTCGTGGATTGCAACCTGAAGATCGAGCATCTTGCGAAGGAACTGAAAACCCTTTGCAATATCGCCAACGTGTTGCCACGAACTCTCAAGCAATGTTTCTTTTGAAACCTGCGTAAAATCACAGCTTCGCGTGTCCGCAGTCGGACTTGGATGTATCGTTATCGTGTCGTTTGGTATGTTTGTTGGTCTCATTTGTCTCCTGTATTTTTCTAACCCACTTCCACCAAAGCCCCGGACGCTCGCTCATATCGGAAACGCGATTGCATCTGGAGCGTCAGGATCGAGCCTTTTCCGCTCCTCTAAAACTTGGAGAACCGCGCACGCAACGCCTCGCTCACAAACACAGGCGGATTTATTGCGACAATGGGTCTTTGATCTTGAACATTGTTCTAAATGCGGCCCGCACAAATACGAACACCGATTGTCTACTGGCTCCACGGGCCACGTTGCAACTTCTTCGTCAGACGCATCCATAACCGAATCTGCCAGCCCGTTCATAAGGTTAAAATATTGTTCTTCAGGTGTAAGTTTCATAAAAGACCTCCTTCTCTCTCTGACATATCGCGGTCACTTGGCTTCTTCTCGCAGTCGTTTTGTTAAGCTATCAATCCATTCATTCAATCTGTCCGTGTCGGCTAGGTAAGAATGATTTTCTATTTCCTTTGCAATTTCGAGTTGAACGCTACGAGCGCCCTGTTTCCAGCCGTCGCACCAAGTTTCTGTATGT
>JALHRK010000005.1 GCA_022841505.1 Saprospiraceae bacterium | reverse complement strand
GCCTTCTTTGTACCCGAACCCGGAAAGACGGGCATGTGGTGGAAGGGAACGCACAAGGGCAAACCCGCAACGCTTTGCATCACGTCGCTTACCGATGGCGGGGACAAGGTACACGGGAGCGGAAAGCCGTAATGGAACCACTCAAATACAGTCGCCCAAGATGAAAAAACTCGGCACCATCGAAGTACACGAACACCCGATCCCGGACAGGTGGGGGATCGGCACCCTGCACGAATACGGCGGGATTCCGGTTTACGCCACCAAGCTCGACACCGGGCGCTACTGCGTAACCGTCGGCGGGAATGTGATGGACGGGGAGACGGGCGAGTTCAAGGATTGGAGGACGATGCAGGACAGTGATTTTTATCCAACCCTTTACGCCGCGTTCGAGGCGTTTGCAAAATTCTACCTATGACTAACCTAACCCACCTCCCCGCCTCCGAACTCATTGCCCTTGCCGAAACCTGGATCGGGCAACTCGAATACAGCAAGGGCAACCACTGGCCACTGCGCACCGTAGCCGGGGACACCGCCCCGGGTGACGTGTTCCGGGAATTAGTGGAGCGGGTGAAGGAATCAATCTTGCCGCAAGAACCTGCAATGCCTAATATCTTTCAGCAGATCATTGACCGCTTCGGACGGGACGTTCAGATAAACAAGATACAGGAAGAAGCGCTGGAGCTTGCTCTTGCAATCAATCACCTGAAATGCCCGACAAAGGACAACACGGAAGAAAACCTGTATAGTGAGCTTGCCGACATGGCAATAATGATGGAGCAGGCAGAAATTCTTTTCGACAAAACCCGAATCCACACCGAAATGTATTTTAAGTTGAATCGGTTCCGGGACAAATACCTTGGCGATGTGGTGGAGAACAGGTAACGATACCCCCGCCCCGCAGTGGGTCTACATCGGCATACACATCTATTTGCTGTTTGGATTCATCCCAATCCCTAACCCGTTTCTTTTTAAGTGGGGCATTGGTGGCAGTTGGTTAGGACGGCTAAAAGGTGTGTCTGGAACCATCCCCGGATTTGTCCTGCCGATCTTCCTTGTTTATATTCCCCTTGCGTACCAGATCGAGCAGTGGGGGCACCGGCGGCTAAAGTTCATAAACGTCCCGTATATCGGAAGCGGAGGAACGGAATGGTTTATTATCATCGGGCTTATCTTCGCAATCCCCGTCCTTGCCCTGTGCGCGTTTCCGCTTTACCTTGCCCTGCTTCATGCGCTGGTCTACTTCGTTTGCGGGGAGATCGTCGCGCAGAACGCCTTAAAATGGGTTATTACTCACCCGCTTGCTACGGTGTACCTCATTGCCATGTGCAAGGTCATGGTGATTGCGGGGCAGGTGGTGACGTATCGGAGCGGGTGGAAACGGGGGAGGGTTGCAAGATTCGCGGGGAAATGGTAACTTTGTTGCAAAAGCGACAGATAATGCCGAAACTTTCCGACAGATACGAAGCGTTTTGCCAAGAGTACCTTATTGACTTTAACGTGACGCAGGCCGCGCTCCGGGCGGGCTATTCAAAGAATTACGCCGCGAAGGATGCTTATAAATTGTTGGTGAATGTTGGTATTCAGGAACGAATAGCCGAACTTCAAGCAGCAGCAGCCAAGCGCAACGAGATCACCTTAGATCAAATCCTTGCCGAATACGCGAAGCTCGCCTTTTTTGACATTCGCAAACTTTACGATGAAAACGGCAACCTGATCCCGATCCACGAACTTGACGATGCCACAGCGGGGGCAATCGGGGGGGTGGAGGTGCTGACCATCGGCACGGGGGATAACCAGGTCGGCACAACCACAAAGGTAAAGGTATGGGAGAAACGCGCCGCCCTTGATAGCCTTTGCAAGGTCTTAGGACACAACGCCCCGGTCAAGCAGGAACACAGCGGTTCCATTGCCATTGAGCAGATCACCGGAATGGAGGTGAAGTAATGGGTAGGAAACTGGTTTTCGATACGCACGGCAATGAGCGCCAAAAGGAAGCATGCCGGGCGTGGGTTGATCCGACCGTTACCGACATCGTTTACGGAGGCAGCAAAGGCGGCGCGAAAACCTACACCGGCTGCGCGCTGATTTTCGGGGACGCCCTCACCTACCCCGGCACCCATTATTTTATCGCCCGAAAAACCGGCTCCGATCTTACCAAGTTCACAATCCCATCTATCAATGAAGTGCTGACCGATATGGACGTGCCGCAAAGCATGTACAAGTTTAACGGGCACGACAATTATTATACCTGCTACAACGGTTCCCGCGTGTACCTGCTTGCGGCTAAATTCCTGCCGTCCGACAGGGAATACCAGCGTTTTGGCTCCATGCAAATGACGCGGGGGTGGATAGAGGAAGCGGGGGAGTTTGAGACGGACGCCAAGCGCAATTTGCAGGCAAGCGTGGGCAGGTGGAAAAATACAGAGTACAACCTTACCCACAAGCTATTACAAACCTGCAACCCGTCTAAAAACTATTTATACCGCGAATATTACAAGCCATTCAAGGACGGCACCCTTCCCGCGCACCAACGGTTCATTCAGGCGCTTCCGCAAGACAACAAGATGCTGGACGCCGGGTATATAGACGGTCTTCACTTGACGCTAACCGGCGCGCAAAAACGCCGCTTGCTTTTCGGGGATTGGGAATACGACGGCGACCCCGCTGCGCTGATCGAATACGACAACATTGTCAACCTGTGGAACAACGACCACGTAACGCGCACGGGGCAGCGCTACATCACGGCGGACATTGCCGGCCAGGGTTCCGACCGCTTTGTTATCCTTGTCTGGGACGGGTGGGTAGTGATAGACTGCGAGATCATCTCCAAAAGTAGCGGCTTGGAAATTGTTCAGGCCATCCAGCGCCAACGGATGCGCTATGCCGTAAAGCCGGGAAACGTGGTTTTCGATGCGGACGGTATCGGTGGCGGGGTAACGGGGCACATCCCCGGCGCTCAAAGTTTCGTGAACGGGGCAAGGCAGATGCTTTACAAAGGGCAGGAAGAAAACTATTTCAACCTAAAAACACAGTGCTATTTTCACCTTGCCGCACAGATCAACGCCGGGCTTTGCTATTGGGCGTGTGAAATGCCGGAAGGCGCAAAGGATGACCTGATAGAAGAACTGGAGCAGGTGAAGCGGGGGGAGGTTACAGACAAAAAGCTGACCATCGTATCAAAAGCGGACGTAAGCAAAGCAATTGGCCGCTCCCCCGACATTTCCGACGCGCTGATGATGCGGTTCTTTTTCGAGCTTGACCGGTCAAAGCGGTTGGACAATTTACTTTAGTCGTTCGCTTCCTTTCGTTCGTCGGTTTTTTCGGTGCGTTGGTCGGTATTAGTTTGAGCGATGGGCGGGGTGGGGGTATATTTGTCGTATTAGTTAACAATTTAAACCTACAACAAAATGGCAATTCAAGCAGTAGTAGCCAAAGTGCGACCACAGGCAAATGACTACATTCATTTCCATGTAACTGGCGCGGTTGACGCAATCGAAGCGCAGGAATATGTAGACAAAAACGTGCCGTATCTTGACGATGCTAACGTAGAAGCATACGAATACAGCCAGCCCGAAAAAGACGGCTTTGAAGTTGTTGCATCGGGTAACATCACCACCTCGAATTTTTACGTCGGACAAACATTCTAACCACCCTGCCCGGCCTCGCGCCGGGCGCAAACCTTTACAACCATGCAAGTTTCAACGGAAATTAAGATCGCGTCACCAAACGGCATGACGATTATCAAAAACGCAGACCTTTTTGCCCACGCATCCGAAAACAAAGTGTTTTGGTACGGAGAGTGCAAGATTGACAGCCGCCGCCAAATCCCCCACGCGGGGGAACTGTGCCAGTACACGGTAGACCGGACACAAACCGACTGGTGTACCAAGATCGTCTTGCGCCCGAATATGCAACTTTCTTGCCCGCCGTCTGGCAGCATCACAATCGAAAAAGCGTAACCATGCAGTTAACCGCAACCATAAAAGCCCTGACCCCTGCCGGGGACGGCTTCGTTACGAGCATCACCAACGGGGACGGGACGCCCTTCGTATACTACCCGAAATACAAGAACATCGTGCAGCCCGACAAGGTGGGCATGACGTTGATTGTCGAAAGCGGAAACGGGCGCGTAATTGAACGCGTCGTATGAAAAAGCCAGCAAAACTAACCGCCGCCCTCGCGGCCTTGTTCACGCCCGAAGCCAACGCCCGCAATGCCGGGGACGCTGAACGGGTAATTTCCAAACTCTTAAACCTTTCGACAGATGAACAAACCGAAACTAACGCCACCAAAACTCGACCCGAAGGACGCAACGGCGATTCACAAGACGCTTGTTAAACAAAGCGACACCTACAAAAAAGCGATCAGCACAGAGGCAAAGAAAACGAACCCCGCGCCCAAGTTCTTGCCGGGGAAAGAAAAACGCCAGTACACCGGGCGCTAAGACGTTACGCAAAGAGGAGTAATCAGATTTTGTTCCGCCCTCGCGCCTGCTGCGCGGGGGCTTTTAAAATTCAAGAGGCATGAAAATGGAATACAATAAATGCGGCGTATGCCTTGCGGATAATGGCCGCGCCGGAATGTTAATAGGCAATGAAGAAAAAGGGCAAGTACATGCTTGCCTAAACTGCCACGAAACAAGGACAACGGGCGCGTTGGTTATTTATTCAAACCTACACCGGACAGAGGCGGAAATTAAGCGCACCGCCGCGCAACTTGAAAATAAAGACAAACCTTCGTAACTTGCGCATAAATTTCCGCGCATGATCCGCCAAAGCAATCCTTACAACGTTATCGCCTTTTACCCGAACGATGACGACCAGGCACACCGGGGCTACCTGCACTCCCCCGTCTCCGTCCTGCCCCCTTTCCAGTTCACGGTGGAGGACGACGGGGAAACCGTAGATTCGTGGACGCTGCGCAACGTGGATAGCGGGGTAGAGGCAAGCCAAACACTTGCGCAAATTGAAACAGAAACCAGCGCGGCATTAGACCGGGCTTGGTTCACGTACAAGGGCGTGGCGCTTGACAATGCCCCAACGGTGGGTACATACCAGATCATCATCAACTTGAAGTCGGGCGACATCCTGCGCTCGCAGCGCATCTTTATGTCCCGCGCCTTTGACACCTTTGCAACCCCGTCCCTTGTCCACAATTCCGGGGACTGCTTAACAGACGGAGGTGGCACGGTCTTTACCCTGTCCTTCACGGCAACGTTCGGGGCATGGGGAACGGATCGGGTGCTGATAGATCGCAACCAGACGGGCAACTTCGTTTTCGTTTCCAACCTTTCCGCGTTCACCCTGAACCAGAACGACATCGGGGACGAAGGCGGCGCTCCCATCATCCGTATCGAAACGACAACCGTGCTTCCCAACGAACCGGGCGCAATTAACCGCATTTACCGTGACTACACCTATACCTGGTCATCCGGCGATCCATGCGGGGGCGTGTTGACGGCATCCCCGGCGGTAGCGGAATACGGGCAAGATATGTACGTCCTGACCTTCACCAACGCCACTGACCTCACTGACTTGAATTTAATGTATCAGACCGGGTACGTGCAAAAGTTTTACTTTTTCGGGTATCACATATTGAACACCCCCGTGATCGAAGAGGCATTTGAAACGAACGGGGTAGGCGGTAGGTTCTTGGCACAGGCAACGAACAGGGAAGCGAAAGACTACGACTTTTGGCCTATGCCCGACTACGTGCAGGCGGTTTTGCAAGCAGCCGACCAGCACGGCACCGTGACCCTTTCCCGGATCGGAGGGACGGCGGAAACGATCTATGAGGTGGACGTGGAAAGGAAGGACGTAGCGGGCGCAATCTGCCCCGCCGGGGTGCTACGGTTTACGAGTGCGCCCGTAGCGGTGCAGGGGTGCGAGGGGGATTTCACACTTGATGCTTAATAATTCAAACAGATAGAAAAATGGACACAGCAAGCAAAAAAGTATCTGACATTTTAGACAATTACCGCGCCGCGTCTAACTTAGTAACTGAACTCGAATACTGGAAAGCCCGGTGTAAGGCAGCGGAGGATTACCTTAAATCAATGGACTGGGTAAGCCAAGACGATGATCTTTATATTGAATGGATGGACGCAGTAAGTAGCGAAGTCAGAAAGGCTGCATACCTGAGAGACATTAACCCGCCCGTCGAATAATTCCGGCACTTGGTCGGGTTTTCTTGCTTTTCGGGGGAGGGCGGGGTAACTTTGAAAGAAAAAAGGAACGATGGAATTTAAAAACGCATTTGAAGAAATCGAAGACCGCATAAGCAGGGGTCTGGTATCTAAAGACTTGGAGCCGATTAAATGCAAGTGCGGGTCTACGGAATACAAAGACACAATAATGAGCGTACACGACGCTTCTTTTGTCCTTGAAAAGGATCGCTATTGCGCCAAGTGCAATGCATTGATGGGCGCTTGGGCTTACGGCTCGTGGCTGCCTTAATTTATCGAACCCGCCCCTCCCACCGGGGCGCAAACAACGGAAGGATGAAAAATCCAGTCCAAACATGGGGCGAAAACTTTCAAAAAGTTATAGCAGGCGCAAGTGAAGCGCAATTGCAAGTCCATGGTATTTGGTGGCCTATTAATGACTTTGAATTAGACTGCGGTTTACTTCGTATTGACGTTATGGGTAAGTTACAAGTAAAGCACATGAGCGACTGCGAATATATAAAAGTAGATGGCACTCAATACACGTTAGATGATGTATATGAATAACCGCCTACCCCCTCGGACTCACCGTAAACGTCCCTGAACTCGCATCGTAAGTCCCCGATTCGATGCGCATCCAACCGAGGCCTGTTCTAACGAGCAGGCTTTCGTCGTATGCGGCAAAGTCTTCCGCGCACACCTTAAACGAAACCGCGTCCTGCACCTTTACCCGCGCCTGGCTGTCAAACGTCACGGGCGACCCGTCCCACGTCCCCGTTAACCGGGGGCGGTTGTACGTGTGATAGGTGCGCATCAGGTTTGGGATAGACAAATGCCCGTTCAAAAGCACAGCTCCCGTTAAGAAGCTCACCTCGGAGGCAATGAAGTAATCGCTACCTACCAAACACGCCGACACCCATACGAACCCAGCGTCCGCGTAACTATCCGGGGAGGCGATAAGGCTGCCCACATCGTTGTTGGAATCGTTTACGACATATTCTTTCTTTTGCCGATCGGTCTTGGAAAAGCAGGTGTACAAGTACGGCACCCCTTCAAAGGCATCGCTTGCCGTTTCCGCAAAGCGCCACTTTTCCTCCGATATTTGTTTATCGCTGGCATACGTGTAGCGGTTCGTGCCCGTGAGCCTGGATGGCTGAGTGCTGGTTAAATCCTCCCCGTTGGCCGCTGCGAAGTACGAGGTGTGTTCTATCCGTATTTCATCCCCCGCCGCGTTGATCCTGAACTCAATATCAAACTGCGCTTTCAATGCCCCGAAAAGGCTTTCTATTGTCCATTTGCCGTTGGTGGCGTCGTTTAGCGCGTTTGCCCGCTTTACGTCCGCCTTTTGGAAAACAAACAGGTGGGCAAGGTTGGCCGCTGCTGCCGTATAAACGTCGTTAGCGGGGGCGGTGGCATCCCCGTTGATCGAAAAGAAGTCAGAAACAACGGACAAGCCGCACGGCAAATAGGTGTCGAGTATTTCTTCCAGCTCTACCCCGTTCGACATCGGGATATTGTTGTATTCTGCCCCGTTCACATCCGCGCCACCGCGTACCCCTGCCGTTGCCCGGTACAATTCCCCGGCACTTAGTTCGGTTGCAACCAGTAGCGGCGTAACGGGTACAGGCCGGGCGTAGGTTGCGTCCGTGGGGCAGTTATCGTCTATCAATATCCAGCCCCCGCCGCACGGGGGAACGGGTACGCCGCCGGAACAGGTGGAAACGTAGACCTGCCGAATGTAGGTAGAAAAAACGCTATCATTTCCCCCGCCCGTGTTGACCAATTGGTCTATCAGTGTCCACCCTTCGCCGGGCGTGATGCAGTCGGTAATGGGGGTGCTATAATCTTCCGGGTCAATTGCCCCAACCGCATCAAATTGGCATTGTATCGTTTCAAACTCCCCTAAGATCGTATTAACGGTCGTCTTTGCTGTGCCGGTCAAGATATTTATTTCCGTGTCCCACGCGGCAAGGAAACAGGCGTAGGCGTTCACGTCATCCCCCTGCACCGTTACCCGGCACCTGTCTAAATCCCAAGCGAAATGTGACGTGCCGATGCGTAACGTTTTGGAAAAGAACAAGACGGCGTTGTGGTAGATATTCAGGGTAATTTCGTCGCAGTCCGCCGCGTCCTCCAGTGCCTTGAGGTAGTCGTAATCCGCCCCCCGGAACGTGAGCGCAGTCTTTAGGCTGCGTTCGTAATACCCGAAATCCTCATCCCTGCCCGTTTCAATTTGCAGGGTCGGAGCCGATCCAAAAACTGGGTCGCAGGGCGTTTGTGTTACCCCGTCGTCAAACTCGAATGTGAATCCTCTAAGCATGATATTTTGTATTTACGTCGGTAAATTTACGCCATTTGTCTATAATATGTTGCACTGTATCGGGTTGCGGGGTAACTTTGAAAGAAAAAACAACCATGAAAAAAGTATTTGATCTTGAAAAATTTGCAGATTCAGAAGCGCATGAAGTTTGTGCGCATCTTGGTACGACTTCAAACACTAAGTTTGAGGCCGCAAAAAAGATATTTATTGATGCGGGCGAAAATGCAAATTACTTTCTTACACAAGACGCAGCTATTGTTGCCGCGAAAAACACGCCCGTAGCAAGTTACGAATTTGAATAACCCGCCCCTCCCACCGGGCATAAAACAAAGCGCAATGGCACTTCCAACAATCAACAAATCAATCAACATTAACGACAATCTAAAGTTAGATATTCGGTGCAGGGATGAAGGCGGTGAATATTTGGACACTCGCATCCAGATCAACGGCGATACCCTTTGTTGGGTTTCTTACCCCGAATTAGACGACTTTGTTAAAGAATTACAGGCAGTAATTTCAAAATATCGGATATGAGTTTATAAATCGAAGTCGGAAAGAAATACCGCACCCGCTCCGGGGACGTGGTGGAGATCGTAAAAGAGGAATGGACGAATGACCCGTGGACTTTTTGTGGACGGGTTGAGGGCAAGCACCCATCCGACGTATCGTGGTTTGCAAAAACTGGGAGATGGGCTATGGGTGAACATAAAAACGACCTCATCGAAGAACTCCCTGCCGATGTGGCCACTCCTTAGCCCCGGCCAAAAGGTCGCTGCGCTCGTTGGGGTGCCGTGTACGATGCTCATGCTTCGCGGGGCGGGGATTGCCGTTTCGTGGCTTGGTATCGGGCGATGGGATATGCTTATCTTGTTCCCCTTGTCCTTCATCCTGCCTTACGTGTATGTGCGCGGGATCGGGATGGGGTTGGCGGCGGGGATTGATTTGTTAATCGAAAAATAACGGAAGGATGAACGCACAGGACATAGCATTTTATTTTGAGGTAATTCCGGGCGAAAGCCTACGAAATGGGTGTGAATTAAAATGCCCAAGTTGTAAGGGGTGGGCTATTCACACAGATTGGATTGAAACAACCGTCCCTTGCGACCTTTGCAGCGAACATACAGCAATGCGTTGCCCCAACTGCTATGAAGATTTTGATCACGTTCACAGTAAGCCTTTCGAGTGTAGGGTGACAGAGGTATCGTGCATCTAATTATTAAAACAACAGAAAGATGATTGACTTTTGCGAAGTTGCTATTTTTTCAATCCCTGCTTTGGGATTGTTGGCTTGGTGCGTTAATTTAATCCCGGATAAAAAGCCTACATATAATAGTAAAAAACAGGCATTAACATCGCTTTTATGCTTTTTGGTGTGGCCTTTATCTTTGCTATTTGTTTTTTACAAGTACTGGGCTAATTTAGAAGACGAGCCGCCTACCGATACCCGTTAATCTCCACCCCTCTTTCCTTTGCCCAAAGCTCCGCAAAGTCCGCGCTGATCCAGTTCAGGTTATGTGTGCAGTTGTACCCGCCTAAAACCACCTTCACGTCCCCCGGTCGCTTGCCCTGCCAATCTAAGTTATTCCAACTATCAATGACGGCGCGGGTATAAATTTGGTTCAGCCGATCCATGCAAAATTCCCGGCTATCCCGAACCCGTACCCCGGCGTAAATGGCATGCGTGTCTGTGCCAAGTTCCGTAGCGTACTCAAACGAAAGCGTCCGGTCGAACTCCATGTACAAATCGTGGGAGAATCGGGCAAAGTGGCGCTTAGAAAGCCCCCCGTTGGCGTTGGTAAAGAAGTCGGCGAAGTCTTTTTGGAACTGCTTTAACTGCACCCGCCCCGCTACGGCTTTTCGCATCTGATCAACGATCTGCCGCGCAGCGGGGTTAGAGCGCAGGATGTCGGCAATGTACCCGCCTTCGCTTTGCTTGCCGTCATGGAAGCCGTACAGATCGAATACCTTTGCCGCAATGTCCTTTTCTACCTTTTTCGGGTCGGTAAAGATCGCTTGGTAACGAGTGCCAAGCCCGAACAAGCGCAGGAAGCGGTTGTAAATTTTGGACAGGATAGAGCGATTTACCTTCGCCGTTTCTGCCTGAAGCGTTACCGCTGCGCTACCGATCTTCGAAATGTTGCTCACGGTAAAGACAATGCGCCCGCGTTCGTCCGTGTCCAGCCCCGCAATGAGCCGCGCAGCAAGGGCAAAGAGGGAAGTATCGAGCGCATCGAAAAGCAGTTCAAGCGCGTCCCCTGCCGTTTCGCGTTCCTGCTCGCGGGCGTCGGTTAAAAGGTCGTATTTTTGTATTTCGTCCATAGATTCGTGCGGTTGGTCGAGTTTTTGGTGTGGTTCGGAGTGTTGTGGAGTATATTTGTCGTATTAGTTAACCAATCAATTTAAGAAAAATGAGCTTCAACCAAATCAAAAAATACTTTTCGTACATTTGTATTGAAAAAAATGCAGAAGGTAAGATATTTGCAAACGGCATTGAAAACGCGGGCATTACAGCAATGTATAACCCGCAATTAGACCAATTCTGTTGAGCCATGCGATACGGCTAAAACAGGACGCCGGGTAAACTGCGCAAGTCCCCGGCATTTTAGATTTGCTCCGCCCCGCCCCCGCCCGCGTCCAAATACTTGGCGCGGGCTTGCTGTTTCCCGATCCACTCCGTAACGATCACCTGCTGCGCGGCGTAGTCCTTTTTGTGGAACATGCCCCCCTCGCTCACCATCGTTTCCCGTTGGAACAAATCGAACCCTTCCCACAGCACCCGCTCCGGGTCGCTTACGTCGCGGCCTGACAGGATGAACGCGGTGTCTTCCGGCGACTTCCCGGCAAAGGGTTTCCATGCCTCCAGCGCCTTCGCCTCATCATACATCGCCGGGTTGTTTTCGTACATGCGCCGCAAAATCTGATCGCGTACATGGTCACGGATCGAAGCATCCAGCCCGGCGTCTGTTGTAGCTTTGTAATTCGCTACAAGTTCAGCAAAGGATTGGAATTTCAAATCTGCCGGGTATTTGTACTCGACATCAATTTCCACGTCCCAATGCCCGGCTGCTGCTGTCCAAATCGTTTCTACCACGTCCTCAACGCGACGCACGAATGTTACGACCTTATTGTACTGCGCTTCAAAGTTCAGCACAAACTCGGTAGCCGTATCTGGCCCCGCTACCTTGCGCGGGGTGGTGTCTTGGTTGAAGATTGTCAGGTAGATACCATAAGCAATAAGTTGCTCCCGGTTGTCGAAGCGCTCCAGGAGGTCGAGCGGGCGGTCTACGTAATGCACTAATTTTGCCAGATCAAGCAACCCGTCTATCGTTTCGGGCATCGGCATTGTCTTTGTGACCTGCTCGCTGTTCACCTTAATGTAGCCAACTCCATTACAGGCGTGGCAGCAATGATCCGCATTTTTTATCCCGCCGTAGTACCCGCCGTCGCAGTGCATAGACTGTTCGTTAACGTGGGTGCAGCGCTTCGCGTATTCAAACCGCTCAGGCCAAGCGTGGATAATTTCGGTAACGTCGGCCAAATTTCCCGTCTTAATCAGTTCCCGCAACTGCGGGTTGGCTTCGTTGTACAGCGTCACATAGTGCTGCATGTTTTCCGCCATGTACGCCCCCAGACAAGCCCCCGGCAGGGTCTTGGTGGTGTTCGGGTATTCAAGGACGTAGTATGTTGCCGTCCTTTTATCCACCATCCATTCTACCTGCAAATAACCGGGAGGCGCTTGCATATCCTTATGCGCTTCAACCGCGTGGGTGGTCATTCCGGCGGTGTAGTACCGCCATTCGGCATAGGTTTCCCCCGCCTTCGCTTCCTTGACCTGCTTAATAGTCACGGCAACGGGGATGCCGGATTTATTTATTTGCACGTCCCAAACTTCCTCGCAGGAAAATACAACGGGGTAAACGTACCTCGCCGCCACTGTGCCGCCCTGCCCGAAAACGGGATCGGATTCGATGATTATCCAGCTATTCGGATCGAAAATACTTGCGTGTAGGCACTGGTTAAACGTGTATTCCAGTACGGGCTTGCGAGCATAGAACACCGACATATCCGCCCGGATTCTTTCACCCTTCGTTTTGTCCTTGAAGTCAATCAAAGCCATTGGCGCTACACGGGACAAGGAACGATAGACGGCATAGGCCGGGGCAAGCGCCGCGCCCGTTACGGGGTTAGAAACCCGGATGCGCTGGTCTTTTAGTTCCGCGTCCTCGGTGCGGCGATATTTGTGTATTTCTTCCCGCTGTTCTTCCGAATCCTCCGCGTTGAACATTTCCGCCGTTTCTTCGATTTCCACGGTACGGGCGTAATGCTTCCACGGCGTCCCCCGTTCTACAATCCTTTGCAATTCCTGTATCATTTGCAACTATTTTCGACAAAATTAAGCGTTTTATCTTATTTTTGTTGCATGGACGCCAAAGACTTCGCCGCCGTGTACAAAGCCCGCATCGAATTGATGCAGCGCAACCGCCCGAAAGAGGTGCTGATCATTGCGTCCGAACTCAAAGCGCAGGTACAGTTCCGCATCCAGTCCACGGGGACGGACGCATTCGGGGCTGCGTTCATTGGCTATTCCCCGGCATACGCCAATACCCGAAAAGAACGGGGACGGCAGACGACAAAGGTAGACTTCACGGTTACGGGGCAGCTTTGGAATAACATCCGCCCTGTTGTGATCGAGAACACCGAAACGAGTACGACGGTGGAGGTAGGGGCGCAGGACGCGGGGAACCGGCAGAAGTTGTTCGGGGCATTGACGCAGCCGAAAGCCGATCCACGGGGCAGGATATTGCAGCCGTCCCGTAGTGAGATTATGCTGGCAGGGGAGGCGAATCAACGGCGAATACAAAAATACTTGCAGCCATGAAAGACACCGACTTTGAACACGACAGCCGCGCACACTCGTTTTGGCAGGAGTGGCAGGTGGCAGCGGATAGGGCGGGGGAGCCGGGGACGTATAGCTTCCCGCTTTGGCAACCGTCAACACGGGGTAAAATGTTGGATGCGGATGGTTTGCCCGTTGGCTATGCGCCAGAATCTACGGAAGTACGGCTGGCGATACTTGAGCAAGCAATTCAACGGGGAGAAAATATTACATGGGGTGATGCTCCGACTTCTGGTGGTGTCCTTTCATTTACCTTTGAAGCCGAAGCGCAAGAACAAGCACCCCCGTGGCTTGAATAATTTAATCATTGACTTAACCTAAAACAAGATATGAAAGCATTAAAGGTAATCGCTGGGCTTTTCTTCGCGCTCGTTGCGGTGACGGCTCTTGCGTTTTCCACTATGTTCTGCCATCGGGCATTTGGCGTTGACGGTTTGTTGTTTTTCATCTCTCTATTTGTCTGCATCGGAAGCATAAAAATAGCGAACGAATTAAACCCTTTTCGTAATGGATAACCTTTTAATATCCGCCTTCTACCCCGCCATTGTCGGCACGGCTGACCCGGATAGCGGGCTTGGCTTTATCGAGCGTTACGGGGGATTGGTTCGCCCGCTGCGCTACAACGAACGGGACGCGGACGGGAATGTTTACCCCATCGCCTACCCCGTTTCCTGTCTTATCGAAAACAGTTGCACCGACCCGTCCGTTTACAAGGCGCTAACCCCGGATGACAGGTACAAGTCGGTGGCGTACTTTGAAAGACGTGGAGCGGGTTCAATCAGCTTTGGAACACCTACCCCGAACGACCTCACTTTCCGTTTGCCCCTGCGCTTTGTGGCGTGGTTGAACTACAAAAAATTAGGCGTGGAGGGTTGCCCTTCGACCCTTGCCTACATGATATCGTTTATTAAGGCGCTTCACTCGCAGGCGTTGACCGCAACCGATACCAGCCTAAGCCAAGCCGCGCGGGTGCAGGTTCGGAGTTTTGAGATACCAGAGCAGCGGGCGGACGTGATCTTTGCCCCGTACAGTTACGCGAACAAAGAGCCGTATTTCATGCCGCCCTACGGCTTTTTTGCGGTTGATCTGGTGGCGGAATTGATGGTTAATATCGGGTGCTTTGTCGCGCCTACCGTTCCGGCGGAAATTGATTGTATAACGACATGGTAATGGTGAAAGTACGCGAATTTGTTGATCGAAACTTGGCGGTTATTCTCACCGCTGGCATCATTCTAATAATCCATTATTGTAAATGATCGAACAAACCCTATACACCCCCCTCGTTTTCGCCCTTTGCGCCGTGGCATGGCAGCGGATCACGGAGCCGGGGGAGATATTCGGCTGGTTGCCGCCGTTGCTGTTCAAACGGGAATACCTTAGCGACACTGCGAACCGGTTTCAATATGGCGTCGCCCGCGTTACGTGGGCTTGCAGCAAGTGCATAGCCGGGTTTTGGTGTTTGTGGTTTACAGTGATCGAAGTGATCGTAAACGGCTTTGAATGGTACAAGCTCCCCGCCCCGCTGCTTGCCTGCGCGGGGGCTTTGATTCTCGAACGTTATTTGCAGGACAGATGAAAATATACCTTGACTTCGATGGCACAATGGTTTTGCACCGTTACCCGGACATTGGCGAAGAAGTCCCCGGAGCGGTGCAAACGGTTAAAGATTTGATTGCCGCCGGGCATGAGGTTATTTTGAACACGTACCGGGTGGACATTGGAACCGCTGCGCTTTATAAAGCAATTGAGTGGCTAAAGGGGCGGGGTATAAAAATGAAGTCATACCGCCCGTGGAAATATCACCCGATTACGTTTGGTATGATTAAAGGCGATTATTACATTGACGACTTCCCGAAAGACGCGCCGCTCCTTAAATCGGGCGCGGTGGATTGGTCGGTAGTGAGAAAACATTTTGGACTAAAACAGATAGATGAAAAAAACTAAACAACCCCTCCCCGGCATCCTTGAACAGTACACGCCGGAAGAGGTAGACGAAGCCCTGCGCAACTACTACGCCATGCCCCGCGAAAGCCCGGTGCAGCGTATTTGGATAGACGCCCTGAACCGGCACGTCCCGGACTTTACCGGGGCAAGCGGGCGCAAGTACTACATTTACACGCCGGAGATGGGATTACCCGCCGGAAGGGCGCACGGGCTTAGAATGGCGATGGATGCGTTTATATCAAACGCGAACCTGCAAACAAACGTAGACGGGTTGGTGGCGATAAAGAACGCTTATAACCAGATGCTAAAGGACAAGGACGCGGCCTTTCTTGGTTATACGATTCAGGCGGCAATAAACGGGGTTACTACCGCTTACACCGCAAAAAACCACCGCTGCTTAACGGCATGTACCTTTTTTATCGTAAGCAAAGAAGAGGATTTAAGCACATGGGATGAACGGGAAGCGCAGGAAAAGGTGGAGGACTGGAAAAACATAAATGAAATGGATTTTTTTTTCTTAGCCTTGTTGTATCGGGGGGCATGGAGCGGAATATTAACCGACTTCTTAGCGAAATCCCCAAAGATGTAAAGAAAGCCCCCGCACGGGATCGAATAGGCGGGTACATCCTTTCGGGCGGCAAGGCAACGCTGGCAGCAGAAGAAATGCAGACCACATTTGAAACAGTCTGCCTATCCATTTCGCACTACCTCGGTTTCCGGGAAAGCGAACTTTTGGCGATGGATTACCGGGCGTTTTACCGGAACTATGTGCGGGCATACTCGAAGCAAAAGGCCGAGGAGCGGGAGATAGAAAAGCTACGAAACAACAAGTAAGACATGGCACAACCCGATCCAATTAATTTCGTTGCAACTTATGACGATACCGCCGTTTCAGCGGGGATAAACAAGATGATCCAGTCGGTAGACAAGGGGCAGGAAGCGTTTGACGATCTGTCTAAATCCGCCTCCAATGTCGGGCCGTCCTTCGCCGCATCCATTGCCACTGCGCAAAAGGAAAACGAGGCATTGAAAAACGGGATGCTGCAAACCCGTGCCGAAATTCTGCGATTAGAGCGCCAATACTCAAGCCTGACCAACAAAAGCAGCCAGAACGCGAAGGCGATAAAACAGCAAATTGTCGCACTCCAGCAACAAAACAAAGCGTCGTCTATCTTATTTCAGCAGAACCAGAACGATATAAAAGAATTAGGACGGCAAGCAAAAGAATCTTTTGGGCAAGCTGGGCAATCAATGGCGCTGACCACAAACCAAGCGCAAAACCTGACCTTTCAATTCAATGACCTTTTTTCACAGGTAGGGGCTGGCACGTCCATCATGCAGGCGCTCATCCAACAAGGGCCGCAAATAACGCAAACTTTCGGGGGGCTTGGTAATACCCTTCGCTTTGCAGGAAATGCCGCAGTCGGCTTTTTTAAGCGCCTGTTCACCCTGAAAGGCGGGGTAACGGCACTCGCTGCGGGTTTGGTTGCCCTTACCGCCGCTGGAGTTGCAGCATATTTTCGTAAATCGCAGGAAGCCGGGGATCGTTTTGAACAGTCAATGGCCGGGCTTGGTGCGCGTTTTGACATCGTTGTTGGACGGGTGTTTGAGTTTGGTGAAAGCATCGCCCGTGTGTTTTCAGGCGAAGCATTTAAGGGCGAAGTATTACAGAACCTTACCCGCATCTTTTCCGGGTACGGGGATGAATTAGACCGCGCAGCTGAAAGTGCCCGAAAGTTTACAGAGGTGCAGCAGGTGTTAGGTCGCGCTGCAAATGAATTTATCGTAAACGAGGGGCAAGCGCTGCGGGTAGTTGATGAGCTACGGGCAAAAGTGGAAGACGAAACGCAAAGCATCGGATCGCGCACAAAAGCTTTGCAGGAAGCAGGAAAGATTGAGCGGGGGATTGAAACAGAGCGCATCCGCGCCGCAACATTACAAGCCGCCGCA
Organism: Saprospiraceae bacterium; assembly: GCA_022841505.1. GTDB lineage: Bacteria > Bacteroidota > Bacteroidia > Chitinophagales > Saprospiraceae > JABWAJ01. Next base: position 31,090 of record JALHRK010000005.1, on the reverse strand, counting down.
CTAAAGGCGAAGATTGAACAGGAAAGCGCTGCCGGGGGCATTAGCATAGAACAGGGCAAATTAATAGCGGATGCAGAGCGCAAGGTAATTGATTTGTTACGCGATTCCGCCGCACGGGAACGGGAAGACGCTGCAAAAATCCGGGCAATCCGCGAAGAACGCACCCGGAAATTGGAGGAAGAACGGGAAAAGGTAGAGGCACTAAACAAAGCCTACCAATCCCTTTTGGAACGGTTAGCGCAGCGGGTAGAAAAGGCGCAAATATCCGAACTACTTGGCACCGACAAAGTACAGGCAGAAAAGGAAGCCGCCTTAAAAGAGGTGGACGCATTCGTGAATGAAATTGCCGCCGCTGCCACAGCCGCCGGGCGCTCGCTGCCAGAGGGCTTTGCAAGTGATGTGCAGGACTTGGTTAGCGCCGTTGAAACAGAGTTCAGACGCGCCGTTGATAAGCTCCGGGAAAAGGACAAGGAGAACGGGGTGTTTGCGCAGTTGCTTTTACCAAAAGATAAAAGCGGGTTAGAGGACGCAGCACAAAGCGCATTCAACCGACTTAATGGCGTTTTTAATGATAACCAGCCCCTACTCCAGCGCATCAAAGACGGTATTGCGTCCGCGTTCGGATTGAGCCGGGAAGAACTGGAAACGGGATTTCAGGAAATAAGCGCCGGGTTTAACCTTGCCTTTGGCAACTTCGTGCAAGGACTTGACGCCGCCACCGAAGCGCAAATATCCGCACAAGACCGGATCATCGAACGCCGCCGGGAACAGGTGGATGAATTGAAAGACCTGCTCGACATCGAACTACAACGCGAACGGGACGGCTTTGCCAACTCCGTAGGCGTCCGCGAACGGGAACTTGCAGAAAAGCAGTTGCTACTTGAAGCAGCCGAAAAGAAACGCGCCGCACTCGAAGAAAAGGCCGCCCGGCGGACACTGATTATTAACAGCGTACAACAGGCCAGCGAGGCGACCCTGACCATCGCCCGGCTGCTTTCCGCATCGGCAAAACTTGGCATCTTTGGTTTCATTGCCGCCGCTGCCGTGGGGGTTTCTACCGTCTTCTCGATACTGGCACAGGCCAAAGCGCAAAGCGCAAAGTTTGCACAGGCACCGGGATTTAAAGACGGGACACCGTTTTTGGACGGTGCCGGGACGGGGAAAAGCGATTCTATCCCCGCCTACCTTAGCAGGGGCGAACGGGTTATGCCAGCACACTTAAACGAGGTGTTAGGCGGGGCGAAGATGCCAAACGACCTGCTTGTAAAGTATGCGCTTTCCGGCATGGATCGGGAACGGGAGACGGCGGAAGACGTGCGCAGGCGACAGGCGAATATAGACGGGTTCAAGTATCAAAGCGCCGGGTTTGAAGGCGTCACCCGTGCGGACATGGAAGAGTTTTTCAAAGACATCGGGGAGAAGTTAGATAGGTTCCCGAAAACGTCTTACAGGAAGGATGGAAAAAAACAGTTAGAATGGAAGAAAGGCGGGAAGATTGTAAGGCAGACCGCACCGGATTAAATCGGCAAAGTAGTAGTTTTTTCATAGGGTTAAGTACGCCCCGGTTCTCGCAAGGGAGCCGGGGTTTTATATTTGACTTTCGTCATCAGGTAAAAGTGCATAAAAAACAGCAAGGTGAAAAAGCGCAACTAAAGGTAAGATAGGCGTTATAGTGGCATTAGCAACACACTTTAATAGCGATAAGCATACATCGTACTTTGTTTGTGCTTTGGCAATTTTTGTTATAAACCGGATAGGGTATTTTGTTTTTCTAATTATAAGGAATCCATCATCCCAATAGTTGACAAGTATATAGAAGTACAAAAGGATGTATATAGAACATATTACCAATATCACAAAAGCAGCAAATTCACTCATAGTTTTAAATTTTACTCATTAACCAAATCGCCCCGCTCACTGCAAGCATTCCCGCGACAATAAACCACTTCGCCGCGTCCGCGTCTTCCGGGCTATGCCACGCCCAATAAAGCAGGGCGGAGCCGTACAGTATCGCACAGACACCGAAAATCCAAAGGACGGGGAGGAGGGCGGTTAGCATTTATCTTTCGGCTTAAAGTGTTCAATGCCTTTAAACCTCGGAGTGGCTCGATATATGACCAATCCCAAAAGCCCAGTGTTATAGACGTTTATTGCCCACCTAAATATATTTGTATCCGTTCGCCCGTCCCGGACAGCAGTTTCGATCACCTTGCCCAAAGATCGGCGGGTACGAATAATGGTGCCAAATATTTGAATATTCATATCCGTTTCAGTTCCCCGGCCACGTCCACGCGCCCGGCTTGAGTTCGTTAATCGCCTCGACAATCTTTGCGAAGCAGTTTAAAGACATGCCTGACTGGTTGCGCAGGGAGCGGGACAAAGTGTTTCGATGGACACCCGCCTTCTTTGCAACGGCAAGCTGTGTGAGTTTATGTTTATACATCGCTGTATAAATAGACGTTATTAATGCCTTTTCCATTGTGCAAATGTAGCGTAAAACATGCAAACAAACAACACCCCGCAACACTACGGCGGGAAGAACGTAATTTTGTAGGAAACAAAGCAGATAGGCGCATGAATACGGAGTTATATGAGCAGGTAAGAAAAGGCATCACGCATGACGATAAGGGCAACCCTATCCGCGTAACGGACGCAGAAATGGCGGAATTTGTCGTGGAGTCCACTAAGCGAAAGTGGAAGAAAAACCCGCAGATTTTCAAGACATTTGTTTTGCTTCGCCACATTACCGCCACCACTCCGTACGGCTGCGCACGTTTCAAAATGGTGAAACCTACCCCCGCCGAAGTTCTTACTACCGACCCAACGCCAAAAGGCGAAAAGACTAAGGAAGGGGCATTCGATTGGGTACGGTACGAATTGCCCCGCGCCCCCGTTGGCGTTTCTCCAAAGGCAAAAAAAGACGGCAATGGCAACGTATAACGGCTATATCGGCAAGCGCCGGGTGATGTCAGGCGTTACCGAAGAACAAAAAGTTAGCATGGGTTCAAATCCCATCTACAAGAATATTGCTTTCAAGCCTATCCCCGGCACAGATATTGCGCCGGTAGGGGTAGACAAGAAAGTAAAACCGGCACCTGTAACGGAAACAAAACAGGAAGGCGCACAGGATGCGCAGGAGAAGTAAAACACTTCTGAAAATATGATTAAATTGGAATTAACACCAGATCAATTTAAACGATTGACTGGTGTTCAGATGGAAAAAATGCCCGATAGATTCCCCGACTTATACGAAGACGGTGAACTAAAGGAAGGTGCAGACATTTTTGGCGCAATCATTGACCTGAATAAAATCAAGATCAAGGAACACGGCGACAACCAATGGAAAGCATCACGGAAATCCCTTGAAAAGCATCTCAAAGCCGCCGGAATAGACGACTTTGACAAAGCAGAAGAAGGGTTAGAGCTACTGGTGCAGCAGCTTAAAGGCGAGCAGGGGAAAGACCCCGCAGTTAAATTGACCGAAGAGGAGGTAATGAAACACCCCGCATTTTCCGCCGCCGTTGAGGCAAAGGTGAAGGCGCTGAAAGAAAGTAAAGAGAAGATTGAAGCAGAGTTCAGCGAGTTCAAAATAAAGCAGGAATTTGCCGGGAAAAATGCCGCACGAAAAAATACATTCCTTTCCGCCCTGCGTGAGCTAAACGCTGGTTTCGGTCCTAAAGGCGAAGAGGCTGCGATTAATGCCTTCCTTGCACTGCACCCTGACAAGTACGTGAACGAAAAAGGGGAGATCGTAAACGATAAAGGGGAGCCGATACAAGACAAGGAATTTAACAAACAGTCTGTAACTGATTTTCTTAAATCGGAGTGGCTTTTCGGCATGAACCAAGCGCCCGCCCACAACTCCCCACCCCCGGCAAACGGAGGCGGAAACGGCAGCCCGGCACCGAAGTATAACATTACCTCAAAAGCACAGTTTGAAGAATTGCTTTCAAAGGCAGCGCCAAAGGACAAAGCCGATTTATGGGCGTCCTATAATGCGGTTGCCGACAAAATAAAGTAGTACACAATTTCAAAAACACATTAGCCCGCTGTGCAGCAAGTACAGCGGGCTATTTTTATTTAACGCAAAACAAGAGCATAATGGCACAAACCGCCACCGCCCTCGGTTTCATTATCGAGCGCATAAACAGAATGTTTGCAGATGATGCGCCGCCGCCTTATTTGCAGCCGCTCAACATCACCTACAACACCGCCGACGCCCTGCTCCGAGAAAACCGGGCGGACGTTTCGGAGGTGCTGATTAATGGCCGCTGCGAAGAGTATAAAATCGGCTGGCAGGTATTTGCAGACAGCGACACGCCCGCCGTAAACGGCACGGTTGCCTCCCTTTCCGAAGGCTGCGACCTTACCCCTGTATCGGTTGCCAACACGGACGCAGTGGTATACGCGTCGAACATCGGCATTGAGGACTTCGTAAGCGAAGACGACAACAAATGCGGCAACTTGTTCTCGGACACGGGCAACAGCGGACACGCAAGCGAAGAAGACGCCGCTACCTTGATCGCTGGATCAATGATGCACTCAATGGCTAAGATCATGGGAGGCTTGAACTCGCAGGCGATTACCTTCCTGCACTCCGGTGCAACGCCTGTAAACCGGGATTTGAGCCTGCCGGACACCGTAACTTTTGACGCGACGCTTGATGAGTTTCAGGTGAGTGATGCCCTGTTGTTCCAAGACCCGGACTTTTTGACCGACGTGGACGCGATTGTGCAGAACAACCGCATGGGTAACTACTTTTTCGTCAATGGCCGTTATGCGTGGAACAACGCAAAGATCAACAGCAAATACCACCGCCTGAACGACAACGAACGCGACCTGGTGCGGTTCGATGATTACAAAATGTATTTCGACATCCGCAACCTTGACGCAGCCCTGGGCGGCATTAACTCTTTTGCCGTTACGCCGGGCGCTTACGCCATGTGGAATACCTCGTTTTCTTCGCCTGTTCCCCGCCGTTTGTCTCCGGGTTCTACGGGACAGGAACGTTGGGCTTTTTCCATCGAACACCCGACCGCCGTTATTTTCCAAAACGGACGCTTGCAGCCGCTTCGCTTCGAGGTGATCTACCAGCGCACTTGCGGCGGCCAACGCGCAGGCCAGCAGATGTACGACATGCACACCTGGAAGATCGTGCTTATGGGGGGGTTCAAACTGTCCCCTGCTTCTGCGAACACGCACACGGGCATCCTGCATTTCACGGGCACCACGGGCGTATAACCTTATTCTTTCACCGAACTAAATATCTAAACGATATGAAACGCATTCTTTTTTCTTTAGCCGCCCTTGCCCTTGTTTTGGGTAGCGCGGTATTGATTTCCAACACGGACGTTAAGACGGCGACCGTTGACCAGCTCACCGGCACCGACCTTGAAAAGCTTGCCTACCAAGACCCAGCAACGGGGCTGGTGGCTGCAAGTTCGTACTACATCTACCCCACCGGGGCGACCACGTACGAAATTGACACCGTAACCAACGCCACCAACGATACCGTAACGATCCCGGTTAACCTGTTGACCGACCGAAACGGGGCTTGGAGTGTACAGGCGACCAATATTTCCGGCACGACTTCCATTATTGCAATCGTTCAGGAAAGCACGTATTTAGGTACGACCGCAAGCGCAACGGACTGGCACGAAGTAACGCGGGACACTTTCGCGGCTACGGGTAATGATTGGCTGTTTTTCGACAACATTACCGGTTTCAAAATGCGCCTTATTTTAGACGGTTCCGGCACGCAAAGCACGCGGGTACAAACGAAATTTGTAGGCAAGCCTAATTAACGAAGATGCCGGACTGTTTAGCAACATTGATCGGGATTGCAGCGACAGACTGCGAATGCTTCGCGGGGATAGAAGAAGATTATACCGTTTCTGATAGCGGGTTTTATCTTACCGATCCCCTCTACGGCGTTCCGAACCTAAACGCTATCCTTGCTGCCGCCCCTCCTTGCGCAAGCGGGGACGGCGGGGTATGGGACATCCTGAACGCGGCTTTGCAGTCCGGCATTCGTGACCTTAGAGGCGACCTAACGGCAGCCCTTTCCCTGTACCGGCAAATGGTCGGGGCATACAGGGGGCTTATCGGAAAGAACAGGGAGCCGGGGAGTGGAACAGTGCAATCGAACGGGAAGAACGGCATACAGTTGTACAGCGGAAAGCGGCTCATAGACGCCACTTTTGTTATTACCGATTTGTACATCGGCGCAAACTTCACGGGCACGGTAGATGTCAAATTCGACACCAACCACCCGACGTTTACACAGTCCGACATCACTTGCAACACCGTTGCAGGAACGTTTGAAAAGAACACGCTTGTAACACCCGTTACTATCCCGCTATACGCCACGGCAGAAGAAGAACTTTTTTACAACCTGTATTGGGAGCCTACGGAAGGCCAGCGCCCGCTAACCTCGCAGCTTTGGTGTTGTGGCGGCCCCGGCGGATGGTCTAAGTTTGTAAAGGCAGGCGGTTTCAATGTGGCAGCAATCGAATCCCGGCATGAATACCGGACGCAAAACACCTACGGCATTCTGGTAGAGGGTTACGTGTCTTGTGCCACATTGGATTTTGTCTGCAACCTGGATCAACTCAATGGCGAATACAACTGGAAACACTTGTTAGGCCGGACGCTACTATTCAAGGCTGCAATCCACGCAATAGCCGGAATGCTTGGCAGTGATACTGTAAACAAGTATACCCTGCTTAATGCAGATCAGGGTGCCAAGCGGATGAAAGACCTAACGGACGCCTACAATACGAACATCGAATATATTGCCAAATCCTTACCGACCGGGTTCAGCGCGTGTTGGGGGTGCAATAAATCAGATTTTACAATCAGCAAAAATAGAATATAATGGGACTTTCCATTTTCGATATTGCCTGCACCAACGACTGCGACGAGGTACTGCTTCCTGCACTGCCGGAAGACCCGTTTTGCGTACCCGCGCCCGTACTTTCGGAGGTGAACAGCATCATTTTAACCCGCGTTGGCGGGACTAACCCAATAGACTGGACGGTATCACCGGCGGAAGCCGTTGCCGATACCATTGACAACACCAACGACGACAACACAAAGTCGCGTCAGTTGGTGGTGTCTGGTGAAATTCCAGATCACGAACCGGCGGTCTACATCGGCCCCAACTTTCAGGAATCGGTGGTGCGCCGCACTGAAACCGCTTCGCTTTCCATCCCCGTATCGGACGATAATTACGACTTCCTGCGAAACCTGCAATGCAGCAAGGTGCCGGGGCAGTGGTATTTCCAATATACGACGTATGGCGGGAAAATCTTTGGCGGGGAGAATGGGATCACCATCAATGCACTGGATGTATTCTTACCGAAAACCCGTGGACTTGACGGTTACGAGATCGCCCGGATGACCATCAAGTTCGAGTATGTTGTAGCGCCACAGCGCAGCGACAACCCGCTCGCTACAACCGGCGGCGTCGGTGGAGTATAACAACGCCTTTTTAGGGACGCTTGCCGCCCCGGCCTATATCGGCTCCCTGCCCGTGTCCACTGACTTGGGCGGGGGGCTGGCATTGTCCGAGGTGTGCAACATTTTATTGCTTCCGCTTGGCGGCGCGTTCCCGACTACGTGGTCTGACCTTGCGAGTTTACAGGCCGCCATTGACAACACCGATACGACGGGCGGGTATGGCAAGTGGCTGCCGGGCAAGGGTTCGATCCCTGCCTCAAATGTTCTCACCGCTCCGATGGGGCGGCAACACTTGAAAAAAGTGGGCGCGGAATACCAGCTTACTTTTGAGGTGCCGATCTACTGCGCAGCGTATTACGAAGCGTGTAGAACGATCCAGAAAAATCCAACTTATTACAACCTATGGTTTTTTACCGTCGCGGGGTTCGGGTTCGGCGGGCAAAATGGCATCCGCCCGTATTACCTACACTGCGACCTGCCGAAAGGTGGATCAGACAACGCGGTGGAGGTTGGCATTATTACCGTCCGTTGGCGAGCCGATGGAGATCCCGCAAGGGTATCAATGCCGGGATTGAACGGCGGGACAGATGAAACAAGCGAATTAAGCATAACCATGTACAGACAAGCATTTCCAGACGGGGACACAAACGTGCTGACTTGGACATCCAACAACGGCACCATTCCCGTATCGCCCAACACCCGGTTTTGGTTACACAGCAACGGGAAGAAACTGGAGCCGCTTGTTCATTACACCATTACGGCGAATACCGGCGTCGGCGAAAGTACGATTACGGTAGACCCGATTTTACACACCGAAGGTGACAGATATGAAGCATTTAGTTTTAACTAAGATATTGGGCATTGGTTTGTTTTTAGCCTTTTCCCTCCCTGCCTTCGCACAATTCCCGAACCTTTCCGGGAAGCTCGTGCAGGGTAAACAAACAACGGCATTGGGTATTACATCCTATTCCGATACCGTCCCGCTCCACACGCCCACGGCGGCAAGTTGGCGCAACAATACACAAATACATAGAGATACGGCGCTTGGCGTGGATTACGTTTGGCGCTATCCCCGTTGGTACGCAAACAGCACCGTAAGACAATCAAACCCACCCCCGGCAACACGTGCGGCGGGTTCTAACTTTGTGGATTTCACAGAAACGCTTTGGCAAAACAGCACAGATAGTCTCACTTATTACTACGAAGAAAAACAACAGTGCTGGCAGCCTGTCGGCACGGTGGTACGCGATACGACGCCCGTTTCCACGTCCGCCACCGGAACGAGCGCGGCGGTGTGTTACGAGTATAGCCTTTGGTATAATTCCACGAATGATAGTTTGTATGCCTACACGGCGGGCGCATGGCTGGCGATTGGTTCAGGCGGTGGTGGAACGGCGGGCGCGGTGGATAGCATTGCCGTGCTGCAAGATTCTATTATTGTCGGGTACAGCGAAGGCGTGGAGGTGACGCGGGATAGCATCGGCTACCCTGCCGGGATCGCGCTACCCCTTGCAATTTCGGACATTACCGGCCTTGCTGATTCCCTTGCCGCTTCCGTTTCCGGCACCGGCACAAACCTACGGATTCCGGTTTGGACTGGTTCAAACAGCCTCGGAAGCTCTACCCTGTTACAATCTGCAACCGGCGTCATGTTGGATGCAAACCTTGCATTTGGTGGCGTGGGTGGAACGACAGCGGCGCGTCCGACTGGAAGTTTCGGTATGATCTACCCCAACACCTCGAACGGGTGGTTCGATTTCCACAACGGAACCGCGTGGTTTAATCCAGCGCGGTCTGCCACAACGAACGGGCTTTTTACGGCGGGGTCTTGGTTGTTTGGGGGAAGTGATGGCACGATAACACAAAACAACTCCAATTTTTTTGTAGACAATTCTAACATTCGGGTGGGAATCGGCACGGCAAGCCCCGGCGCAAGGTTAGATATCAGCGGGGGTATTGCAAGGATTAATAGCGGAACCGTGCCAACATACCCGTCCTCTGGTGCTGGTTTTGAGCTTATTTACGACGCAGACGGCAGTGCGGGGAGTACAAGCGGCGGTAGTGGGGTTGCGTTCTTTACGTCTTACGACAGAAGCGCGGGCGCGTATAGGGATATGTGGCTCAATGCAGCAAATATTTTAATGGGATTTACTTCGGCAACTGGACTCACGGTTAAAAATACTGGCGTCGCAGGCTTTGGCACTTCAAGCCCCGCAAACAAAGTAGACATAGAGGGTGCTATGGCAGTTGGCACAACGTATTCTGGCAGCATAACAGCCCCAACCAATGGCGCAATAATTGAGGGAAGTGTCGGGATAGGAATGTCAAACCCACAACGACAATTACAGGTTCTTTTAACTTCTGCTGCGACAAATACAGTTACCCCAATCGCACGATTTACTCATCTTGGCGGAACGGTAACTAATGGATTTGGCGGCGGAATAGAAATAGATTTAGAAAGCGGAGCAGGGAGTTCACGCATAGCCACATCTTTAACATCTTCTTACAACGACGTTACAAACACAAATGAAGATGCAGACGCATATATTAATACAATACGTGCGGGAACCTTAACGCAAGCTGCAAAATTTGGAAGCAATGGCACATTCACTCCCGCAACCCTCACTGGCACAGCAACGCAGTGGCTTGGCGCAACGGCGGGAAATATCTTAACCACGATCACCCCCGGATACGGCCTTTCCCTTGCATCGGGCGGGGTTGGGGTAGATACGACGGCATTAAAGGCGCAGTTTCTACCGCTTACGCTTTCGGGAACAACCACCGTAAACACCGCGGGGCAAACGTTTCGGATTCGGGACGCGGGGGGCTATCCTGACGTATTTATGAACTCAAACTACTGGGTAGCTGCAAGCGACGTGAACACGTTTTTTGACGCGGGTAGCACGACGGGACAAATACAAATCAACAGCGCAGGTAGGACGATTATAGCGGCAGCGGGTAACCTCGAATTGCAGGCCGGGATAACAGGCGAGGCGCGGATAGATTCGGATAGCTTAGTGTTAGAGGGCGTGTACCCGGTTGGCACGTCTACAGATTCAGTACTGGTTCGGGACGGAAGTACGGGGCGGGTGAACTTGCGGGCGCAAACGGATTTTGGTACTTGGTTGAAACCAGAACTGGAGGCGGGGAATGACGTGAGTATAACAGGCGTAACAACAAATCAATTGACGGTAGACGCACTAAGCGAGATAGCACTAAGCTCGGACGTAATGAGCCTTACGGCTACGGGCGCAAGCCTTAGCATTGTAGCAGATACATATATAGGGCTTGACGCCGTAACCAATGTGGTTGTGACGTGCGACACAAACCGGGTAAACGGGGTTGTACATTCGGATATTGTAAAAATAACAGACATCACCAACGGGGACGGAATAACTTTAGCCGCCTACAATTCAAGCAATATCTTGACAAGCGTAACAATAGACGGAACCGGTGCATCCGGCATCCAATTTGATGACGGAACACTGACATTAAGCAACAACACCGAAACCGTTGCAGACACGGTTACCCGGACACTTGGCACCGGACAACAGATATACGCGAACGGATATGCGCATTACGCCGGGAACGGTTTTTCTTACGCGTCCGGGCGCGTAACAAATGCCAGCGGCGCATCCGGCACTTACGCACTACAATACAGCTTCACAGCAGAAAGCACTTCCGGGACGGTGGACATGGTGGTTAAAACGCAGATTTGGGACGGCGCAACCTACACGGCATTACGCGCCGGGCAAAAGACGATGACGATAAAAGCAGGGGAATTGATAAGCGGATCGCATAGCACCGTGATAACGCTACCGGACGGGGACGGGGTTAATATCTCCTTTGACACGACAAACGGCTGCGAAATTTCAGACTTTACTTACACGCTAAGAAAAATCTAACAGACATGAAAAAGATACTTTTCCTATTCCTGCTTATCCCCGCACTGGCACAGGCGCAAAGATCGGTACAGCTTCCGGTAGAGCATTTCGACGGCGAAGTTTATGCAGGGGTTATTGATACGGCTATTTTCTGGAACGACGGGACGCCACACTTTGGCATCGGTACATGGGGGCAAGCGTATTCAACAAGTTATCAATTCCGAATACCCGACTGCGAGCCATGGGAGAAATTCACGGAATGGCAAGCAAAGAACGCCGGCAAACCTAAATGCGCTCACGATTGGGTGGTTGCGGAATGGCGGGAAGTTAACGGCATCAATCTTATTCATACCTCGGAAATACCACCACCTTGCGGAAAGACCAGCACTGAAAATGAAGCCCGGATTTGTCGTGCTTGCCTACGACACGAAACCCGCGTCAGGATGCACGGCATGAAGGAGGCCGTCCGCAAATCAGAATTTCAAACACTGCTTGAAAAAATAAACGACAGATGAGAAGTATAATCTTAGCAGCCTTGTTGCTGCTTTCCATGCAAGCCATCGCACAGCGCGAACTCACAACCGACAGTTTGGGGCTGCTCACAAACGTCAATGGCACCTTCTTTCAAACCAGGTATTGGAAGTACGATAACGGTGAGGCGGCATCGGAGACAACTAAAATAGGCCACAGTACAACGGTGCGCAATTCCTTGACAAACCAAATTATCGAAACCACTAACCCCTTTGCAGCCGCTGCGCTTGTGGTACTTAACCGACAAAAGGATGTGAACAAAATCCGGGACATTGCGCAGGCGGCAACAACGGCAATCGGTGCGGACATTTTAAAGGACATTCGGGCGCTATACTATACGGAGTTTGTAGATTCCGTCCTAACAGACAAGGCGTGGACGTACCGAAACGGCGGCAATACAAACCTGCAAATCCGGCTATTAGCAAACGGCAATCTGCGAGTTTCGGGACTTCCGGGGATCAGTGGCGCAACGCGCAATATCGAAATGTTTAGCGCAAACTGGATCAGGATTGTAAACTTTCCGACTGGAACGAACACGAATTTTTACAGGCTTCGACGCGGGCGTTGGTTTACGATTGACCGGGCAATTGAGTTACGGATGACAGGCATTAACCTAAACAGCAACTAAATGAAACGATTGCTTTTCTTCCTGCTTTCCCCCGCCATTGCGCCCGCACAGATCGAGCAATGGCCACCGAACCCCGTTGGCTTTCGCGCCTACCCCGGCGAGGTGCAGGTTAACGTATTGCCACCCGCAAAGAAAACGGACGCGATAAAGTACGACCTTAACCGGATCATCCTACCCGCTTCGCTTGCGTTCGTTTCGGGCGCAAGTTGGGGCATACACGAAACGTGCGTGAATTGGCCGGATAGAATACCCCCGTCATGGAACGAATACTTTTGGGACAACCGGGTAAGCTGGGAAAACAAATGGAAGCGGGGCGAGGACGGGCAATTAATACAGCCCCTTACCCCCCGGTTCTTTGGTTCCAATACTTTCCTTGTCGCCACTACCGACGCAAAGCACCTGTTTGCAAGCGTCCATCGGTGGGGCATGTTGGGAACGGGGGTAAGTATAGGGATAGGGCAAAAGCGCCCGTGGTGGCATTACGCGGCGGATGCGGGCATTTCTGCACTCGCCTACGGAATTGGTTTTCAAACGGCGGTTTTCGCCTTCAAACTTTAAAAATACAACCATGAAAAAGTTGAACTGGCAAAAGATTTTGAATATCCTTTTTGCTGCCTTGCTTGCCGCCCTCGGAACGAATGAGGTAAAGCAAATGATTGATGAAGCGCAGCCCGTCGAAGCGCAGGCGGAGCCGCTGGCAGCCGTACCCGGCACCCCCGTTTACTACGTGGTAAATGTGCAGGTGATTTGGAAGAAAGCCAACACCGCCCTACCGGATGCGCAGTACTTAGCTGTCATGCACCAGGTACGCATGGATAAGGTGCCAAACCTCGGTAGCGGGTTTAATGCCGTGCGGGATGGATTCGTTAACGGCAAGATCAAAGCGCCCGTGGATGGGTTTACGCCGATCTATGCGTATAGCGCCGAACAAGTTTCTCGTATCGGCATACCATTGCAGGAAAGCGGGGACAAGCCAACGAAGGCGGAGCCGGTGACGGAGTAGCGGGAAAGAGAAAGCCCAACCTGCTAAAGGGCGGGTTGGGCAATAGCTCTTTGAAAATGGCGGCGGGTTAAAAGAAGTTTTCAAGAGCGAATCGAACGTCTTCTATTTCTGTTTTTGATGCCATTGCACTGGTGCCGGTTGGCGCAAGGGAAGCGGGTACAATAGATGTATTTTTAGCGCCCGAAATAAACTGCGTCAACAAGTCCTTAACCTTACCCCTGTGGTATTCGGGGAGGTCGGCAATATGCTTTTTTGATAGGGCAAATTGCCGATAATCTGATTGACCGTTTGGCAGGTAAACATTGAGCCGACAATCTGCCGTAATGTGAGCAGGTGCATTAACCCAAGTTATGCCATGTTTTGGAATGCTTACTTGATCTTTCATTGCATTGATTTTAACTGGTTAACTAATGCTACAAATTTACATACACCCGGCACCTTGTGCAACTTAAACCGACCAACAGCCAAATCTACCCGACCAATAACAAAAAAGCCCCCACCGGATGGCAGAGGCTTTCAATATAACCCCAAAAAACCAAAATGAAAAATCATACTATCAACCTTACTGAATACAAATATAACCGCATTCCACCAAATGTGCAAGACATTTTTTTCTATCTGTCCCTCCGCTCCCTGCGCCCAAAAAGCGCGGGGACGGCTTTACCAACAAAAAAAGAACAGCCATGAAGTTTAAATTTTTGTCTTTCCTTTTTTCCTGCCTTGCCCTTGTCGGCTTTGCGCAGGAACCAGAACGCCCGGACTTTGAGATTCCCCGCTACACGGTTGAATTTGAAGCCGTGCGCTCACTCGCTCAAGTACTCGATTATTGGCATCCGTTAATGGAAACGGATCAGGCATGGGTTAAGAACCGGGGCGAAGGCGCGGTGGTCTGGATTGTTGACACCGGCCAAAACCCACACTCTGATGTTTCGCAAGAAGGGCAGCAATACAACATAAATACCACGCCAGAGCCGATGTACGACGGGAATGGGCATGGTAGTTATTGCGCGGGCGTTATTGCAGCACTTGATAACGGCTATGGTGCGTTAGGTATCGCACCCGGCACCATTACCGTGTCAGCTAAAGGGATGCGAAACAACGGGCAAGGATTTAGCGGGGAAATTGCGCAGTCTATTATCAAATCCACCGACGCACATCTAAAATATTTTCCGGACAAAATCGGCATTATCTCTATGTCGTTTGGCGGCGGATCTCCCATGCCCGACGTAGAACAGGCGCTACTTTATGCGCAATCTAAAGGCATGGTATTGGTTGCCAGTGCGGGCAATTCCGGCTATCCGGGAACGGGTAACACCATTGGGTGGCCTGCACGGTACGACTTTGTAAACAGCGTGGCCGCACTTGATCAGCAGTCAAAGCCTGCACAGTTCTCATCCGGCGGCGAAGGCTTAGACGTGACGGCCTACGGGGTTTCCATCTATTCGACCAATCAAAACGGCGGTTATGCACGGGTATCGGGAACCTCGTTTTCAGGGCCAATGATCGCAGGGGTTTGTGCGCTAATTGGAACGCAGCACCGCGCAGCACTACTTGCCGGGGATCGCACCAAGATAAACGAGCGGGTAAGCGCACACCTTAAAAAATACGCTACCGATCTATTGCCGAACGGAATAGATGTTCGCAACGGTCACGGATTGCCAAAGGCGACGGTTGTAAACAATCCATTGCCGGATCAGGGCGGGGTAGAACCACCGCAGCCCCCCGGAAAACTGCGCACGGTCAACGTAACGGTGCCGGGGGAGTATACGATGTTTTGGCGAGCGGCTGACCGAGAGCAGTTTGAGAATATCCGGCTTAAGTTTGAGGTAGAATATCAATCCACCTACCCCGCTACCAAAGCGCATAGTGTGGCGTCCGGCTGGATCGGTTCGTTCTTTGTGCAGCGGGGGTTTGTTTTGCTTGCGGGTGACGATGAATGGGAGGCGCTATTTTGGGCAAGACACTTCGCGGAAATGATCAGCAAAGCACAGGGCTTTCCGATTGTTTGCGCCCGCATCACAGCTACGAACGAAGCCGGGCAGGTGTTTACCTTATCTGGAAACCAAAGACGGCAGGGAGCGCAAAGCAAGGCGGTTGCCGGGGTAACGAAAGGGGTACGGATGCAAACGTTTGACGGGGAATAGTTATCTGTTCTCCCATTGCTCCTCGTAAGCCTGTACCATTTCGTAAGGGTCGGTGTAGATAATTTCCCATGATGGCTCAAAACCTTCTGGAATATCTTCTCCAGATTGCGCCCGAAGGGTAAGGAAGCCTGCACACGTTAACGAACGATCTGTGTATTCCAAGTCTTCCGTATCTTCGTTGTATTCCGTTGTTTTGTGGCAGGGAAAGTCAGAGTAAGGATTTTCAGCGGCATAAGCAATTTCAGCGGCACGGTCGGGATGCAGGAAGGGCGTAACATCGTTACGAAAAGGGCAATGCTTGCAGGGCTTTTTTACAAAGTCACACATGGTATTTTTTTCTTTCAAAGTTACCCGATGACTGATTTAATTAAAACTTTTCCCGACCAACCACCCCGAAAACTCGACCAATAAAAAAGCCGGGACGACCAAGACCCGGCACTAAAAAGAAACAAAATGTAATCTAAAAACAAATATACGCAACATGTTGAATAATGTTGCACCCGAATCCGGTTTATCTGCATACCACACAAATGTATTATGTTATGAAAACTAAACTAATCCACATGAACAGGATTGTAAAAATAGCCTTTTGGTTTGAGGCGGTGGCGGCACAATTTACCGGGTTCTTTGTCGCCTTTATTACGCCACTTGCCCCGTTCGCCCTGCTTACCATCTTCTTTGTTTTTGCCGACCAGTACACCGGCAGGCAGGCAGCACGGAAGCGAGGGGAAGAAATAACGTCGAAGGGCATACGGAGAACAGTTGAAAAACTTGGGCTGTACATCGGCATTATGTTACTGGCAGAGGGGTTTTGGTACGTGTTCCTTCGGGGGCTACCGTTCCCCGTTCCGCTGACCTACGGGGTTGCGATTCAGATTTGTTACGCCGAATTGGTGAGCAATCTTGAAAACGCCAGCCAGATCACGGGGAAAAAGATTGCCATTCCACCGATTACCGACATCATTAAGCGAAAATTTTAATTTACGTAAATTTATAAAAATTCACAACCATGAAAGAGACAACAGAATTATTGGATTTTTTGGGCGAAACTTTTGCTATTTCTATCCGGGAACTGGCAGACGGCGCACAGTGGCAGGACGCTATTGCACTTTTGCCGCAACTTCTGAAAGCTGGCCCCGCGTTCGCGGGACTGGAAGGATTGAAAGCGGAAGCAATTGCTGCATTGCCGCAACAGATCGAGGACGTATTTGCCCGGCAGGTGACGCGCCTGGTTGGCGTTGGCGTGGATGTTATGGTAGCTAACGCAGTTGTGGCAGGGCTGAAAGGCGCTTACTACACCTATGCCGCCATCGAACGGGGTAAGGTTGTACCCGCTGCGCTGGAATTGCCGGACACGGCAGACGTAGCCTGAATTTCATGGGATAGCCTTCATAGGCTCGTTCGCGCCGGGCAGCCCGGAAACGCACCCGGCGCACCCATGAAGAAAGCCCGACACTTTTCACGGTGCCGGGGCTTCGTTCATTCCTTGAGCCGGTATATTACATATTTCCCGGTTCGTCCTAAGCGAGTTGTAAATGTCACGGTTTCGTTTTCGATCTTGTGCCCCTTGCGCCGCAAGTCCCAAATCCGGGCGGCAAGGCGGTTGATCCCGAAAAGCTCACGGGCAACGGTGTCGCTGATCGCGCCGTGTTCGGTCAGGTAGGCAAGCACTTGGTCGCACTGTGTCATGCTTCGCCCGTTTCACCGTTACTCATCACGTCCCATTCAAATTCATTCTCCACCGTTCCAGTAGTTTTTACAGGGCGGGTAATGATCCACTTACCCCCGTCGCGTTCTTCGCAACTCCACCCCTTTGTTTGAAGCCATGTAATCTCACGAGCAACGCGGGGATCGTTTGGGTTATAAGAGGATGCAGCTCGGAGACGTTTCACGAAGCCCTTCATTGCCTCTTTATCTTCCGGGTCTGGGTAGACACTCCCCTCCCCTACAACGCCAAAAATGTCCCGTTTTTCTGTTCTGTCCGCGTTCTGTCTCTGTTCTGTCCGTTTTTCTGTCTCTGTCTTGATTTCTGTCCAATCCCGGTCGGAGTTCTGTCCCGCCGGTTCCCGCCGCCGTTCTTCCTGTCTTTCAACGTCCCGCTTAAAATGTTCGCGGTCGGCAATTTCACGGTCGGATAGGGTAGCACCAAGCGAGTTTGTTCGGCGTTCTGCCGTGCGGGGTAGAGTAGCCGCAATTGTGCCGTTGCCGTTGTATTGGAATTGCATCCGGTCACGGACGCCAAGCGCACGGGCAAGCCCTTTATTCGCTCCTTGTCCGGCTTTGCTTTTGAATGCTGACAAAACTTTGCCGGTGGTTAAGTCAGATACAATATTGTCGCCCGTGTCTATTTGGTAGCACTGCCATCCGATGCAGCCAAAAAGGAAAAGGGCAAGGCCGGTGTACATTGCAATACTCAGCCATCCATGCCAACGCGAAAACTTGTTTTCCTGCTTTGCTTCCTTCTTTTCCACCACCCCTGCAAGCAACATATTGGCGTCTTTTACCTTTCCACCCTGCGAAGAAACAAAGGCTTTGTAGTCTTTCTGTGCAGACAGAAGGGCGTTCTGTGCTTTTCGGATAGTTCTGTCATGCTTTCGGCCTACACTTGCTTGCGTCTTTTTAATTTCGCCCTTTGCCCAATCGTTGCCGCCGGACGCAAGGCGGCGAAGCTCTGAATTAACGGCGCTATTTACGTCTGCATCCCTTGCTACCTTTGCTGATACCAACGCTTCCTGTGCGCTTTTAACCTGTTCTTCGTACCCTGTTAACTCCCGTTCATAGGTGGCATTATTCCCGCCCATGCTGCGTTTTTCGGTGTCTGTGTCTGCACCCCCGGTAATTTCGCCGGAAATGTCGGGAACGATAATCGTATTGGAATAGAAGGACGCGGCAAGCATAAGCGCGAAAACCGATACAACCATCAAATCAAAAATCTTGTTTGCCCGGCTTTTTTGGTCTACCCGTGCGGCCTTGCCTTTCACCCCGAACCCGGAAAGGACAAAGGTAATTGCACGGGGGGCAAATTTAAGCACCTGGTTGTCTAACAGGTAGTAAGCGAATAGCCCGGCAGCGCAGGCGGCGTGATACGTGTATTCCCCGAATAGTTGCCCGCCTAAGGTTTTGGTGAAGTACCAGCCCGCGTAAGCTGTTCCGGCGGCAAGAATCCAATGCCCGCCTTGATAGGTGTTGTAGAACGCGCGCGCAATGTCGCGGTCTTCTTTGTTTTGTGTCATTTTTCTATCTGTCTTTAATTAAACAATACGCAAATATAAGTCTGTCTTTGCACAGAAACAACACATATGCTTTCTGTGTCGAGTCAGAAATTTACACAGATCGGACAGATTCGTATTTTGGTCGGTTAAAGTGTTACGTTGGTCGAACACATTACCCGTAAAATATTTTGCACTTTATCTTTGTGATATCAATTAGCAATCAAAAACAACGACCATGAAAGTTATCGAAGATTTAACCGGGTATGTTTTAGTAAACAATGAATTGCCCGGCAAAAAGCATTGGGACAGCGACAATATTTGCACCGCCTACGCTGGCGCGGTAGACACGCTAAATAAGTTCTGGATGGAACTTCAAACCAATACGGACTTAAAATGCTGCGAAGTCGTAACAGGCGAATACCGTTTCAAGGTGTGCGTTGGCATGCCCGACCACATCATTGCCTACATGGACTATGTGGAACCCCGCGAAGAACCGCAACCCGCTCCGGTAGAAATGCAGTACATCAACCGCCGGGACTTCATGCCCGACGGTGTAACACGCGGTGACGGGGCATTATGGCCTACTATGTTCCCGATCACGTCACCGGGTTGGGTGCAGATAGGCGCATACCCGATTGCGGGACGGCACGAGGTGGGAGACACGGTGTTAATTTACGACCGCTTTCCGAAGCCGGAACGGGACATGGTTAGATGCCAAGTTTTCAATACAAACCACAAGCCGGATGATCGTATCTGGGTTCGGTTTAATGGCGAATTTGACGATGCAATACAGCGGGAACTTCTTATCAACTTCTCGAAAGGCGACCACCTTAGCGAGTCGGAGCGCGAAGCGTGGCACCAAGAGGAAAGCGGATACCAAGAATCTTATTATCAAACCTTTAAAAGATAAACGCTATGAGCGCAGTAAGAGCAACAATCAAATATGTAAACGAAAGCAAGACCACCAGCACGGGCAATTTCTCGCAAAGTATTAAGGTGGCGCTTGGAAACGGTCAAGAGGTTTTAGTCTGGGGTAAGGGGGGCGATTACGACCACCTACAAAAAGGGCAAGACGTTATGATCGAGCAATCAAAAGACGGCAAGTATTGGAATTTCTGCAAAGACCAACGTCCAGCAAACGAAGGCAGCCCCACCCCCGGCGCCCCGATGTCCACAACCCCCGCCGCCGTGACGAACGGGCAAGGATATACGCCACAGGCCAACGGTTACGATCACGAAGCGATGCAGCAACGGGCGAAGAACCTGACCGAAATCTATTTGCAGATTGCCACTGACCTTACCGCGTCGCTCGAATTTCGCCACGCCCCCCCGGATGTTCTTGCATCGGCAACGGCAACCATTTTTATCTCAACGCGCCCTTAATCATCCCTTTACACGCCGGGTGCCTGAACGGGTGCCCGGCACAACTTTTGAACCATGACAATAGAAAGATTAATTGAACTCGCAGAAGAAGAAACCCAAGCAGGCGACATGCTGACCGCGCAAGCCCTGCACGTTGTAGCGGGGGCAAAGTACGCTGGCGCTGAAAAAGCGGCTGCTTATTTGTTTACGCAGATAGCAATCACATTATTAACCAGAAGCCAAGAGGCGCAAAATAAACAGCCATGACACAAGAACTCACCACCCCACAACCCGTACAAATTCGGGTGCTGGAAGAACTCAAAAAAGATAACCGCCTTCCGGCACTCGTTGCCGCCGTGGAAAGCGTAAAAGCACCTGAATCTGTTAAGGAGGAAGTCGTTACCAATTTTGCCGACTTCTTTGAGCGCATAGAGCGCTACGTCACCCCCGCCTTCGCCCTGATTGTGGCAGATGAGACGGAAAAGGAAAAGATGTTCGACGCGGCGCAAGCCGTTACGGCTTTGAAAGGCTTAGAAAAAAGCCTGACCGCCAAACACGGCGAACTAAAAGAGGATGCCCTGCGCTACGGTCAAACGCTTGATGCAGCAAAACGCGCCGCCCTCGCCTTGATCCAACCCGCCATTGAACACCTAAAAGCACAGGCGGAATACATCGAGCGCAAAGAAGCCGTCCGCGTCGAAGCACTGCGCGTGGAACGGTACGCGCTGATCCTTCCGTATATTGAAACCGTGCCTATGCCGTGGCCTAATTGGGGCGCAATGACTAAAACGGAATTTCAGGACAACTTAGCCTACTTTCAAGAGAAATCCCGGCAGATCGAAGCTGAAAGGCTTGCACGTATCGAACGTGAGAAAGCGGAACGGGAAGAACTGGGACGCTTGCGCAAAGAACAGGCCGAAAAGGACGCCCTGATTGCAAAGGCACAGGCGGCACAGCGCGAAGCAGAACGGGAAATGGCAATTGCTAAACAGGCCGCCGAACGTGCAGAGCAGGACGCAAAGCAGGCAATTGCAAACCATTTCAAAGACTACGGCAAACCCGTTGACCAAATCATTGCTGAAACAAAAGAAAGCCGACAAACCGACCGCGAAAAGCTCCGGGCGTATGGCGATGCGATTTTACAAGTACAGTGCGCACCGATCCAAGACCCGGCGATGCGGAAGGTGTTGCAGGACGTGAAAATTCTGTTGGGTAAGATTGATAAATTCATTGAAGATAAAACAAAGCCATGAGTGCAGCTACTAAAACAGATCGCTTCAAAATGGAGCGGCAAAACGAAAAGATTGCCGAGCTTACCGCAACGGCAGAGCAACGGCTCGAAATGATCTGCACCCTGCATGATGACATCGCGGAAATGCACGGGGAGTTAGAGAAATCTGCCGACCGCCTGAACCGGGTGATTGCCGTGGCGGAATGGCGGCGTAAAAAGATTCAATACCTTGAATCGCGCGAGGATTTTTTAAAGCAAAGTAGCCAAAACAGGCTCATTATAATTGAAGGGCTAACAGCCCGAATTGAATACCTTCAAAATCAATTATACCATGAACGATAGATGCACCCCCGCCACCGCCCGGCGGCTCAAAGAATTGGGTTTCCCGCAACCAGAAGCAGCATTTGGGCAGGTTTGGTATGACGCGGAGGATAACCCGTTTCTTGTCGGCAATCTTGATTCGCCTATGTGGCTTGCCGATGCGTATACCTACGCCCCCACCGCCCCGGACATCCTGCTGCATTTAGACAGCGGCACGTATTTGATACGCCGGGCATTAACAGCAACCTTTGAAGTTTACGACGATTGGCGGGCACTTGAAGATGGAACGCCGCAATATGTTCACGAAAACCCCGCCGAAGCCTGCGCCGAGGCGTGGGAGGCAAAACAGAAAACGTAATGGAATACTACGCAGTTCAAAAAATTAAAAGTATAGATGAGCTAAAGCGGTTATTCCCGCAAGGGATAGCCGACCCGATGAACGTGGTTTTATTTTCAACGTCCGGGATTCATGGTTCATATACTACAATAGAAGAACTTTTTAAGCCGGGAGAAGATGGCTTTGTTCCAGACAAGATAACCGTTTTGGTTATTCATCCACGAACGGTATCTATGCGCTACGGAGAAATTAAGGTGGCCAAAGAAGATTTGGAGTATCTTGAAATTTTACGCGCGTCGAGTTGGAATGAACTACAAGATATAGGCCGACCATGACCCCGCAACGCATCACCCCCGCCCGCATCACGTATCTGCAACCGAACGAGATATTCGTTTTCGGCAGTAATTTAGCCGGGCGGCATGGGAAAGGTGCTGCATTGCAAGCGCTCCAGTTCGGGGCAAAGCATAAATGCGGGTTCGGAATCATGGGGCAAACGTTCGCCCTTCCAACGAAAGACCTGGATTTAAAAACCATGCCCCTGCACCGCATCGCAATCTACGTGGACGAGCTACTCGTTTGCGTCCGCCTGATGCCGGAATCGGTTTTCCTGATTACGAAAGTCGGCTGCGGCCTTGCGGGGTACACGCCGGAACAGATCGCGCCCCTGTTCCGGGAGTTCGTGGGGGTGGGAAACGTGGCGCTGCCGATTGAATTTATAAACATTTTAAACAGATAGAAACCATGTTCTTAAAACTCACAGACCCGGACGGCACCAAAAAACTGGTAGCCGTTGACAAGATTGAATTTTTGGTAGACTTCTCAAACTTGCCCGGCAAAGATTTTAAAACATCTTTGAAGGTAGGCAGCGCGTCCGATACCGTAATGGAAACCGTCGAACAAATTGAAGCCGCCCTTGTCGCTTCCGGCGTCAAGATCATCACCGTGGAGCGCAAGGCCGACTAAAGACCAAACCCTGCGGCCAATGCGGCGTGGGTGGGACGGGGAGGTAAGCCGCGCGGCTTCGGCTTTCCCGTCTCTTTTTCGACCAACGACCGCATTTTCCCGACAACTTGATTTGCGGGAAACGAAAAAAGGCTTATCTTTGTGGCAGGTTGCGACACCGGAGATTGCCGGAAGTAGGAGCCAACCGGGACGGGAAACCGCCCCTTAAATTAAGCCGACCTCCCCGCCCACAGCGCGGAACGAGGCCGCAACAAGTCCCTGGCTCTTGGAGCCGGGGCAAAGAGATTAGGTAAGCAAGTCCGTTTCGGTAGGCAGAGGTAGGGAAACCACCGGAAGCCGGTAGATAGCAAAAACGGTGCGCGGCCTGATCCTTTTAAGACATACCAAAATCCTTTTCTTTTCGCAGGTAGGAGCGCGATAAGAAAAAGGTAACGTGATCGAATCAAATCGTTCACCTTGCCCGTAGCTCCTACCTACGGGCTTTTTTATTTTTATAGGTTATGGAACAACCATCTTTTTTTTCTATCCTTACTGCCGACGTTCGATACAGTAAAGAAATTACAGACTTTCAAAAAATTCTATACAGCGAAATAACCGCATTGTCTAATAAGTGGGGGTATTGCACCGCATTAAACCAGTATTTTGCAGACCTTTACGATAAAGACGTTGCTACTATCTCCCGTTCCATTTCCTCACTTGCAAAGCATACTTTTTTGCGGGTTGAATTTGAGATGGGCGACGGAACAAAGCGTCGTTTATACCCCATAGTTAATCAAGGGGGGGTTGACAAAAATGTCAATGGGGGTACGCAAAAAAGTCAAGGGGGGGTTGACAAAAATGTCAACCATAATAATACAAGTACTAATAGTAAAGAGAATAAGATATATAAAGAGGAACCTTTAAAAGTTCAAACCCAACCCACCCCACCACTACCTCCCGCCGAACTGAAAGTTTTAGAGGCACTACTAACAGCAGAAAGGTTTTTTGAGAAGTACCCCGCCCAACAACAGATGATGTGCGAACGGGCTAAACGTTCCGATGCACTACACCCAAAAGTGTTTCGGGACACCTTAGAGGCGTGGATCAGGTACAACATAGATAACCCCGCCATTATCTGCCATATTGAAACCAGCATAACAAAATCGTTTCAGGCCTGGCTTACTCGAAACTTAGAGGCCAACAACCGTCCTAAAAATGGATTTGCCCGCCCGGGCGGGCAAGACACCGCCCCGACTGCATATAAAGCACCTGTAAACCAAAAACTACAATTCTAATGACCCGCCCGGAATTTGAAACCAAAATGCGACTTACTTGCGCCCGCCTTGCGGAATTGCAAGAAGTATACTGGACAGTAACCGACCTAAGCGCCATCTATACCATTACCCCGGATTATTGGCCGGGATGGGTAGATGTGGCTTTTCTGGATTGGGTTGTTACCCGCCGGATCATTACAAAGATAATTCTTGCCCCCGGCGCGGTGTTGGACGTGGCGAGGGATGGCAAAGAATGCGTTTTGTTTTGCCGCCATTACCTTGCCCGCTACATCGAAGTATTGCCACAAATGCACAAGGCGCAAGACGATGAGGGAAGTGAAGAAATTATTATCCCCGCCATTGCTGCCATGTGGAAAGATGCCATCGCCCGGAACGGCAAAGAAAAGGCGATACAACAAATGCGGGCTAACTTTCCGGGGGTGTACGGCTTGGGGTACAAAGATCAACTAAACAAGGCTTTTAAAATTGCGACAGATGGACACTAAACAAATACAAACCGAAATTGTAGATCAATACTTTGCCGCCTCCCGCGCCTTAATCGGTGCTATGCTTAGGGAGCCGCACATGTATCAATCCTTTCGCATCCCGGCTATCTGGTTTCAGGACACGCCACAGACAAGCATAGCAAAAGCAATCGAAACCGTTATCGAATTGTCAGGGGCAAAGGTTTACACCGCGTCCGCAGTGCGCATTCAGTCCGGGGTGACAGCTTCTGAAATTACGGAGCTAATGGAAGACCGTACCCCCATTGAACTTGCCTATGAAATGTTCGTGCCGATCTATGAGCGATACGTTGAAACGATTTGCGCGAACTGCGTTTTTAATGTACCTGATGCAAAAGCAGTGCAGGAACTACAAAAGCAAATCAGATCGGAGCGCCTTGTATTGCGGGAAGGAGCGGTGAGCGAAAAAGAAGATTTGATGACGTGGGCAATTGCTAAACTTGAAGGGCATGACCCGACCTACCCAACAACGCCACACCTTAAAACCCTGACTGAAAATAATGTAATCAGGCATTATGCCCCCGGCGACTTGGTTATCATTGCCGCCCGGCCAGGGATGGGAAAAACGCAGTACATGCTTAATGAGTTGGATCATTTTTTCAACTTAGGATTGCCCGGTGCAGCGTTTAGTTTGGAAATGTTCCGCGCACAATTACAGCGCCGTCTTTTGTCTATGCGAACTGGCAAGAATACCCTTGCTGATTGGAGCCAGTTTACAGAAATGGAGCGCCGGGAAATCTTAGAACAGGCCGCCCGGATTAAGGAAATGCCGGTAAGTATCGAAATGATCCGAACGATTGACGAAATCGAACGCTTTGCCCGCATGAAAAAGCAGCGTGAGGGATTAGAGTTTATTTTAGTGGATTACCTGCAATTAGTGGTCACGTCGGGCAAGAAAAACAGCAACCGCCAGGAAGACGTAAGCGAAGTTTCCCGCCGCCTGAAATCACTGGCAATGGAATTACAAGTCCCTGTTATTGCACTTTCGCAGCTTTCCCGTGCCGTTGAAACGCGTGGGGGTACAAAGCGCCCGATGCTTTCAGATTTGAGGGAGAGTGGATCATTGGAGCAGGATGCAGACATAGTAAAGTTTTTATATCGGCCTGCTTATTACGATATACTGGAAGATGCAGAAGGCAGGTCTATCATTATGGATAAACGCACCAAGCTGCAACATGCAGAGGTGATTGTGGCAAAGAACAGGCACGGGGATTTATACAATGCTGCTGTTCACTATACGCCGGTTAAGGGTTTTATTGATCCAGTTATGGAAGCGTTTTTTGCAGAATCTACGCAGCAATTCCCTGTATGCCAATCGCCGGTTACTATGCCGAAGGTAGACACCGAAAAGGATTTACCATTTTAACTGACTATTTTAAAAAAAGAGCGATGATTTCAATAAACGAATACATACTTCCGACCTTCTACAATGGCATAACATATAGGTCAAGAACAGAGGCCCGATGGGCACGGTTTTTTGACGCAGCCGGGATTAGGTTCGGGTATGAAGTAGAAGGGTTTTTGCTTAATTCAGGAAAATACCTGCCAGATTTTGAATTATATTTTTATCCCGGCGAGACAACTTATGTTGAGGTTAAGGGGGCATTTTCTGTGAAAGAAGTAAATAAATGCAAGAACCTTTGCGAGGTAACACAAAAATGTGTTTTGATGCCGGAAGGCCCGCCCGACTTTAGAACATACGAAGTATTCATGTGGCAAAACGCATCCGCTTACAAAACCGACGCTATATTGCTTTCACGGGACAGCAAGTATTTCCCCTTTTATTGGAATGGTTGTAGTGAGCATTATGAACCCGACTTGTTTGGTAAAGCGCATATGTCAGCAATACACGCTGCGCAAAACGAGCGATTTAATGTTTTTGCGTGATCAAGTGCCGCCTTTCCCGATACGCCCCCTTCCCGGCTTGGTCGTTCTACCGGGATCGTAACGGGATGCCGTGCCTTTCGCACCCGGACGCGTTGCCGGAAAGACAAGATGATCCGTACCCGGTGCCGTTGCAAATGAGTATGCCGGTAACGCGCCGCAATGATGACGAAGACATCCCGTTTTAACCCCGTCCATCGCCCGCGTGTCTTGGTCGGTTAATTCGCGCCGTTGGTCGAAGAAAGTTTGTTTTTGAAGGCGATTGGTAGTAAATTTGGGTATCAGTTTAAAATAACAAAAACAAAATATCATGCTTTCTGATTTAGCAATAAACCACCCTTATTATGCAAGCGGCTCTAATTATTACAGCAACGATGCCGCCGGGCATTATAGCACATGGGCTGACTTTTATGAAGAGTTTCATGATGCAGATATTGACATGAATCTTGTTTTCCGGTGGGATATTCATCAAAGGGACGAAAGCAAAAGGTACTACATGCAGATCATTATCATTGCTCAAAGAAAAGGCATTTACATGCCAATAGCGATTGACTACGTAGATGAGCAAGATGTCCCGCAAATAGAGCAATTTATGAAACCACACTTTGATAAGTTGCTTAGTATCTGGCAGCCTTTAAGTGATAAGTTTTTAAAACCAACCCAACGCCCGCCCATGAAGTAACCGAAACGCATATCCACCGAGGCCACCCCACGCGGGAACGGTGGAGCCGCAAGGCGGCAAGGCCAACGAATCTTAACCGATTCAATGACACACCCGCCGGGCAAATCTAACGTGGTTTGACTGAAAACCCGGCGGGAACATGGACAGGTGGTGGAATAGTAGACACGAGAGCACCCGGCAACGTCAGTTGCATTTAACAGATACGGGTTCGATGAGAGTTAGCTTGAGATGCGGTAGTCGAGCGATATTCGGCTTTTACGTTAGGACGCACGTTTTCCGGTTCGAGTCCGGGTCTGTCCACAA
Source organism: Saprospiraceae bacterium (assembly GCA_022841505.1). Taxonomy (GTDB): domain Bacteria; phylum Bacteroidota; class Bacteroidia; order Chitinophagales; family Saprospiraceae; genus JABWAJ01. The sequence goes on along the minus strand of JALHRK010000005.1, from coordinate 3,367 downwards.
GATTACAATTTTCCCCCGGCGAATTGCTGCAAAAGTAGCGCCGGGGGTTTTGAAAGATTAGGTTTTGAATTGTTAACTGATCCCCGGCTCCCGGTTCCCTTCACGGGGAGCCGGGGCGGTGGGGGTAACGAAAGGCAAATGAAATACTTCAAATTATACAGCACCATTTACGAAGCACTAAGCGAACCCAAGCCCCCCGCAAAGAATGCCGCACGGGGAACGCTGCACGTTAAGCCGCTGCTCAAAGTAACGCAGGGCGGGGTATTGCCTGCAAAAGACCAGCGCCCGTACCTGATGGATTGGCCGCTGCACACGTTGAGCCAAGCGGAATTTACAGAACTTGAAAATTTACCAGAATGAACAGCAACGTTATGAGTGTTTCCGAATGGCGCAAGCGCACCGGGCAACCGGAACATAAAACTATTGAGCCCGCGCCCGCTCCGGTTTTAACCACCGAAGCCAAAACAATCCAGCACTACGGGAAAGACAAGCCCTATACGGGCAGCGAATCCGAATTTCAGAAGGCGAGCGCCCGGCTTATTCGATTTGCAAAACTGCATACCGCCTACCACGTCCCGAACGAAACACGGCGTCCCGGTAAAGGCGGGGACATTGAACGGATGCAAAACAAACTGCACGGAGTTTTGTCTGGTGTCGCTGATTGGTGTATTCCCGTCCGAACCAATGCAAAGCATCCGGGTACATACCTTGAGTTAAAGGTGAAGGGGGGCAAGTTATCTGAATCACAAAACGAATTTCTAATCAATGCCAGTGCGCAGGGGTATTTTGTTGCCGTCGTTTGGAATTTGGACGCCCTGCAATCCTTAATAAAAGAACTTTACGGGTAGCAATATGAAAGCGCGAATCTATTTTTCAATCGCCGTCTTAACCCTGCTCGCCCTCGTTTTGGGGTGGTGGTGGCTGGTTGACCGGCTACCAATCCCAACGCCCGCACGGCTGGCAATCTTTTTCTTAGCCCCGGCGCTCGGAGCGTTTGTATACCCGAAAAAAACAGAAAAGCAATGATAGACACAAAAATCTTAGCAGCATACCTGCCTTTTAATCTTACATTCAAAGGTGGCGGTGATATTTGGAACTTGCATAGCGTCGGCATTGACGGCGATGTAGTGCTGAAAAACCACAGGCATACGCAGGTTATTCACGCTGAAAACGTAGGTGTAGAGTATGCCCCGTTGCTCCGGTCTTTTGAAAAACTAACCGATGCTGAAAAATACGAATTTAGTGAATCGTTTGGCGGGTTTATGAGTACGTGGCAAAACGGCGCAAAAGATCGGCACGAAAAAGCAAACTGGTTTTTTGAAAAGCACTTTGATGTTTACGGATTAATCAAGGCGGGTCTTGCCGAAGAAATGCAAGGCGTATGAGTGCGCAACCAATCTATTCAATAATCATCGCCCTCGGTGCCGTGTTCCTGGCGAGCCGGTACGGGGATAAAAGGTAACTATGCCCGCCCCCTTCCTCATATCGAAACAGGACAACGGCAAATTGTCTGAAACGTCCCGCGAAATATTCCGGGAACAGTTCGACACGCTGGAGCCGGGGCAGTACTTCGTGCAGTTCAAACCCCACAAAACCGCCCGCTTCACGGCAACCCGGTACAAGTGGTGGTTTGATTGCGTGTTGGCGCTGGCGCTGCCAAAAGTCCGGCAGCATTTCGGAATGGCGAATAAGCGCACGGGCGAGGTAACTTATCCCGACACGGTGGAGCAACTTCACCACATTTTGAAAATCGTTTACAACCCTGTGACAATCGTCACAGCAGACGGTACGGGGATAAGGACGGTAGGGCAAAGCACGACGGGGATGCCTGACAAAGATTTTATTGGCGAATTTGCAGAACAAATAATTGCCGACTTCTCCGGCGCACCTTACTACGCTTTCCCGGACACGGGCTGCCCGGATCGGGAAGAGTGGGCGGATATGTACAACACGGGGGAGTGGCATTCTTTTAAACAGAAAAAATAAAGGATAGATGGATAACAAAATTCGTAACTTAAACCCGCATAAACCAGCGGTTGCAGCAACTTGGATTTGGAATGAACGATACATGGCATCCGGCACTGGGGCTATGGAATTTTGGGATTCGCTTTCTGAATCAGAGCAGGTGATTGCCAGAAAATGTATTGATGAAATTTATTTTGCTTTACCTGAATAAATAGCGCACAGATGAAAAAAATACTTATAATCCTTGCCCTATTCCTTGTTACTGGCTTTGACATGCCGCCTAAAAAGCGTTATTTCTTTGTCGGGTTTGCCAGTTCATCAGGGGAGGAAGGCGGGCGGTTTATCTACACCAATACCGGAGAATTTATTTCAATTACCGCTGCCCGTAACCTCATCACAAAGGAAGGCATAGGTGGGACGGTCGCCATAACCGGGCTTTATGAGTTCCAGACGTACAAAGACTTTGAACAAGCACAAAAATAAACCATGAACACAACAAACCGCATCATTTCCGCCACCATTGAGTGCGCCGGAAAACGTACCCGCTACCCCACCGCCGGGAACCTCGAACACACAAAACCCGTAGGCGCGGAACTCTTGCGCAAGTCGGGCGAAATTATTATCTTTGAGGATGGCGCGCCCGTGGACGCATTTAAACCCACCGCCTTCTTTGTACCCGAACCCGGAAAGACGGGCATGTGGTGGAAGGGAACGCACAAGGGCAAACCCGCAACGCTTTGCATCACGTCGCTTACCGATGGCGGGGACAAGGTACACGGGAGTAGTGTATCGGTAATTCAACCACTTAAATACAGCCGACCAAGATGATAGTACACGAACACCCGATACCGGAACGGTGGGTTATTGGACAATGCGAAGATCACGGCGGCGTTGACGTAGTGATTAAGAAAAAAGAAACCGGCGCGTACCTCGTTACCCTTGCCGGGAACGTCATGGATGCGAACACGGGCAAGTTCAAGCCGTGGCGGGAAGCGGTAGCAGCTGATTTTTACCAGACGTTGTACGACGCGTTCAATGCGTTCAAAAAGTTTTATGAATGACCGACCTCACCACCATTTCAACCTCCGAACTTATTACCCTTGCCGAAACGTGGCTGGAGCAACTCGAATACAGCAACGGCGTACACTGGCCCCTGCGCAACGTGTCCGGGGACACCGCGCCGGGTGACGTGTTCCGGGAATTGGTGGAGCGGGTGAAAGAATCAATCTTGCCGCAAGAACCTGCAATGCCTAATATCTTTCAGCAGATCATTGACCGATTCGGGCGGGACGTGCAGATCAACAAAATACAGGAAGAAGCGCTGGAGCTTGCCCTTGCAATTAATCACCTGAAATGCCCGACAAAGGACAACACGGAGGAAAACCTATATAGCGAGCTTGCG
>JALHRK010000004.1 GCA_022841505.1 Saprospiraceae bacterium | reverse complement strand
GTTGACCGGAGTCGAAACGAAGTTGTTCGTTGTCTGTTGAGCGTTGTTCGTTCTGTTCTCACATCCTCAAATCTTCAAATCTTCAAATCCTCGGATCCTCAAATTTTCAAATCCTCAAGTTTTCAAATTCCGAATTCGCTGGTTCCAGCAGCCCCCGCATCATCGCTTTCGCTTTCGACAACTGTGATTTTGAGGTTCCGGATTGTATGCCCAGCAACCCGGCAATTTCTTCGTGCGTATACCCTTCGATGACATACAGGTTAAAAACCGTCCGGTAGCCATCCGGCAATTTTTGCATCAGTGCGATGAGCCGTTGTGCGTCAATATCTGCAAGAATATGGACGTCTTCCGCTTCCCGGGTATCTGAAAAAGTGGCAATATCTGTGTCTGTAAAAAATGCTTTCTTTTTGCGCAGGTTTTGCAGCGCGGTGTTCAGCGCAACTTTACGCAACCAGGCGCCTAAAGGTCCGCCGCTCCGGTATTGAGCGAGGTCGGCAAAAGCCCGAACGAATGCGTCCTGCAACCAGTCTTCCGCTTCCTGACGGCTGGCGGCATAACGCAGACACAAGCGGAACAGGGGCGTTTTGTATCGTTCGTACAGCTCCTGCCACGCGCTTCGTTTCCCGTTCAGACATTGTTCGACCAGTTCTTGTTCCGACACGTTAAATACTGCATTTTGATAAGATGGTGTGAAAAGCCGGCAAAGGGTTGCCTGGTTCCTGTTTTTTTTTCAATCCTATGACTGTGCAAAGGGGCCGCAGTAAAATTGAAGGTAAGAATTTTACATCTATTTTCGTTATCCGTTCAACCTTAAGTCTCATAATAGCCTTCATATAAAGGAGAACCAATATGAAGTGTATAATTTGCATCCGGAAAACTTTGCCCGGAAAACTGACCGCTGTATTATTGTAACCGAAAACTCCCTAAGTCAGCCGGTTCTTAATCAGGCAAACAAGGAAACAACTATGATCTACGAAAACGTACTCGCAACTATTGGCAACACGCCACTAATCCGGCTCGATCGGGTATGTAAAGATATTCCCGGCACCATCCTGGGAAAAATTGAAGCCTACAATCCTGGTCACTCTGCAAAAGATCGAATTGCACTCTACATGGTTGAACAGGCAGAAAAAGAAGGAAAACTTCATCCAGGCGATACGATCATCGAGGCCACCTCGGGCAATACTGGCTTTAGCTTAGCTATGATTTGTAGCATGAAGGGCTATAAATGTGTGCTGACGGTGACCAGCAAAGCCTCACAGGAAAAACTGTCGCTACTCCGCTCGATGGGCGCCGAAGTGGTGGTTTGCCCGGCTGACGCCACCGCAGAAGACCCTCGCTCCTACTATTCCAGGGCGGAACAGTTGGCGCAGAACATTCCAAATTCCTACTACCTTGGCCAGAATTTCAACCTCGACAATTCCAACGCGCATTATTATACCACCGGCCCGGAAATCTGGCGCGAAACAGAAGGAAAAATCACACATTACATTTGTTGCGTAGGCACCGGCGGCAGCTTGTCGGGTACTGCACGCTACCTGAAGGAGCAAAACCCGGATATCCACGTCATTGGCATTGACGCGTATGGCTCGGTGCTGAAAAAATACTGGGAAACCGGATTATTGGATCAATCGGAAATTTACCCCTGGAAAGTGGAGGGTCTCGGCAAAACCATCATCCCGGAAAACGTAGCCTTTGACCTGATTGATGATTTTGTAAAAGTGACCGACCGGAACAGCGCCGTCCGTGCCCGTCAAATGGCGCTCAAAGAGGGCCTGATGCTCGGCTATTCCAGCGGCGCCGCCTTAGAAGGCGTGTTCAAACTCCGCAAGCACCTGACACCGGAAGACGTCGTCGTCGTCCTCATGCCCGACCACGGCAGCCGCTACCTCGGCAAAATCTACAACGACGACTGGATGAAACAACAGGGCTTCCTCCACACCCCAACGGACGACCTGCACCATTCTTCACAATACAGCTACCAACACCTCAAACGCATTTACAAGGTTTACCGGCGAAAATATTCGAGGTATATCCGGCAAACGTTGAAGATATAGGCGGTGTTGTAATTTCCGTAGGGGCAGAATATTTTCTGCCCCTACGGAAATTACAACACCGTCACATCGCCTTTCACCACCTCCACCGATCCGTCGAACAACAACACTTCTGCCACAAAAACGAAGACGCCGGAATTAACCGGTTGGCCGTCAACCGCGCCGTCCCAGCCCAATTCGGGCAGGTTCGGGGAGAAAAAATTGCGTTGGAAAGCCAGCCCGCCCCAGCGGTCGAAAATTTTCAGGCTGTTGATTTGTTGAATATAGCCTTCCCGTGCAAACAGCGTAAAATTCCGGTTAGCCGGCTCCTGGCTGCCCCGCGACAACACGTTGGGGTAGTAAACGCTGCCTGATTTTATGGTAAGCAACACGCTGGCAGTGGCGGCACAGCCATTTGCATCCTGCGCCACACAGTTGTACAGCGTCGTCAAGGCTGGCTGTACCAACCAATCGGGCCCCTGGTGCACAGCAGTATTTTGATTATTAGACCAGGCGAAAGCAGGGCCGGTGATGTTCGTTTGCGGTTGCAACAAAACCTTTTCGCCTCGAATCACATCCCGATCCGGCCCCAGGCTCAGCCAAACGGAATCCGGTTCCGTCAGGGTCAGCGAGGTATCGGTCTGACAGCCATAAACGTCGCGTAGGGCAAGGTCGTAGGCGCCGGCGGTCAATCCTCCAAACAGCGTAGTGCTGCCGAACGGGCCGCCGTCAAGCGCGTAAGTCAGTGGCGGGCTCCCGTCGGCAAACAGTACGTTCAGTGCGCCATCGTTGGCGCCGAAGCAGGTCGGATTTTCAACCAGAATATCAACAAACCGGGGCGGTGCATGGAAAATGACCGGCTGGCCGGGCGCAATCCGCGTACACAGGTTGGCGAAATCTAATGCTCCATTTGCGGCAAGCGTACCAATTCCGCAAGACAGGTAATACGTTACTTCCGCGACCATTGTGGCCGGATCGAAGCTAAAAACACCATCAGCGTTTTCAGCAAGGATGGTTCCGGGCGTCGTCCCCGGTTGGGTATGCAGGAGATAGCGAACCACCTGGCCCGGCGCCGGTTGGGGCAGGGTTTCAGGAAAGGCCTGTACGGTTGATCCAATACAAACGTCCAACCCTTCAGGGAGCATACCCCCCGGGTTGCCGCTGCACATAAACGAGCAGTCGTGCGCACCATTGACGACTGTTTGGCAGCCGTTGTTGACCTGTTCGATGACGAAGGCGTATGGAGCGCCGTTGGCATAAGGCGCTGAGGTGAAATACGACCCGGTAATATTTTCCCCGTTCACCTTGTAGGGTGGCGTACCCGTGATTGTAAAACTAACGGTATATTGATGGTTATCAGGCAAGCAGTGGAGATTGGGGTTGCTGGTTCCCGGTGCAGCCTGGTTTCCGCCAACACTGAAATGGAAGACTGTACAAAAATCTTCAACGGTATAGTTCCCCGGTGTGCAATACAAATCCTGCATAAAAGAAACGCAGGGTTGCTGGCAACTGATTGTACCGATCTGCCCGAGTTGCAGCGTGTCGCGGACAAATCCGATTTCAAAATACGTCAACACGCAGGCGCCCGTATCTACATATTGGCCGGGATCACAATAAGTCCCCCCCAGATAATCAATACAGGTTGCCCCGCAGGACATATTCCCAATCAAGCCTGCCTGAACAATCGCCGGTGGGTTCACGATGATTTCCTGTACAAAAATGGTGCAGTTCTCTTCCTGGAAAACCGTCGTTGTTGTGCAATATTCCTGGCCGTAAAATTCATAGCACTGCCCTTCGCACAAGGTCACAACTGGTAAGGTCACCGTGGGCAATGCGGAGTCTTCTTCAATGATAAAGCGGCCAATTTCACAAGGGCTGAGTTGCAGGGTATAAGTGCCCGGCGCACAATAATCAGTGCCCTGATAATTCACGCAGGGTTGCATGCAGGTAATTGCTCCCACAAGGCCCAATTCCAGCGTATCCGGCGCATTTACGATGATTTCCTGAATAAAAATGGTGCAGTTCTCTTCCTGGGAAACCGTCGTTGTCGTGCAATATTCCTGGCCGTAAAATGAATGGCATTCCCCTAGACAAAGGGCCACCACAGGCAGAGTGACCGTGGGCAAATTCAGGTTTTCTCCGATGGTAAACCGGCTGATTTCGCAGAAGCCGGTTGGAACCAGGTACTCCCCGGGCGCACAATATTCGTCGCCGAGGTAAGACACGCAAGGTTGCACGCAGGTAATTTCGCCTACTAGTCCCAGTTCCATCGTATCTGGTGTAATCACAATGATTTGCTGTACAAAATTCGTACAGTTATCTTCTTGCATAACAAGTTCCGAAAAGCAGTATTCCTGGCCATAAAATTGATAGCACTGCCCTTCGCACAAGAACACAACCGGCAAGTTCACTGTGGGTATGGTCAGGTCTTCTCCAATAGTAAACCGGCTGATTTCGCAAGGGGAAGTCTGTACCATGTACACCCCGGGCGTGCAATAGTCATTTCCTAAATAATTCACACAGGGTTGCTGGCAGGTAATTATCCCCACCAACCCTAATTCCAACGTATCCGGCGGAATAACGGTTACCACGACAACGTCAATTGAAGAACAGCCATTAATTACATTCGATACTTCCAATTCATATTGGGTTGTTGTCGCAGGCGATACGCTTAAGTTAGGGCCTGAAAAAGTAGCCGTTGGACTGCTCCACGTATAAGCGTATTGCCCTCCGGAACTACTTCCTGTCGAATTAAGATTAGTGGTTTGTCCGATGCATATCGTTACGTCTGCGCTGGCTATTGCTACTGGCGGAAAAATGTCCCGAAACACCATTTTAGAAGCTGTTGCGGTACATCCGTTATGCAGGTTGGTGATCAGGCAGGAATATAAACCGGGTTCATCTACAAAAATAGTCTGCGCATTTGCAGCAGAGGCAATGCCCGGCCCGGTCCAGGAAAACGCTACGGAAGACAGGTTGGATTGAAAGGGGGTTGCGGTCAAAGCTATTGCTGGAAAATTACAGGTCAGTACAGGTTGGGCAGGGGTGATCAGACCAAAAGGCGGGCTTCTATCATCAAAAACCCAAACGATCTCTGTCAGGCAACTGCTGCTAAAAGTATCCTGGACTTCATTGAAAAAGACCCTGGTTCCGATTTGACAAAACGGGTCATAACAATCTAAAAAACAAGTATAAAATTCAACTTCATGGCGTATCGTGACTGGTTTAGGCTGCACTCCGGGAAAACAACCCTGGCAGGGGTCGCAAAATACCAGCGTATCCAAAGGACCGGAATTAACCGGCTCGAAGCTGAACCAGACCGAATCCATGATCAAGGTATCAATCCCCAGTAAATTCGTGTCTACCTGAACCGTAATGGTGTTAACGCCCACGCTGTCGCTCAGGAAATTCATAGCCGAAGGAATATGCCAAACGATTCGCATCGAATCCCCGGACTCAGGGCAGCAAAAATACCCGTTCCCCAGCCGGGTATTTGGGCCGGGGGAAGGATTCGGGTCAGGGGAGATGGTTGGCAGGCAAAACCCCGGAGAAGCAATAAAAAAATTAGCAATGTCGCCGGGGCACAACTCATCCGGCCCTCCAATGGTGGCATCGGTGCAATTGCAATCAACAATGCTGCCGCTCCCGGGGGAAGCTGTACCAATACCGGCAATAACTTCAATGAAAAATTCGCATATTGAGAAAAAAGATCCGCCTTCAAAAACTAAATAATAAGTCGTACCCGGAACCAGGTTGTCTACAAAAAAATCAGCAGTAGCGCCATTGAGAACCGTAATAGAACTAATGAATACCGGCGTACCACAGGCATCCCGAACCAGGTGAAAAACCAACCTGTTTCCCTGGGTGCAATCGCGAACCCGAAGTCGCAGATGGATTGAGTCGGATGCTTCACAAGGCGCGAGTCTTAAAAATCCACTATTTCGTAATAAACTCCCTCCAAGATTATCGGTGTCCAGGCCGGCATTGCTGCTGCAATAGCCGTCCAAATAATTCCCGCAAAGGAAAGGCGCCTCGCTGCAATCGTCGCCGGGGGGAGCAGGAACGTTGAAATCTTCGCAATCGTAGTTGCAGGAACCGCCTATTGTAATTTCCATAGTGAGTTCTTCGACCGGACAATAGCAGTCGGGGCACATAATATCGGGACAAACAGCGCGCTTTGCTTTGATCAGGTAAGTACCGGCCAGAACGTTTTGAAAACTGACCGTGACCAGATTGGCATTCGGGTTGCCTAAGATAAGGGCGCCTGGGGGAAAAGTCCATTGAACGCCATTGCAACTGTCTGGGGGAGCCGAATAACAAATTACCCCATTTTCAAAATCTCCGCAACCCTGCCAGGATGCGCTAAAGGTCGCAGGAATACTCCCGGAACCATTACAATGGCCCCCTGTTGCTCCTGTGATCGCGCCATTCGCTATATTCAACGGGGGTGGAGACATATCCAACCCGCTTAGAACCAAAATTCCGTATTCGCATATATCTCCCTCGTTTCCATCTATTTGTAACAAATAAGGCCTTCCCGGTTCGACAATCGCATTAATAAAGAATGTAGAAGCAATCCCACCGGAATAGCAATCCAAAACGTTTGCATTAGGTCCGCATTCGTCAAACAAGGCCGCCTGAAGCCCGGACGACCCGTTACAGTTTTCCACATTGATCATCAGGTTCAATTCAACATCGCAGGGAACAATCCGAAACCAGTTGCTATTGTGCAACGCTTGAATACAGGAAGGCGGCGTGGACGTATGCCAACAGGATTCTATATTTATAAACAGTTTATTTTCAAATGCATATCCACAAAAATAGGGTGCGCTTTCACACTCTGTCCCGGGGAGACATTCCTGTGCTTTTGCACTGATGGCCAGGCATAACACCAAAATAGCAAAGTAAAAACAACGCATAGTATTTCATTTTCTTTAGCCAAAAAATCAGTGCCGCACCACTTTTCCAACCGCAATGGTTTCCCCGCGGTGCGACACGCGAATCATCATAATATTTTCCTTCATGTTATCCATTTCCAGGCGGTAAGCGGCCTCCCGGCACTCAGCTTCCCGCAACAACCGCCCCTGAGCATCCCAGACTTGTACCCGGTAAGGGTCGCCTCCCCTACCCTCCGGCCATTCCAGCAAGGTGGATTCCCGGAAAGGGTTCGGTGTGGCTTTTAGTCTGGAAACCGGAGTTTCCGGCAGCATGGGTTCCTCAACATCCACCAGCAGATAATCCAGCGGATCGCCGATGGTGTGTAAAGTATAATCTGTGAGTACCGGCGCGTTGAAATCAAAATAAATCGCCGCGCGGTTCTGAATGGGCGTGCCGGTTTCCAACACTTTTTTAGTATTGATCCTGTATTTTACAAAACCTTGAGAAGCATCGGCATTTGCAAAAGAATCGGGCAGGGAAATGGGGTCAAAAATAAACCGCAGCACCCCCGAGCCATTGATTTCCAATCGATAAGGATGACTACTCCCGCCTTGTTCCAGTGTTATCAGATCCAGCTCCGGAGGCAGGGTATCCCTTATTTCCACCCGAAAAGCGGTGTCAGTACCCGTATTCTGAAAGCGAATCAGGTATTCAATGGCGCTTCCGGCAGCGATGTAACCAGCTTCTTCCACGCCAAGCGGGAGGCCAGTTTTATCGTTCGGATCCAAAGAGCCGATGTTTGAGCGGCACTCAATGTCGTAAAAAGGATCGCCGTCGCCGGTGGGAAATTGAAGGGCATAGCCCGTGGAAAACGGAAAACTGCCGCAGCCTTCGATGACTAAAGTTGGCGTGCCATTGCCGGGATAACCCTCCGTTTGATCTACAACTAAAGTCACGGTAGCGCCGTTGGGGTACAAGACAAAAGTTGTGTCCTGACCTGCGCCTAAAAACAACTGGGCCTGCCTGAAAATAACCTGATCCTCCGTAATGACGTAGGCCACCGGGTTTTGCATCCCCAGTCCCGTATTGGAAATTTGCAAAACCACTGAATCGGCTGCGCAATAGCCGCTGACTTCCAGGGCTGCTCCATCCCAATCCGGGTTGATGCTGTAACAAAGAGAGTCGGGCAGGATGAAGGCTTCGCTGCAATGGGTTTGCCCCAAAACCGTGCTGTCGCAGTCCAACAGCGCTGTAAAAGTAAAACTCCCGCCTTGCAACGGCGCCACAGCTCCAAGGTCGAACAACAGGGTATCCCCGGCAAGGGTGTAGGGCAAACTGCTGCCGGTCGGGGTCAGGTAAGTATCCGGCACAACCGCAACGCGTACCTGCTCAGCAAGGGCCGTGCCGTAATTGTGGTAGCGAACGGTGAAGGTATTTTCGAAACAGCGCCTCAAATATGGCGTGGTCAGGTCCACCTGCATCAGCGGACAATGGTAAGCAGCCTGCACCGGAACATCGAGAAGAACAGTTGCTCCAAAATCCGGCAACCAAACCGGAATGGAATCCGAACAAGCGGCCCAGTATCCGGAAGGGGGCAGCACCGAAACCGCCCAGACGCCGGTGTCCAGAGCAATATCGTATTGCCCGTTGGCATCCGTGAAGCCATAATAAGTACCTGGCGTGCCGCTTGCCGCCACAAGCCAGTTGGCCAAAGGCAATTCGAGGGTATCCGGTTGGCAATTTTGCACCGAATCAAAAGTCACGGTACCCTGAATGCGGTTGCTCCAAACCGTTCCGGTTGAATCGGTGCGCACGAGCCAGGCTTTCAGTGCGGTATCTCCAAAAGAAGCGGTTTGTCCAGCCAGCGCAAAACTGCCGTCGGGCATTGCCAGCACATCCCAGAAAATATCGCCCCGAATGCCTCCGTAAGTCTTGAACCACAACAAATTACCGTCTCCGTCAATCAAGGCCATAAAAGCGTCGCGGCTGCCCGAAAATTCAGGGCGCGTTTCGCCAACTAAGGCTAAATTGCCGTTGGGCAGGACTTTTGCTGCATGAGGCAACTGAAATCCGGTTATGGGATAGTGTTTCCGCCAAAGGGTATCGCCGGCTTCGTTGATTGCCACCAGCATCAGGTCTTCATCCAAATAAGCCGGATTGGATGCATTCCGCACTGAACCGGCAACCATCCAGCGATCCGGCGCCTGTTGGACGATCACTGCGGGGAAGTCGTCGTCGGGCCAGGGGTAGGTTTTCGTTTCCAGCAACTGGCCGGAAGCGTCTAATTTCAACAGGAAAAAATCATGATTGGGTGTCGGGGCGTCATTGAGGGATTCGCCGAGCAACCACGCTCCATCCGCAGGCAGAGGAATCATATCCCGCCCGGTGGCGTAAACGCCCAAACTATCCGAACGGCTCCAGAGCGGTTGGCCGTTGGCGTCCGTTTTTGCACACCATGCGGCTGAGGTTGGGGTGCTTCCGCAAAGCAGGATGCTGCCATCCGGAGCCGTCTGGCCGTTGTACAAAAGCCCTTCCAATAGGGGCGTAAAAGCAAGCGGTTGTCCCTGTTCATCCAATAATACTGTCGTGATGCTGTCGTTGACGCCACTGCTGTTTCCAAAAACACGCCAGCTATTTCCAACAGGAACAAGGAGTTGCGCGCCTTCCTGCCGGAATTGATCCCCGAAGGTTTGTTCTGACAACACCTGTCCCAGCGCGTCGGCATGCAACCAGTACCAGTTGCTCTGCCCTCCCGTGTCCACTGCATTTCCTGCCAACGCCAAAGAGCCGTCGGGCAATTCCTGCAACGAAAAAAACCGGCTACCGCTGTAATAGCGCTGCCAGCCTTGAGCAGAAAGCAGGAGGGGTAAGCATAAAAGGACAATTACTAGGTATTGACGCATACGGAATCGTTATTCAAAATGTTGAGTCAAAAGTACACCTGTTTGCTGCCTTTTATCAAAAACAAAAAAGAGCGATTCTCGGATTTTTTTTACCTTTCGGAAAGCCTATAAGGTTTTAGAAACTTATAGGTTTATTGCACGCACGCAAACAATTCGTACTCCTATGAAGGCTTTAGAAATCCTGAATTCATTTCAAAAAAAAGACTGGCACTGGTTTGGAAAGTTTTTAGCGAGCCCGCTGCACAACAAACATTCCGCTGTGCAACGGTTGTTTCAGTATTTCAGGCAACAAAAGCCGAGCGATCGCATGGAGACAACCTCGGAAAATTTATCTGCATTTCTATTTCCTGAAGCCCCTGAAAATCCGGCAAAAGTGCACCATGTTTCCAACTACCTATTGCGCGCAGCAGAGGCTTATCTGGCTTGGGATGAATGGCAGGCTGATGAATCAGAACAGTTGCTTAATCTGTTGAGCGCCTGCCGGCAACGCGGGTTGGAACGCCATTTCCAGACCACTTACGAGCGGCTTCGTCAGCTCCACGAAGCCCGGCCACAGCGCGATGCCCCCCATTACCGGTTCAACTACCGGCTCGCGATGGAAGACTACCAGCACTCCATCCAGTCGGGGCGTTCGGAGGCAGAGCGGCTGCAGCGGCTATCTGAATGGCACGACATAGCTTTCATTGCTGAAAAGTTGAAAAATGCCTGCATGGTGCAAAGCCGGCGTAAAGTCCTGCAAGCTGAATTTGACGCAGGCATCTTGCCCGCCGTCCTAAATTATGTACGCGAACGCCCGCAATTGCTGAATATCCCTGCCATTGCCGTATATTATTACGGCTATTTATCGCTCAGCGAACCGCAGGAAGAAGCGCATTTTTTTGCGTTGAAAGCCCAATTGGAGGCTGCTAATCAACAATTTCCACAGCACGAATTGCGCGACATTTATTTGCTAGCGGTTAATTTTTGCATCAACCGCATCAACCTTCGGCAAAATATATGGCTGCGTGAAGTGCTCGATTTGTACCAGGCCGGCCTTGCTGCCGACGCCTTTCTGGAACACGGTCAACTTTCCCGGTTCACCTACACCAATATTGCGCTGGTGGCGCTGCGTGGCAACGAATTTGAGTGGGTGCGTAATTTTTTGGAAACCTACCGCGAAAAACTCCCGGAAGCGCAACGGGAAGGCGCTTATGCCTTCAATTTAGCGCGCTATTATTGCGAAACCGGCCATTACGACCAGGCTATGCCACTGCTCCAGAAAATGGATTTCGACGATGTTTTGCACAACTTAGTTGCCAAAACCATGCTGGTTCGCATGTATTACGAAACGGGCGCCCACAATGCGCTGGACAGCTTGTTGGACAGCCTGCATACCTACCTGCGGCGCAAACGCCAAATCGGCGAGCAACAACAAACGGCCTACCTCAATACCATTCGGTTTGTACGCAAACTCATCATGTTACCGCCCGGCAAAATGGCGGCCCGGCAACAATTGCGGCAGGAAATTCTGGAAACGGAGCTGTTGGCTGAAAAAGATTGGTTGATGCAGCGGGTGCTGGAAAAAGGAAGTAATTCTTGATTCAAACAAAAAATAAGATCAAAATTTTGCGAAATTCAAAACATAAACAATATTTTTAGGCAATTACAATCGAAGTCCTAACTTAGAGTTTGTTCGGGATTTGAACAGGCGCTTAAAACTACGTTTCAACTATGCTTACCGTTAACCAACTACTTTCCCATAAAAAAGTCAATAAAGTCTACGCTGTGCGCCCGGATCAAATGGTGATCGAAGCGCTGGAGGTGATGGAAACCTATAACATTGGTGCTGTGCTGGTCATGGAAGGCGAAGCATTGGTAGGTGTATTTTCAGAACGCGATTATGCCCGGAAGGGGATTATCAAAGGTCGAAAAGCAAAAAGCACCCCTATTTCGGAGGTTATGTCGGGCAACCCGTTTTTTGTTTCCCGCCAGCATACCATAGAGGATTGCCTGAAGTTGATGTCTGAGAAGCGGTTCCGGCACTTGCCGGTAAAAGAAGGCGATCAGGTCATCGGGGTATTGAGCATTGGAGACATTGTGTCGGCGTTCATCAACGAGCAGGCTTTTCGTATTGAAAGCTTAGAACATTACATTACCCAGGCTTGATCAGTGTCTGTCTTTATAGCCCGATAGCTGCGTTATGCAAAGGCCAGAAAAGCGTCATTTACGCGAGTAAACTCCGATTTTCTGGCCTTTGCATGCCTTGCTCTCGAACTCTAAAGAACAGACACTGACTAAATGGGCGGGTACTAATTAGTAAAATGAATTTCAGGAGGCTGCATGATAACACAGCCTCCTGAAAACAAAGCACTTAGTCTGCTGCATTGTCAACCCGAAAGGAGAGGTTGCAAATTACCCCATACGTGGTGATTTTTCCATCTTTCACGTGTGCCTTGATGTCTTTCACATAAACGGAATCAATGTTGCGGATGCTTTTTGACACTTCCGAAACTGCATTTTGAATCGCATCTTCGATACTTTTTTCTGACGAAGCAATCACTTCGATGACTTTTACAATGGCCATAATTATAGTTTTATGGTGAAGAAATAATACTCACTAACGTATTTATTGTCTGATTTTTAGCGTCCGAGAGCAAGGCATGCCAGGCCCAAAAAACGGGAGCCTACTCGAGTAAGTGACCGTTTTTTGGGCCTGGCATAACGCAGCTATCGGACTATAAAAACAGACACTTACCGAAGGAGGGTTACGTCACCTTTAAAGACTTCAGTAAGCCCGTCCAAAAATTCGATCTCTGCCAGATAAACATAAACGCCGCTATTCAAAGGCTGGTCGTTAAAATTTCCAAACCAGGAATAAGCAGGATCGTTGGGCTGGAAACCGGTTTGCTCAAAAACCATACTTCCTGTTCGGGTAAAAACCCGAAAACTTTTCACGGCCCGGATACCCAGTCCGCCAAAAATCATCAGCCCGTCATTGATGCCGTCTCCATCCGGAGTGAAGGCATTGGGAATGAACACCTTGCGTTCCTTGCTCACCGTAACGAAGATGTTGTCGGCCGCTTTGCAGAAGGTCGTGGTATCCATCACTTGTACATTGTACAAAGTAGACTCTAACGGCATCACGCGGATGGAAGGGGTGTTTTTCACGCCGGACGTATCCCCGGGCGACCAGGAATAGGTGATGTTCACACTGTTTGCAAGCGCCGTCAATTCAACGGTTGCTCCAAGCGGAATCAAAATATCTTCCCCTGCTGTAACATTCAACACTGGCGGCCCCATAATGGTTGCCGGGTAGCTTTTTTCGCACCCGGCCGCATCCGCAACGACCACATCATAGGTCGCGGGAGGCAGGTTGCGCAGTTCGGGAATGCTGGTGAACACAACCCCGTCTACTGAAAACCGGTAATCAGGCGTGCCACCGCTAACCGCATCTATGAAGATAATGCCATCAGAAGGCCCGTCCAGACAGTTGAGGTTTTTGACGCTCAACGAAGCTGTAATATCCGAAGGTTCAGCAAGTTGGAAGGTATTGGTTGCCGTACAGCCTTTTTCATTGGTTGCGGTAACGGAATAGGTTCCCTTAGCCAGGCCGGTAGCTGCCTGTGAGGCCGCGCCATTGCTCCAGTTGTAACTCAAAGAAAGGGCATCCCCGGTAACGGTCGTTTGCAAAGTACCGTCGCTTTCGCCAAAACAACTGATGGGTTTAAGCACTTCGATCGTTGCGAGCAGCGGCTGATTCGGTTGTGGCACCTGTATACTCGAATAATCTTCGCAACCATCGCTGTTCACCACCGTCACATCGTAAAAGCCCGTGGTCAGGCCGCCAACATTAGCGGTATTCTGGCCGTTGCTCCAAATGTATTGGGTTGGGGTACCATTGGTGACAACCGTTATCCGGCCATCGCTGCCGCCAAAACAGGAAACCGGATTCACCAGCGCAGCGTTTGCAATGAACTCCGCCGGTTGCCCCACATTCACTTCCAGCGTACTCATACAGGCGTTGGCATCCGTCACCGTCAGGCGGTAATTGCCCGCGCAGAGTTGATTGGGATTGGAAACAGGAGGGACGCCCCCTGACCAACTCAACTGGTAAGCGCCAGTACCCCCGGTAACTTCTACCTGCAATCCGCCATCGCAAAAGCCGAAACACGACGCGTCGTCAATATTCAAAATATCAATTACTAAAGGATCCGGTTCTACCACCAAAGCGGTGAACGTCGTATCGTAGAAAGCGTCAAAAACTGAAAAGGTATACGTACCGGCAGGCAGGTTGGGGATTGAAATTTCATCGCCGGCTGCCATTATCGTACCGGAACCGTTGATGGTGTTGTTCTGGTTTCGCCAGGTATATTGGTAAGGAGGAAAACCATTGATCGCTGAAAAGACCAATTCGCCATCCGTATTCCCATGGCAGGCAACCGTGTCGTTGGTAATGGTAGGAATGATTTGTGTTGTAAAATCCACTTCAAAACAATGCTCCATTTCACAGCCGGCTGCGTCGGTGACGGTTACGCAGCAATTGGCGCCACCAGTCAGTGCGATGGCCTGCGCGGTGGTTTCTCCGCTGCACCAGGCATAGGTATAATTTCCGGCGCCCCCGGTGGCGCTAACCGTGGCCGCGCCGTTGTTGTTGCCTTCCCCGATTGCCAGCATCGTTTGTACCACGGTGACGTCTATGGGCGACAACACGGTGATGTTGGAAATGATGATGCTGTCGCAACCGGCAAAAACCTGGAGGGTATCGTTGTAAATACCGGTGGCATTGTACAGCGAATTCCCAACCTGGAGACTTTGTCCGGCGCAAAGGGTGGTGTCCAGCATCGTTACCGGGGTGATGTCTCCGGCATCGTACACGTTCAAAGAAAAAACGCCCTGGCCGTTGCCGCCATCGCCATCTATAAGGATCCAGTAAGGCGTGCCGGGAAACAAACAACTCAATTCCAACTGCTCATCGAGGTCAATGTCGGTGTATCCACTGCCCACGTGGCTGAAAAATCCGTTGCAACTGTTGTTCAGCGAACGGTAAACCGCAATTTGAACCCCCAGTGGATCAACTGTTGGGTCGCTGATCCCCTGAATAACCACGTGCCCGGAAGGCGGCGCAACAAAGCGAAACCAGACCGAATGCTGGCTGATGAAAGCGGCAATGAACGGGTCGCCTATTGCGGTTGCGCAATAATTGGAACGCGGGCCGTTGGTACTTACCGAACCGTTGGGAGGTACGGGGCCAAGGTCTTCAAACTGGCAGCGCAGGTTGCCACCTTCCTGTACGTCCAGCGAGCTCACCGCGATGCCAAACACCCCTTGCAATAAATCGGGGTCGTTCATCCCGTTGCCGTCCACCAGCACATAGTAGGTGCGATTGGGCTGCGGGCAGACCAGCCGGAATTGGAGGTCATTCCCGGGCACGTAATCTAAAAACGCGCTCTCGGAAACTAAAGTCATGGTTCCGTTACAGGTTTCATCTGACGATAAATAGGCAGCGGCCTGCAACTCAATGGGGTCGCCCGTCGCTTCCGGGTCGCTTAAAACATCCAGCAAAATCAGGGATCCCGGGGTGGGTCCTGTTTGAAACCGAAACCAGACGCCCACGTCGTTCACAAAATATCCCTGGCTTCCCGGGTTGGGCTCGTTGGCGTTGGTGGCGCAATAGTTGCTAAATTGCCCCAGGTTTGCATCGCCGATCGTATCCCCAAAAGTGAGTACGCCAAGGTCTATTGCATTGCAAAGCAGGTCATTTGTTGCAACGCCCTGGTTTGCGCTGCTGATGGTGAAACTCACTTCGCCTCCCGAACTGAGGCCTGCCGCTAAAGCCAGCGTATGGCTGATGCTCGTGCCGGGAGCCGGCAGGGAAAAATCCTGGCAGATGGTTTCGCTGCAAGCGGCGTCAATTTGGCAAAAAACCGGAAACAGCCCGTCGTTTTCAAATGCCCGGAAACACACGGTGATTTGGGCCGGTACATCGGCCGGACAGGCGTAGGAAGCCGTATATTGCAAATTGGGTAAACTATTAAAGCACAACGCTTCCTGGGGATAGGTTTCCCAGCCTTCGTTGTTGATGTTCACCTGCCAAAGGGGGTCAGGCCCGCTGAACAGGTCACTACAGGTCGTGGTCGCCACGCCGCTGTTGATGGTAATTTGGACGTCAATCTGGCTGTACAGGCGCACGGAGCAGCCTAACGCGCAGAGCAAGAGTAAAAGTTTTACCCGCATCATTATTGATTTTTATCGTATTTGAAGGGCGACGCGCCGGGTCGGCAGGCGAAATATAGCAGCCTTGCATGGAAACGCAAAGCGGGGATGAGATAGTTTGCTTGGCAAAGGTAATCTTATTTTTTTAAACACAAAACGCGCCCTCGTTTCCAAGGGCGCGTTTTTACAAAAAGAATGGTTATTTAGGAGGGGCAAGTGAGGGCGTCACTTAGCGAAAATTGAGGCGACATCTCGCCGCCCTAAGCGGCAGGTGTCGTCTCAATTTTCGCGATTCGGGAACCGGTTTTTTGAGATGTCACCTGCTTCGTGCCTCAGCAGATGACACCTAAAAAACCTACACTTAGAGCGACACCCTCACTACCCACACTCTTATTTTACAATGGTCACGTCGCCGCGAATAATATCCCGGTTACCAATATCCAGCCTCAGGATGTAGTAGTAGGTGCCGTGTGGCAACTCTTTTCCATCACTGTTGGTCCCCTGCCAGTTATTTGCGTACGGTTTGGCCTGGTAAACGATGTCTCCCCAGCGGTTGAAAACGATCAGTTCGTTGTTCGGAAATTCTTCTGCCGGGTTGCTCAATAAGATATCAAAAACCAGCGCTTCATTCAATCCATCGCCATTGGGGGTGATGGTGTTCGGAAGTTCAGGCTCTTTGCCATCATTTTCAACATTGATGATAATAAGAGCAGTGTCGCATTGACCCGGACAATCGAGGTTGCAAATCTGGTAGGCCAGCTCGGTGGTGCCTTCTGCGCCAATACCCACACTAAAAAACAGGGTATTGTTTACAAAACTGTCTATCATACCGAAAGAAGGATTGCCCAACAGGGTTGCTTCAAAGTTCGTGATGCCCGTAAGGATGTCATTAGACGATACGTTGACCGATCCACTGCGTGTATCTTCGCCAATGTTGAGCGCATCATTATTGGCTTCCGGTTTTCCTGACGAAACTACAACGACTGTATCGGCGCTGTAATTGGCGCATCCTGGTGCAGAAAGCGTCCAGACGAAAGTCGTTGCGCCATTGCGCAGGTTAGTGACTTCAGTTGTTCCCTGATCCGGCGTTGCAACCACGGCGCTGGATACGCTGGTCCACAAACCGGTCGCCCCCGCAGGCAGGTTAGCGTTCAGGGTGGTCAAATCGCCACAAATATCCTGATCTGGGCCGGCGTTGGCATTCGCCAGGCTATTGATCAGGGTAACCACCACGGTATCCGCGTCCATACAGTTATTCAGCGGGTTGGTGACCAGCAACCGGTAGGTGCCCGGCGCATCAATAGACGGGTTTTGGGCGGTTGCCGGAGTAGGCGTTGCGCCACCACTGATGTTCGACCATTGGTATGTACCCGCGGTTGAACCCGACCCATCCAATACGGTCATTTCACCGCAACCGATGGTGAAATCAGGGCCTGCATCCGCGACCGGCGTATCATTTGCCGGTAAAACCTCAACTGATTCAGTGACGGTGCAACCATTGTCGGCACGCACCACAGTCAGTTCATAAGTACCAGGGGCATCTACCGTGACAATCAGCGCGCCGCTCGGCGGGGTAATCGTTCCGCCATCTATGACGGCCCAGGTAATGGTAGAGAAACTGGCAGCCTGGCCGGTACCCGAAGCGTCCACGACAACGGATGGGAACGCGCAGGAGAACAGCGGCGGTGCTACAAAAGAAATGTCCGGTGGTGTCCGGTTTTCACCGACTTCCACATCTACGCTGGTTTCACAACCATTGGCGTTGTTCCGAACGGTAAGGGTATAAGTACCGGCTACGGTCGCCGTTGTGATCAATTGGTCTACCGGACTTGGCGCACCGTTCGAACCTGTCCATAGAATCGTGATATTCGTATTGGGCAGCGTAGCGGAAGCATCCAGCGTCACGGATTCCACAACGCAGGTAAGTTTTTCAGCAGTCACATCCGGGATAACCACACTGGCCGTATCGGCAGTCACCAACGCGGTATCCCTCGCAAGACAGCCATTGGTTATGTCGCGAACAGTGAGGATGTACAAACCGCCCGATGTTGCTTCTGCCGTAAAAATATTATTCGGGCTGGGCACCGTAGCGCCGGAGCCGACCACAGTCGTCCACTGGTAGGTATAATCCGGGCCAACAGAGGTGCCGTCTCCGCCCAGCGTGACGGATGGCGTTGCGCAGGTAATGACCAGGGCCGGCGTCGTATTGGCCGCGTTTACGATCGGAGCAATGGTATCTGATACAACGGTAACCGTTTCGATGTCGAAGCAGCCATTGTTGGTATCGGTTACCGAGACCTGATAGATTCCTGCCTGATTCACCTGGGTAACGGCGGCATCGGTCGCCCCGATGATGTTGCCTCCACCGCCCTGAACGGACCAAAGGTATTCATACGTACCTCCCGCAGGTGTTACAGTTGCGGTCAGGGTTGCAAAAGTATTCGTACAAGTGATTGGACCAGGTTGTGTAATTGTAACCATTGGAGGAGGGGTGCCATCTGTAAGCAACTCCATTTCGTCCGTGGCCGAACAGCCCGTATTATTGTTCAGAATTTCGAGCGTATAAATACCGGGAGTGCTCACTTCCAGGTTATTGGAAGGAATGGTGTCCCCTGCCGGCCCTGTCCAAATGACGCTGATCGAGTCTCCCAGCGTGGAGCCGTTTGCTGTCAGGATAAAGGACGAATTGTTGCAGGTAATCGTAAAATCTTCCCCTGCATCCGCAATCGGAGGCAGGTTATTCGCCTGCACGATAAACGTGTCGAGGGTCGTACAACTGTTGTTCGGGTTGGTGACAGAAAGCTGGTAAACGCCAGCTCCTGCTTCCGGGGACAAGGTCATTTCGGTCGGAGACACAATCGGGCCGCCAGAAATTACCGTCCAGCTAAAATCATACAACACGGTATCGGGCGAAAGCGCAGCGGTGAACATGGCGCTTAACCGGTCACAAGTTACGGTGGAATCCCCGCTAAAAGCAATCTGCGGGTAGTCCAGGCTTGGAATCAGCTCTACCGTGGCCGTATCGCGGCAACTGTTGTCTGTATTGGTTACAACAAAGGTGTAGATACCTAATTCGGCTACGTCTACCGTGATGCCCGGTGCCAATGCAACACCGTTGGGGTCAAACCACTGGTAAGTCAGGTTCAGGTCAGGAGGATTGGTAGAAGCCGAACCATCGAGAGTAATGGCATCTCCTGTACAACCTAATTCGCGTTGTTCCGCACCAGCGTTGGCGTTTGGCAGTTCCTGTGCGTCTGCAATGACGACGGTATCTCTGGCCTCGCAGTTGGTCGCCACGTACCTCACCCGCAGTTCATAAGATCCCGGAACGACAGCCGTAGCGACTGCCATCATTGTTTCGCCAGCTGCAACTGCGCCGCCATCTATTGGCGTCCAAAGGTAAGTGACATCCATAGCTGTTGAAGCCGATCCGTCGAGAACGGCAGTTTCATTCGTGCAATCTATGGTTTGAGCAGCGCCAGCATCCGCAACGGGGACGGGGGGCGCGAGGACTTCCATGGTATCCCGTGCAGTACAACCTGCTCCATTGTCTACAATGTATTCATACAAACCTACACCAGGTAAAAGCTGTGAAACGCCTGTCATAACTTGCGTACCAACGACACCACCTTGAATGGTTTGCCAAGTGTAAGAAAAACCAGCCCCCGTAGAACCATTACCAACAGCAATTGCGCCCTCGGGATCGCAACCTGAAATCTTATCCTCTCCGGCATCTGAAACCGGCTGATCGGGGCCAAGCGGAATAATAAAGAAGGTATCCACAAAAAGCGAAGGGTTCGTTCCCAGATCGTATACCCGGACAAACAGCGTATCTCCGCTGGCTACTGTGGAACAAAGGTCGCCAACAGTCAGCGGCGTAAACTGGGTAAAAGTCCCTTGTGTCCAGGTCGTACCGAGTGGGCCCTGTCCGCCAGTCACCAACAGCTGTACTTCACCATCGCAAGTGCCTGCGCAACTCGCTGGCGTGATGGATACCATTTCTATAATCAAACGATCATTAATGCACATTTCTCCATCGGTAGCCAATAGGCTGCCAGGACCGTTCAGGGTTTGAACCACCGACGCAGGGTTTTCGGAAATTTCTACCGGGAAACATTCACCGGGCGTGCCGATGAGCGCGTAGCAGACTTCAAAAACGACAGTGGTGTCGTTCGGAGCGCCAATGTTTGCGCCTGCCGGGTTGGCCCAGTCTACGATTATAGAACCGACGCCTGTATTGGTAAGGATGAAATCACCGGGTATGGTCAGCCCTGGCCAGGTATTGGCAAGTTGGACGCTGGTATATTGCAGGGCGCTTGGATCCCAGCTGATTTCAAAGCTGGTACTGGTGATGCCGTCAAAGGAGGTCACCGAAAATGCCACGCAGGCCGTATCCAAACGGTCGCCTTCTGCCGCTGCCACGATGAGCCCATAGCCTTCGGGGAACAGCGTACAAACTTCGGAGACGTTGCTCGTGACACCGATATTTTCGCCATTGGACGTAGTGCTGACCGCTTCTGCAACCAACGGGAGATCAACCAGCATCAGGTCGTCGCAAATATTGGGTTGGCTGAGCATGGTGAAACAGAGCTCAAAAATTGCCGTGCCGTCCACTACGGTGTGATCGGTAGAAGGATCCCAGGAAAAAAACAGCAGCCCGGCGCCAATAGCTCCAAGGCCGAAGTTATTAATGTCTGCTTCAGGAAGCGTAATATTATTGATGCCCTGATACTCCATGTGGGTTGGATCCCAGGCCATGGAAAACTGATAGCTGACGATTTCGTTGAAATTGGAAACGCTCACTTCCACGCAAGCAACATCGCCGGGGACGGCTTCCGCGTTGGCGAGGTTCATCACGACGCCCGCCGGTTGGATCACCTGCACTTCGCAGTTGGTCGGGTTGATGCCGATGTCCGGGCCATTGCCCACCTGCACGTTGGTTGGGCCGGTAAAGTTGAACGGGCTGTTGCCGCCAAGGCCGATCACGTTAAAACAAACTTCGTACATGACGGTGCCAGCGGGCAGGGTTTCATTGGGAAAGGGCGTTGATTCCCAGTTCACCCCGAGGACGCCGTTGTCCACCTGCGAAATATTGAAATCGCTAATATTAAAATTGCTGATGAGCGGGTTAAAATTTGTCACAGTAGCGTATTCCAGAATACTGGCGTTCCACTGCATCAGGTACGAAAAATCCGAGATGTTGTTGAAGTTGCCGCCAGCAATCACCTCCACACAAACGTTGGTATCATTTAAATTAACTGGAGCGCCGCAGTTGGCACTCAATTGCAAACCAGTTGGGTCGCAATCGCCCACAGTCACCGTTCCTACGCGCGGCAGGAACGTGATGTTTGTTCCGGCGACGATGTCGTTGGTGACCTCAATCATGGTTGGCGCATCGGAAATTTCGATGAGCGTAGATTCTTCACAGTTCCCGACCACGCGGAAACAGAGTTGAAACATGAGAAAACTATCCTGTAGGGTAATGCCGGGTTCGTCCGGGAGCGTATAAGACCAGGAAAAAGTGGCTGTCCCTTCCGGAAGCGACGGGGGCACCCCAAAACTGCTGGCACAACTCAGGTTGGGTACCGATCCGACCACACAGTTTTCAAAATTCAGTACATCAGGGTTCCAGTTGATGGTATACTGCATACTGCGCAGGGCATCGAAACCGGTGACCCGGAAATCCACACAAACTAAGTCGCCTTCCTGGCCGGAGGTACTCGAAATGAGCAATTCCACCGGTCGTACGCAAACCGACACTAAGCCGCAGGTACTGAGCAAACCGATGTTCGCACATCCGGTTCCTTCCCGGTAGACCTCTGGTACGGGAAGCCCGGCAACACAAACTTCGGCCGTTTGGGCATAAGTCCCCATCGCGGTAAAGCAAAGTTGGAAAATTAAGCTACCATCCGGCAGGTCTACACCTGGCGTAGGCGAACCGCATGGCGAACTTTCCCATATAACTTCTATAAAACCCGGCGTGCTAAAATTAAAAGTCGGCGCGGGAGCGGGCAAACCAATGCTGGCCGCCGATGGGTTTCCCAAAACAGAAGGATCAAACTGAATGGTAAATTTCATGGACTTGATGTCCGTAAAATCTTCTACAGTAACATCCATACAGAAGTTCTGCCCGTTACAGGGCGACTCCGTGGAAAAGTTGATGGTTGGCTGCGCGATGGCTGAAACGCCAAGGGTCATACCAAAAATCAGGAGGGTAAGAAATTTTTTCATGGAACCGAATAAGTTTGGGATGCAGGATACGCTCGTTTTACTCATGAGACATTCTACGTCAGTTCAGATACAAGATCCAAATAGCGAAGTCTCCTTGCAGCGCGTGGCCGCGAAGGAAAACTTCTATTTTTCAAATGAAAAAGTGAGGTTGATTTCGTGTGTGCTTCCGGCGGTTGGGCCAAAAGAACTGAAGGAGTAGTCGAAACCATAACCGATGCGTATGGTATTATCAAAGGTGTTTTGGCCGATGATGATGCCCGCATCCATGTGGAAGTTTCCTCCGGTGGAGACCCCGGTACCGATCCAAAAGCTGCTTGGCATCTGGTAACGCAGGTTAATGTCCGCGTTGATGGGCGCATTCGGCGCGTATTTCACCCATACGGAAGGTTCGAGAAAACTGTCGTTGTCGAAAAACTTATAAAAGCCAAGGAGGCCATAGAAGTGTTGAACGCGTTTGGTGTAAAACTCGCCGTTTTCGTCCTGGAAAGTCAGGTCGAGGCCAATGACCTGCGGCACGGAAACGCCCGTGTAAAAGAAATCGCCGTCACCAACCATCTGGTAATAATAAACGCCGAGACCTACATCGGGAAAGAGTTGGGCCTGGTCTTGTTCGCCGATGACATCGTTGGGATCGCGGAGGCGGATTTTTGAAGCATCCACCCGATACTGAACTAAACCGGCGCTGAGCGCGATGGAAAGGCCGCTGTATTCAGGGTCTCCGCTGACCACTCCGCCAATCCGCCCGTAAACGCCGGTAAACCCTGTAGGGCCGGTTTGGTCGTTGATCAGGTGGCCGCCTGCAAGCAGGGTCACGCCGGAGTATTCCGTATTCAAATAAGAACCCCGAAGGGTTTGGGTGCGCGGGCCGTTTGCCAACCCAACCCATTGTGCCCGGTAGGAAACGCCGAAAGTCAGGTTCTGGCCATAGGCGAAGTAATCACCTTCAATGGCAGCAGGATTGATCAATGTGGCGTTTTCCCGATATTGGGTAAACAGGGAGAGTTGTTGAGCAAAGACGGCAATAGGCGCCAATGACAACAAGAGTAGTGGGAGGATTCGCGTCATGGGATAAGTTTTTGAGACCCGTAAAGTTAGCGTTTAATCTGTCTGAAAAAACGCGACCAAAGATATAAGTTTGGTTTGGATTCGGGAGCGGATGTGAAAACCTATTTTTAGTTTTAACATTTGCATTTAGAAAGTGGTCGGTCTGGAGCGGGGTATGGACGCTTTAGGAGGACTATTGGTCAAAAATAAAAAAACTGCCCGGTCGCAATAAGCTTCCGGGCAGCTGAAACACTTGAAACAATATATACTGCGCGAATTGCCACAGCCAGAAATTGGATTTTTTCAACGCATGCAGCTTTCAGGACTTCGATCGGATTGGCGTTTGGCGAAATGATTGCCTACGTTTTTATAGGATACTAAAACCGTGCCAGAAATTTGAGAGAGAGAGGGTGAGAGGGGGTAAGACGGTAGGGGCGACCCTCGCGGTCGCCCTTGTGATGTCAATGTAAATGATCAGCTGTGTTCGGAGCTGCAATCACGGGCAAAACCTATAAGGTTTTAAAAACCTTATAGGTTTAAATTGCTGTTTATCAATTCATTGGTTAATTCAATCAAGCTTTACGAAGCAAATTACCTTTTGTCTTTTGCCAATTTGCCTTTTGCCTCTTTACACATGGGACTACTGCTGGCGCATCGCAACCACTGGGTCCATCCGGGCGGCCTGCATGGCTGGGATAAAACCGGCAATGACCCCGATGATGACGGAGAAAACAATCCCCACCATTATATTGCCAAGGTCGAGGTAGATGTCGAAACCAATGATCGCTGTGAGCGCTTTCGTAATCAGAAAAACGAAGAACAGCCCCATCAACCCGCCGATCACGCAAAGGATGATAGATTCGATGAGAAACTCCAGCAGAATCATATAACGCCTGGCGCCCAGGGCTTTTTTAATGCCAATGATGTTGGTGCGTTCCTTGACTGAAACAAACATGATATTGGCCACGCTGACGCCGCCAACTACCATGGAGAACCCGCCGATCAGCCAGCCCAGAAGATTCAGAACCCCAAAAAAGCTATCCATAAAACTCGCGATCATAGACATTTCATTCAACGAAAAATCTTCTTCCTGTTTGGGTTTCAGGCGGTGGTGTGCGCGCAGGATGCCGGTGAGTTCATCTTTTAAAATATCCAGGCTCACATTATCGGAAGCTTTGACCGTAACGGTAGCATCGAAAATCTGGTTGGCTTTCAAATTAGCGAGGCCGCGGGCATTTGGATAAGAAACGATGATGCAGTCATCGAAATCCAGCGGATTGATCAGGTCGTCGCCGGCTTTTTCAATGATCCCGATTACTTCATAAGTCCGGCCCGATAGCTTAATGCTGCGCCCAATGGGATCTAATGGGCCAAACAACCCCTCGGCAACCTTGTGGCCCAGGATGATTTTGTTGGCGCCGTAATAATATTCAGCAGGCGAAAAATAACGCCCCTGTTCAAATTCCAGTTTGAACATATCAGAAAATTCCTCAGAAGCGCCGATAAGGACGGCCCCTTCCACGCTGTTTGAGTTGAATTTCAGGGTTTTAAACCCGACGACCACGTGATAGGCAGTCAGCGTGGCGTAACGCGATTTTGCCAGGACGGCTTCATAATCCTCGTGATCCGGATTAGGCCGTTTCATATAATTCCACCAATTGTCGCTGGCATCCGCCCACGGCCATTTTTTGACGTAAACGACGTTATTGCCCAGCTTTTCCAGGCTGCCGCGCACGTTGTCTTCCAGCGAATCTACCGCCGACAAGACCCCAATAATGCAAAAAATGCCGATGGAAATACCCAGCAGGGAAAGGAAACTGCGCAGGCGGTTGCCCCGCAGCTGCTGGAGGGCCTGGCCTATGCTTTCCAGAATAATTTTGTTCAATGTCTTCATAACACCAACAGTGGAGATAGAATGGTCAAAATCGAAGCGGAAGGTAAGCAGCGGATTGGTAAAAAGCCAAATCCTTTAGATGAATTGGAAGGTTTCATCGTTTAACCGTAAAATCAATGTTCCGGATTGACTAAAATATCCTTAATTTTATCGCAGATTAGCAACGTACGAATGAACACACACTATGAATCAACACTTCCCAGAGGAAGTGTTACACCCAAACACAAAACCATGATCTATCTGGGTATAATTGAAGATGAAAAACTCGTCAGGGAGAATCTTGAAGAATTTATGGGCGGTCAGTCCGATGTTAAAGTAGTGCTCAGCACCGATTCAGTAGAAGCGTTTCTGCGCCGTTTTTCAGTAGGCACGCCATTGAATATGTTGTTGTTAGACATTAACTTGCCAGGCATGTCGGGGTTGGAAGGCATTCGGCACATTCGCAATAAATGCCCCGATGCAGACATCATTGTGTTGTCTGCCTACGACGACTCCGACAAGGTTTTTAAGGCATTGTGCGCCGGCGCGGTGTCTTATATCTCCAAAAGAACGAGCCTGCCGAATATTCGGGAGGCATTAAATACCGTGTTTCAGGGCGGAGCCTATATGTCGCCCTCCATTGCACGGAAAGTGGTGGATTATTTCGCCCCCAGCAAAAAAGACGACGAGGATCACCACCTGACCGGCAGACAAGAGCAAGTCGTTCAGGGCCTTGTAGATGGATTGAGTTATAAAATGATCGCCGATAAATACCTGATTTCTGTGGAAACAGTGAGGGATCACATCAAAAAAATTTATAAAAAACTCCAGGTGAATAGTAAGGCGGAGGTGATTCGGAAGAAGTTGGATGGAGAGATTTGATTTGAAGATTTGAAGATGGTGCGGGGAGATTTGAAAATTTGAAGATGGGGCAACAGACTAATAACCAGTAACCGATAACCAATAACCCAAAAAAGGATTTGAAAATTGGATGGATGGAATGAATGAGGTTACACCAAATCATCCAGGGTTTTGGATACCGGTAGTTTCGTTAGGGACTTAATGCCGGTAGAAAACACGCTTATGTTGAGAAACTCAGTACATGCTTGTATGCTAAGCCTTTGGGGGTTATTGGCTCCGGTTGCGCTGTGTGCGCAGCAGACCACCCCATCCCAGGCAGTCTACTACACGTTGAACGACGGGTTGTCTGACCGCTTAGTGACCGACGTGCTGCAAAGCCGTTTTGGATTTGTGTGGGTGGCGACCACTAATGGTTTGAACCGATTCGACGGCTACGAATTCGTCACCTTTGGCAAAAGCAACAGCGCCAGCCAGCGCCCGATCCTGTCGGCTATAGACATCAAAGAGATTCAGGAAGACAAACTTGGCAACATTGTGCTCCTTTATCAAAATGGATATGCTTTTTTTGACATCCTGAATCCTTATACGCACCAGGTAAAAAAAGTGGTTCCGTTTCAACAGGAAGTCAGGGGCATTATCCGGCATGTCACCGTAGACCAGGCAGGCGATCTGCTGCTCATGGTGACCAGTCAAACCGGGATTGCAGTGTGGCAGTACGACTACGAGGCTGAAAAGTTGTTTCAACGTTTTGAACTGAAGGAAGCGCGCACGGATACCGGTACGATTGCCCAGATGTTGCACTGTCGAAACGGCAATTTCCTGCTCAATGACACCGAAAAAGGACTGCGCCTGGTGAATGCAGGCGGTTCGGTTGTCAAAACCTACCACGCAACGGATTTCGATATCATACCCGATAGCGCGCATCAATTTCCGTCAGCGACCTGGTTTCTGCACGAAGACCGGAAAGGCATCGTCCGGGTAGCGTTCAAAAACATCCCCGGTGTTTACAACCTCATTCCCGAAAATTCCGGTAATTATTCAGTTAACCGGATCCTGGAAAAAGAGCTGATCAGCTACCTTTCGGAAGACCGGAAAGGAAACCTGCTTTTTGTTGCTTCCAATGGCGTTGGCGCCTATCCGCAACCGAAAAAAATATACCGCTGCAACCCCGACCAGAAAATCCGGGAAGCACCGAATTTGCTTGTCGCCAATGAAATATACACCTGCCTTTACAGCAAGGACTTTTCCAAAACAATCTTTATGGGCATGGATACGGGCTTAAAAATTGTCCGGAACAACCGCTCGGGTGTAAAGTCCTTTTTGGCCAAAAACCTCGATGCCCCCAACCAACAGCGGGGAGCCGTGATGCGTGGCATGACTGGAAACGGGAAAGGCTTGCTCTACATGGCCAGAGAATCCCTCCATTGGTACGTCCTGGATACAAAAACGGATCAGCTCGATACCCTGCAACTCATTGATCAGGCAACCAATCAGCCCATTAATTTCACTTGTGGCCTCGATTTGTTCCTGCGCGGCCGCCAGCTTTGGGGCATCACCTGCTACTATTCCACCCAGGGACAACTTTTGCTTTACGACACGGAACAATGTACCACAAGGCGGTTTTTATACAAAGACAATTTCAGGGCATTTATGGTCACCCGCAATGACACCTTCTGGATGCTTTGCGAGTCGCATAACGGGGAAGGGTCTTTAGTGCGTTTTAATCCGGCTACGGAGAAATTCACTGTTTTCCTTAACCCTGATGGGGAAAATCCCCTCAAAAAAGTGGTGCCCCGCTACATCACAGAAGCGCAGGACGGGACGATCTGGATTGGCACTGAAGATGGATTATTTCGCTTTGATCAAAAGGCTAAAATCCTTGAAAAATATGCCGACAGCAATGAAAGCGGTCGGCTTACACTAAGCGATTATACGATTTATGTAATCTACGAGGACCCAAAGGGCAGGCTTTGGCTGGGCACCAAAAACGGGCTCAATGTTTGTGATTTGAACACCAAAAAGGTAGAAATTTACAACAAAATTAAAGGGGGAATGGCCAGCAATACCGTTTGTGGCATTTTGCCCGATGAAAAAGGAAATTACTGGATCAGTACCTTCAATGGCTTGTCGTACTTCGATACCAAAGCCCAAAATTTTCGCAATTTTTTCCAGTCGGACGGCCTCACCCACGATGAATTCAACCGCTTTTCCTTTTACAAAGACGAAACCGGGCGTTACTATTTTGGCGGAGTCAATGGTTTGAATGTATTCTATCCAAATAATTTACTCAACGACACCCCAACCCCTGCTCCGATCCTGACCAAAATTGTTCGCTTTAATTCCGCCAAAGACAGCCTGCTGACTCAATATGAAACGGCCTTTGCGAAGGGCATCACCATGGACCCTTCCGACACGTATTTCCTGATCCATTTTGCGCTTCCCGATTTCGGCAATCCGCGAAAAAGTCAGTACATGGCCCGGTTGGAAGGTTTTGATTCCGACTGGTCGTACCTCGGTTTCAGCAACAATATCCGGTTTAACAGCCTGCCGCCGGGGAAATACACCCTGCATGTAAGAGGCGTCCCCCCCAACGGCAACTGGAGCGCAACAGACCTGCTCATTCCCATTGTCGTCAACAAGCCATTCTACAACCGGGCGTTGTTTTATATGCTGATCGGGTTGCTGATTGTTGGTGGGATCTATGCGTTTACCACCAACCGCCTGAAACAGCAGCTGAGCATCGAAAAACTGCGCATGAAATTGTCCAGCGACCTGCACGACGAGGTCAGCGGTTTGCTTTCTGGCATTGCCATGCAAAGCGATATGCTGCAAATGAAAATCCAGGACGAAGACAGCAAAGCCCGGCTGCATACCATCGGGGAAGCAAGCCGCAAAGCCATGTCCAAACTCAGCGACGTCATCTGGGCGATAGATTCCCGGAAAGACAAAGTGGAAGACCTCATCCAGCGCATGCGGGAACACGCCGACGACATGCTCCTGCCCATGGACGTGACCTACGAATTAAAAATTGACAAAATTGACCTGCAGGAAAAAATGCCGGTTCACCTGCGCCAAAACCTGTATTTTATTTACAACGAAGCGATCAACAACATTGCCAAACACGCCAACGCCACCAAAGTCTGGGTCGAATTTGTCAATGCAGGCAATATTTTTGAAATGTCCATCAAGGACAACGGGAACGGCCGCGCTCGAAGTTCTTTCAAAACCGGCCAGGGCCTTTCCAACATTCAAATGCGCGCTCAACGCCTGAATGCGTCGCTCCAGATTATTCGGGATAATGGGTATACGGTGCGGTTGACGATGAAGAAGTTTGCGTAGTGGTCGCTGGCTTTAGCCGGCAGACTCCTAAAATCAGGCGAAGCCCGCAGGAATAGTACACGCGAAGCGGAGCCTACGCGCGAGCAGGGCAAAAAAAATCCGCTCTGCGGCCAAAACCACAGAGCGGATGAGCGAATGCAAATTCACTATTTTTTTTAGTTGTTTGCGATAATCGTAACACCCAAAGTGTTCGTGTTACCCGCCGGCGGCGCGAGGAATCCCCTTGCAAATACCGTGTAAATTTTACCTGCTGTGAGGGTAACGTTAGGAATTTCCAACGCAACCGTTGCTGTACCGGCGACTCTTGCCTGAAGGTTGTACGTACCTGCATTGAGTGGCGTAAAGGCCGTGCCCGATTTGAAGCTGGTATTGCCAAATACAACCGTACCATCTGTGAGCGTCACATCTACTGCCGGTGCATCAGGGCTAAGGTGTACGAAACGCACGTGCGCTTTGCCTGCTGCGGGCGTCGTGAGGTCGTCCACCAACAACAAAGCTTCGATGCTGCTGAGGCGGTTGATGGCGAACAACGAGTAATTTGTATT
This sequence comes from Saprospiraceae bacterium, assembly GCA_022841505.1. GTDB lineage: Bacteria > Bacteroidota > Bacteroidia > Chitinophagales > Saprospiraceae > JABWAJ01. The sequence goes on along the minus strand of JALHRK010000004.1, from coordinate 21,642 downwards.
CGGATCCACGGTTGCATTGGCATTAATCACCGAAGTCGTTGTGCCAGCTGCATTCACCTTGAAGTTGCGGTTGCCAGCCTCTACATCGAGATAACCGGTATTGTTTGGGAAAGAGAGCGCAGCAGCATTCACTTTGGTATCATCTACCAGCAGATCTACTCCCGGAGCATCGGGAGAAGCATGTACTACCAATACCCTGCCCTGAGCCGGATCGTCATCGTCGTCGCAGGCAGAAAAAGTCATTGTCGTGAAGAGCGCGAGCACTACAGCCGATAAAACTGCGTGCTTTTTCAAAAGTGCTTTGAACATGCGTGAATTGTTTTGGGTGAAAAAATTAGTATTGGAGGCTCTAACAAGACAACTTGGTTTTTGTGCACAACAAGTCTCTGTTTTGACATCAATTTGACAAACACCCTAAAACATCCACTTTTTCACAACAATTTGCAACCTTGCTTTTAAATATGAATTTTATTCACCCAACTCTTTAACAATCAATTCTTTCACATGAGCATCCCAGTCTTCTTCCGTGTAGAAATCGAAATCAAGGCGCAAAAATTGTTCTTTCTTTTCGCCTTCCTGCATTAAATACAAATAGCCCTTGACATTCCCGTTTTCATCGAATTCCGGGTATTCAATATATCGGACATTTGGCGAATAATCGAAAATCATCTCCCGGCTGGCCACCTTTTTACCATCATCTGTATAGTGGTAATATACCGTTTGTTCATTCACATTGCTTGTGGAAATTTTGAGTTTTTCAATTTCTTTACTGGTGCTATTTGGCTTGTAGAAGATGCGCACGGATCGGTTGTCCGCTAAAACCCGCTTTTTTTCGCGGTTAAAATCGCCCATAACCACTTTTTCAACCAATTCTGGTCTTTCCAGCAGGTATGCATGGTTCCATTTTTTCAGCCAGCCGATCCATTTCAAGGTTCCCGTACTGCTTGCCGGCTGTTCCATGAAATTAAATTCCTGCGTGGCAGCCAGTTGCCAGGTTTGTCCGTCTTTGCCGGGCAGGTGGACTTTCCATGCCTTGACGCTGCCCGGAATGAATTTCAGGTTTTCCGGATACACCACAGCCAATGCATCCATCGTGGCGGTTTCAACAATCCCGGAATTACCATCAGAAAAAAACTCATTTGCCGTTTTTTGAGTTGCCAAAACAATGATGGCGTCAGCGCCACTCGCCTGGGCCTGCTTTTTTAAATCCAGTACGAGCTGGTTCAGGTCGTCGTGGCCTGTTTTTTTTGCGCTCAAATATTTCAGGTGCAGGTAGGACTTGGCCGGTCTGGATTCACCAGAAAAGTAAGTTTCTACATTCCGGTTGTGGGGCGGGATAGGCACATCGAGCAGGGTGGATTCATTTGCCTGAGCAGGCATCTGCGCCTGAATTTCAAAAATGCCTGAGAAGAAGAATACGGCGATGGCCGTCAGGGAAATAGAGATACGCATTGTGAAATGGTTTTGGTGAGGAAAACAATTGGTTCTTTCAAATACAATTGTCCTAAAAATAGCATATCTATTGCAAAAACCTCTATCCGCTTAAGGATTTAACGGAATTTTAACCGCACCTGAGTGCACCGCACAACCTGGATTTCGATAATCGGCAACCCTCCGCTGAATCGGAGTTCAGCGGTACAGCTTCCCCCCCTCCGCTGAATCGGAGCTCAGCGGTACAGCTTCCCCCCCTCCGCTGAATCGGAGTTCAGCGGTACAACTTCCCCCCTTCGCTGAATCGGAGTTCAGCGGTACAACTTCCCCCCCTCCGCTGAATCGGAGTTCAAGCAGTACAACTTCCCTCCTACCCCTCAAACAAAGCCTTAATTCCATACTTACTGCATATCGGACACTTCACCGGATCATGCCCCCGGGCGGGACAATACTGGCGTCCAAAAAAAATAATCTGCAGGTGCAGTTTATTCCAGGTGTCTTTTGGAAAGAGGTGCTTGAGGTCGGCTTCGGTTTGCTCCACGTTTTTGCCGCTGCTCAGGCCCCAGCGCCAGGCTAAGCGGTGGATATGCGTGTCCACCGGAAAAGCGGGCACGCCAAAGGCTTGCGACATCACCACCGAAGCCGTTTTGTGGCCCACGCCGGGCAGGGCTTCCAGGGCTTCAAAGCTGTCGGGAACGCGGCCCCCGTATTTTTCAATCAAAATTTGCGATAAGCTGAAAATGGCCTGCGATTTGCGGGGTGAAAGGCCACAGGGTTTGATGATCTCCCGGATTTCATCCACTTCGAGTTTGACCATATCGAATGGATTGTCGGCCCGCGCAAACAGGATTGGCGTGATTTTATTCACCCGCTCGTCGGTACACTGCGCGGATAAAAGCACAGCAATCAGCAGCGTGTAAGCGTCTTCATGCGACAGCGGAATGGGCGTTTCCGGAAACAAGTTTTCGAGTATGGCCGCAATGGCCGCAGCTTTTTGTTTTTTTCCGAGCGCCATCTTATTGGTATTCAAAGGTTCCGTGCGGGCTTTCGATGCGAACCGCGCTGCCCTGGTGGGCTTCCACATGCCCGATCACCGCCGCTTCGATGCCGAAAGCCGCCGAAATGTCTATCACCCGCTGGGCATGTGCTTCGGGCAAATAAACCTCCAGGCGGTGCCCCATATTGAAAACCTGGTACATTTCTTTCCAGCTTGTTCCGGATTCGTCGCGTACCAATTGAAACAGCGGTGGCAGTGGCAGGAGGTTGTTTTTCACCACGCGGGCATTTTCGATGAATTTGAGCACTTTCGTTTGCCCGCCCCCGGTGCAGTGGATGAGGCCGTGCAAATGCGGGCGGAGTTGGTGCAGCACCTCTTTCAAAACTGGTAAATAGGTGCGGGTGGGCGAAAGAATGAGCTGGCCAACGTCAATGGATTTGCCGCCTATGTTTATTTTGTCAGTCAGGCGCCTGCTGCCGGTGTAGATAAAATCTAAGGGCGTGCGCGGGTCGTAGCTTTCCGGGAAGCGCTCAGCATATATTTTGTTCAGGATGTCGTGCCGGGCGGAGGTGAGGCCATTGCTGCCGGTTCCGCCGTTGTAGGTGTCTTCGTAAATGGCTTGTCCATAAGACGCCAGGCCAACTACCACGTCGCCGGGCCGGATGTCGTTGATCACCAGGTCGGCGCGTTTCATCCGGGCAAACGCGGTGAATCCAACGTCAATGGTGCGCACGATATCGCCCACGTCGGCGGTTTCGCCGCCTGCCAAATGGATCCGGATGCCATATTCCTGCATTTTTTCCACAAACCGGGATGTTCCGCCGATGACGGCTCCGATAACCGAACCATCCACTAAATGTTTGTTACGCCCGATGGTGGAAGAAAGGATGATCTCATCCACACAACCCACACAGGCCATGTCGTCGAGGTTCATGACAATGGCGTCCTGCGCAATGCCTTCCCAGATGTCGAGGTTGCCCGTTTCTTTCCAGTAGAGGTAGGCCAGACTGGTTTTGGTGCCGGCTGTATCGGCGTGCATGATGTTGCAGTAATTGGGGTCGCCCGCAGCCACATCGGGCAGTATTTTGCAGAATGCATTGGGAAACAAGCCTTTGTCTAGGTGCTGAACGGCGGCATGTACCTCGTCTTTGGTTGCGGAAACTCCCCGTTGGTCGTATTTATATCGTTCAGACATTCGTGCGATTGGATTTTAGTGATCATGCAAACCTATAAGGTTTTGAAAACCTTATAGGTTTCAGCTCCATACAGGACGCAAAAGTAATCGAACTGAAATTGAAAATAGGGCATCCTGCAATGAAATTTAACCATTAGGTGTATCTTGGTTCGACAAAATGAAAAACGAATGAGCTATAAAATCGCGGTCCTCGGCCCAATTCCGTATGACCACATCACCACCAGCAAAGGAATGAAGATTGTCAAATACGGTTGTGCCACCCATCCGGTGATCGCTTTGGCCAAGTTGATGGAAGGGATTGGAACGGTGGCGCCGGTGACCCATATCCGGAAAAAGGACACTGCAGCCGTTCGCGAACTGCTGGGCGCTTACGACAATATTGAGCTGGAAACCATTTTTGACGAAGCCGACCAGGGCGATGTAATCCAACTCCGTTTCGTAGATCAGAACAACCGCCTTGAAAAACAAACGGCGTTTATGCCGCCAATCAGCCCGCGGGATGTTCAGTTGGTTTTGGACAGCGATGTGTTTGTTGGCGTTCCGATCTCCGATTATGAAGTTCCGCTGGAAACGCTGCGCTATATCCATGCGCATCGAAAGCCGGACGCTATTACCATCTTCGACGCGCACGGCCCGACCACTACGGTGACGACCACCGGCGACCGGCTTCGGCGTTTTTGGGTAGAGCGGGATTTGTGGCTGCCTTACATTGACATCCTGAAAATGAACATTGAAGAAGCCGGCTGTTGCTGGTTTAAAAAAGAATACGCAGAAGATGAACTCACCGAAACCTATCAGGAATTGAGCGAAACCGATATGGCTGATTTTGCGCGGTATGTGCTGAATCTGGGTTTGAAAGCGCTTTGTATTACCCTCGACGCTCGGGGCTGCATGGTGTATTCTTTAGACGCTCAGGGGGAAATGAAGGCAGATTTTGTGAAATCGGTTTGGGTCGAGGAAGTCATTGACACTACCGGCTGCGGCGATTCGTTTGCCGGCGGACTGGCGTTCGGGTTGCTGGAAGACCGTGATAACTATGTGCGGGCGGCGCAGTTTGCCAACGCGCTCGGCGCTTTAAGAACCCAGGGAACAACCTTCGATGTTTTTCGCACGCGGGCGGAAACGGAGGAGATTATTCGGATGAGTTATGGAGGTTGAGCGTTGTTCGTTGAGCGTTGTTCGTTAACAATTACTCGTCATCGAATTATGTATCCCCAACGATCAACGGCTTCTCACGGCATCATCGTACTAAACGAAACAATTTTCACCGTCCGACCCCACATGTTGATGGAGTCTTCGTGGGTTTCTTTGGCAACGACTTCCACCTGCTTTCCGTCGTATTTGATCTGATTGGGCAGATTCACCGGCTCCCATTGGTTGCCTGCATCGTCTATGATGCCCCAGAATCCCATACCAAGTTTGTTGTAAACGACTTTGCCTTTTATTGTGAAGTTACTCATGGTTGTTTCCGTTGTTCGTGAAAATTTTTTCAATCGTGGAATGCATCAGGTCGAGTTGTTTGCTTTGCTGCTGCACCGTATGCCGAAGCTCGCGCATTTCCTCGTGGATCCGGTTTTGGAGGTTTTGAGGAGAAGGTAAAAAAGGGCTGATTTTTGCCCGGACGTACCAAAGCTCCCGGATATCGTTCATAAAAACCCGGTAAGGTTCGTAAAATACATTGTCTGAAGCCAGCAACAGGGCTTTTTCGTCTTTCAAATGGTTGAAAACCCGTTTTACCAAAACATCGCCCCGGGTGACTACCACATAAACGTAGTTGTCTTTGATGGCGTTTTCCCACAAAACGGGTTCAACGTAGCTGCAAATGACCTTGTCGCCTTCAAACAAAGTGGGTTCCATGCTGTCGCCCGCTACATCAAAAGAACGATGGGTGCCTGCTTTATATTTATAGTCGGGCAGCGTAAATGAAGGCAAATCATGGACAAATGAAGGGCCGGCCATTTCGGCGGCATATCCGGCTTGCGCGGGAACCGGTACGTGAACGATGCGCTCTTCGTCTTTTGAATCCGTAACGATGGTCAGCACCCGAAACGTTTTGTGATCTTCTTCGGTCATGAACATCGGGCCATCGCCAGTCAGGACGTACACGGGGTTCATTTTGTATTTTTCAATGGCTTTCCTCAGCAACTCGATTGTTACATCACGACGGTTTTTCAATATTTCGCTTAAACTCTGCGGAAGGTAGTCCAACGACATTGCAAATTGCCTGCTGGAACGCACACGCCCTTCCTCGCGGAGCCGGTCATGGCACTTAATGAACCGTTGCGTAATGATGCTATTCATAGTATCGGAGTCTGCTTTAACAGAGAGGCATTAAAAGTCGTCGAACAAAAATAACAATACAGTTCATTTATCGGGTATGTTTTCAATTATTTATTCAAATAGTTGATACTTGACCGCTTTTTCCCGGTTCAGTGCGCCTTTTTTCCCGTTCAGCAAGCTTTACTTTTCCCTTAACAAGACCCTGACCTACCTTTGGCGTTATAAGCATCAAAGAATTACCGGGCAGAAAATTTTCTGCCCCAACAAAGAATTACGAAAAACGAGTGATAATGAAAATCAGCAGCTATTGGATGCTCCTTTTTATGACAGGGACGATTTTACTGAGCTTTTCCTGCAAACACAACGGCCTGGGCCCTTTGGACGACGATCCGATCATAACGGACACGATTCCGAACGATACCACAGGAACCGGCGGCACGCCCTGCGATCCCAATGTGGTTTATTTTGACCTGGAGATCCTGCCGATTTTGCAATCGCGTTGCGCTTTTTCAGGCTGCCACAACGAAGCTTCGGCGCAGAATGGCGTGGTGTTGACGTCTTATCAGAAAGTGATGCAAACGGCTGATGTAAGCCCTTTCAATCCGAACGAAAGCGATTTATATAAAGCCATAACCGACGACGACCCCGAAGACCGCATGCCACAATCGCCGAATGCGCCGCTTTCGCAGGATCAAATTGACCTGATCAGGAAATGGATTGTGCAAGGCGCCCAGAACCTGGAATGCGATGCCAGCGCAGGTCAATGCAATACCCAAAACATGTCTTTCGCCAACGACATCCGCCCCATTATCCAAAACGCCTGCCAGGGTTGCCACAGCGGAACGGCGCCCTCCGGCGGAATCAACCTGTCGGCGCACAACGGCGTAGCAGCCGTAGCCAATAATGGCAGACTTTACGGCGCCATTGCAAGGCAACCAGGTTTTGTGGCCATGCCTTTTGGGGGAAACCAGCTGCCGCAGTGTTCTGTTGATAAGATCAAAGCCTGGATTGATGCAGGCGCGCCAAACAATTGATATGTTTGCGGTGCGAAAATCAGAATGGTAAAATAGCGGACAGTCTTATGCTAAACCGCCGCAGCCTTTTTGTATCAAAACACCGTATTATATCAATTCATTGATTCTTATCTCTAAAAACATGCAGTATAACATGAAAAAACAGTTTCTGAGCGCTCTTGCAATAAGCGCGGTCTTAGTAGCAGGCGGTTGTTACTACGACGTAGAAGAGGATTTATATCCTGTGGGTGATTGCACAACCACAAACATGAGTTACGCAACCGACATCGTTCCGATCCTTCAAACCAATTGTTATGTGTGTCATGCGCAGGGCGTGGGTTTAGGAAATGTTACGCTGCAAGGGTACGCCAACCTTAAAGTTTATGTAGACAACAGCAAATTGGTCGGCGTCATCAACCACGATTCCAGGTTTCCTGCAATGCCACAGGGCGCTGCGAAATTATCGGCGTGTAATATTGACAAGATTGAAGCCTGGATTGCCGATGGCGCTTTGGATAATTAGCGTTACCGATATTAGGTCCCGATGGGACCGCAACCAAAATCCGGCATGACTCAAGTATTTATTTTGCATCACTTAACTAAATCTTCAGCATTATGAAAAAATTCCTTCTTTGGGGTCTCCTGGCAGCAGCAGTTATTGCGGGGGGCGCCGGTTATATGATGTGGAATAAACCCCACCAAAACATGGTCAATGCCGATGCCGAGGTGAAAGTGGACGCCGTTACGCTTTACAGCGAATACGAAACCGATGAAGCCGCAGCAAATGCCAAATACTTAGGAAAAATTGTGGAAGTGAGCGGCACGGTTCGGGAAACCACTACTGACGAAGGCGGCACCGTAAAGGTGATGCTCGACAGCGGCAGCGAACTGGGCGGCATCATTTGCGAATTAGATCCCTTATCGGAACACAAACGTACCACTTTTCAAAGCGGCGAACAAGTAAAGCTGAAAGGCAAATGCGACGGCGTTTTGATGGATGTGGTGCTGACGCGTTGTGTGGAAGTTATGAAGTAAGTTAGGTGAACGTTGTTCGTTGAGCGTTGTTCGTTGGGGTTTGGTTCAGATAAAAGTTGTACTCCCTTCAAACCCGTTCTGACGCCACAATGAACAAAGATCAACGATCAACCTTGTTCGACTTACCTCGACTTACTTCGACTTCGCTCAGTAGAAGCCGCTCGGTAGAAGCCGCTCAACGAACAACGATCAACCAACAACGAACAACGAAACAAATAGATAAACACCCCCCTTCGGGGAATTCACTCATTCAAACCATACATATCATGTTCAAAAAGTGCATCCTTTTCGCGCTGTTTGGCCTGTTCGCCGTCAGTGGTGTTCATGCTCAGAAGTATTTCACCCGCGAAGGCAAAGTGTCTTTCTCTTCCGACGCGAAGGTTGAAAAAATTGAAGCAGTCAACAAAACGGCGACCAGCGTTTACGATGCAGCAACCGGTAAAATGGAATTTGCTGTACTCATTAAAGCTTTCCAGTTTGAAAAAGCCCTGATGCAGGAGCATTTCAATGAAAATTACATGGAAAGCGACAAGTTTCCAAAGGCGAGCTTTAAAGGAACCGTTACCGATTTCAAAGCGGTAAATTTGGCGAAAGACGGCGTTTATCCCGTGAAAGTCAAAGGGCAGCTCAGCATACATGGCGTTACAAAAGACGTAGAAGCGGACGGCAAATTTACCGTCAAAGGCGGCGTCATTGCTGCTGCTTCAACTTTTGAGGTTGCCGTAGCGGATTATGGTATCGTCATTCCGGCGGTGGTGCGCGACAACATTGCCAAAACGGTAAAAATTGACGTATCGCTTACTTATCAGGAATTGAAGAAAGGTTCTTAATCCTTGATCAAACGATTTTTTAACTTGCTACCCGTTCAGCTTTTGAACGGGTAGCATTTTGCATTTATTCATAAAATATACGGACAAATGAAAAAGCACCTTTACACCCTGTTGATGTCATTGGCCCTGAGTATGGCCGCGCTTCCGCTTTTCGCGCAGGAAGACTTGCTTTCCCTGCTCGGCGAAGAGGAAGAAACCACCGACTACGCCACGGCCAGCTTCAAAACCAGCCGGGTGATCAACCTGCACTCGTTAGAAAATACGGCGAGCGGGGTATTGGATTTTAAAATTTCGCACCGGTTCAATACGGTACAAAACGGGCTTTACGACTTTTTTGGGTTGGATGGTGCCAACCTGCGCATCGGTTTTGACTATGGCGTGACAGACCGGCTGGTGATTGGAATCGGCAGGAGTAATTATGAAAAAACCTTAGACGGCTTTGCCAAGTATAAAATTCTGCGCCAAAGTAAAGGAAAACGCAACATGCCCATCACTTTAGCGGCTTTTGGCAGCGTGGCCATGCAAACGCTGAAATGGGCAAATCCCGATCGCGACAACCATTTCTCTTCACGCCTTTACTACACCGGGCAATTGATCATTGGCCGAAAAATCAGCGAAGGATTCAGCCTTCAGTTGTCGCCGACCATCGTACACCGAAACCTTGTGGCCACTTTCGATGAGTCCAACGACGTACTGGCTCTGGGCATTGGCACGCGCATCAAACTAACGAAGCGCATGGCCATCAACCTGGAATACATCTACGTGCTGCCGGATCAACTTGCGCCCCAGTTTGTAAATTCGCTTTCCGTTGGCCTCGACATCGAAACGGGCGGCCACGTCTTCCAGTTGCACTTCAGCAATTCCAGAATTATGGTCGAAAAAGGATTCATCGCAGAAACGACCAACAAGTGGGAAGATGGCGGCATCCATTTTGGATTCAATATTTCCCGGGTGTTTACGATTGTAAGGCCGCCGCTGGATTGAAGGCTACCCCACAATCAGCTCCGAAATATCATACACCATCACCTCATCCTGCCGGTCTTTGGCTTTCACGCCATCGCTCATCATGGTGAGGCAAAACGGGCAATTCACGGCAATAACCTGCGCCCCGGTGGCCAGCGCTTCTTCGGCACGTTCGACGTTGATGCGCTTGTCGCCGGGTTCGTCTTCTTTCCACATTTGTGCGCCGCCGGCCCCGCAGCACAGGCCGTTGGTCCGGCTGCGCTTCATTTCAGCCAGGTCAGCGTCGAGCGCTTCAAGGACTTTGCGCGGCGCTTCGTACACGCCGTTCACGCGACCTAAGTAGCAGGAATCGTGGTAGGTAATTTTTTTGCCTTTGAAACTACCGCCTTCTTTCAGCTTCAATTTGCCGTCGGCAATGAGTTGGTGGATGAGTTGGGTATGGTGGATGACTTCATAATTGCCGCCCAGTGCCGGGTATTCGTTTTTGAGGGTGTTGAAGCAATGCGGGCAGGCCGCCACGATGCGCTTCACGGCGTACATATCTAAGGTCTGAATATTTTGCAGGGCCATCATTTGGAACAAAAACTCGTTGCCGGCGCGGCGTGCCGGATCGCCGGTGCAGTTTTCTTCGTTGCCGAGAATGGCGTAACTAATGCCCGCCTGTTGCAGGATTTCGCACACGGCCCGCGTCACTTTCTGCGCGCGCGCATCGAAACTTCCGGCGCAGCCCACCCAGAAGAGAATTTCCGGCGTTTCGCCCGCAGCGGCCATTTCGGCCATGGTTTTGATGGATAGGTTGGTCATGGTTGTGTGTTTTTTCAGGCTCATTGCCTTCTCGGAATCAAAGTCACCGGATACACCACCAAACTCTCATGCCCATCTTTCCCCACTGCGGCGACCCCAAACAAATAATTATCAATAACAATGTTTTCGAGCGTAATATTGGTTAGGCTTTTGTCCACATACCGGGAAAACTGCCATTGCGGGGCAGTCGTTTCGCGCCAGTAGACCTTGTAGCCGGCCAGGTCGGGGTCGTTCACTGCGTCCCATTTCAGGCGGGTGGAAGGTTCTACCACCCCGCCAATCATGACGTTGGCCGGCGCAGGCGGCGCCCAGGCCAAAGCAGCTAAAGTGATGGCGTTCACCCCGGTGAGTTTGGCCGCGTATTCAAAATTCACGCCTTCGATTACGTCGCCGTAAGCAACGCCGTCTTCGGTGCGCACATTCTGGTGCTGGCGGTTGTAGTTTTCCCAGGTTTCCATGATGCGGATACCAGGAAAACCCAGGTCGTTGAAGGGTTTGTGGTGCCCGCCGCGCCCGAATCGGTCAAGGCGGTATACCAGCATCGCATCGAGGTTGGTGGTATATAAATCTGTGAGTTTATCTACGTAGCGCGCCAATTGCCGCGAAGGCCCGTCCACTTCGCCGCCATATACCCGGTGCCAGGCGCGCTGCTGCTCGGTTTCCGTGGCGGGAACGGGTTCCGAAAAAATGCGGAAGGTCCGGTTGTCAATCACCCCGTTGATGCCCTCGATGTTGCCAATCATGTCGTTGTTCAGCACGCCGAGGATTTCCCAGCCGTCTTTTTTGGCCATTTCTGCCATGTGCTGACCGCCGATCAGGCCCTGTTCTTCGCCGGAAAGGCCCACATAAATGACACTGTTGGGAAATTTGTATTGCGTCAGCACCCGCGCTGCTTCAATCGTGCCGGCCATGCCGGATGCGTTGTCGTTGGCGCCGGGCGAATCGCTTTCGCCGTCGCTGGGATTGGAAGGCCGGGAATCTATATCGCCGGACATAATGACGTAGCGGTTGGGATACCTCGTGCCGCGCTGGATGGCAACCACGTTGACGATCCAAACGTCGTTCGGGATGCGCGGATTGACGCCGCCTTTGAACAACGTGCGCTGGTAAAAGACTTCCAGGCAACCGCCACAGTCTTTGGAGATTTTTTCAAATTCTGCTTTGATCCAGCGCCGGGCCGCGCCGATGCCCCGCGTTTCTGACAAGGTATCGGACAGCGTGCTGCGCGTGCCAAAACCCGCTAAGGCGCGGATGTCTTTTTCAAGACGTTGAGCAGAAGGCGCTCCGGCAATTTTATACAGGCGCGGATCCAGTTGCGGCGCAATGGCTGACTGGCCAATGGCGAACGTGGCAGTGAAATAACAGACCAGGAAGAAAAGTAAGTTATGCTTCATAGTTGTAGCGTCAATGCCTGATACTTTTATTTTTTATTGATGATTGACGATTACATGATTGATAATTGATGATGGACACGACACGACCCAAAACATCAATAGGAGTAGATTCACTACTTAATTACTTTTATTGATGATTGACGATTACATGATTGATAATTGATGATGGACACGACAGGACCCAAAACATCAATAGGAGTAGATTCACTACTTAATTACTTTTATTGACGATTGACAATTACATGATTGATAATGAACACGATACGAACCCAAAAAATCAAATAATGTGGACTTCACATCATCAATCATCATTTATCAATCATCTATCATCAATTATCTTTTTTGTTGCTGGCCTACTCCTCCCCTACTTTCTCCACACCGCTGAACAAGGCCAGCAAATCCGACAACTGTTCTTTCAGGTCTTTCCGATCCACAATGAAGTCGAGAAACCCGTGTTCCAGTACCGATTCTGCGCTTTGGAAACCTTCCGGCAAATCGCGTTTGATGGTTTCTTTGATTACCCGCGGTCCGGCAAAGCCAATCAGCGCTTCCGGTTCAGCAAAATTGATGTCGCCCAGCATGGCAAAAGAGGCCGTTACGCCGCCAGTAGTCGGGTCGGTCATCAAGGAAAAATAAGGAATTCGGGCTTTGGCCAATTGAGTGAGCTTGGCTGCCGTTTTCGCCATTTGCATCAGCGAAAAAGCAGATTCCATCATGCGCGCACCACCCGATTTGGAAATGATGAGCAACGGGGTATGCGTTTCAATGCAAAGGTCAATCGCCATGGCAATTTTTTGTCCGACCACAGACCCCATGGAACCACCGATGAACTTGAAATCCATTGCGGCAATCACCAACGGCCTTTTGTTGATTTTGCCTTTTGCGACAGCAATGGCGTCAGTGAGCCCCGTATTTAGTGCAGCTTCCGCTAAGCGATCAGGATAAGGTTTGATGTCTGTGAACTCAAGCATGTCCCTTGCCCGCAACTCTCCAAACAGCTCTTCATACGTGCCGTCAAAAAGCAACTCGAAATACTCCTGCGAACTGATGCGGACGTGGTAATTACACTGAGGGCATTTATAAAAATTATCCCTGAGTTCCTTCACGGTAGAGGTATGCCTGCAACGCTTGCACTTATACCAAAGCCCTTCCGGCGCCTCTTTCTTGTTCCGTGTTGCGGTTTGAATCCCTTCCTTGAGCCGTTTGAACCAACTCATAATTGTAATTGCTTTTGTTGTTTTTCGCCTTGCTTTTCAATGCGTTGTCCACAATTTTTTGTTGCGACAATGCACAACCGGGCTTTAATACGGAAGTCAAAATTAGCAATAGCCTCCGGATAATTCTACTTTCTGGTTTTATTCTTTTGAGGGATTACTGTTGGTAAAGCACCATTGCCGTATAGGGCGGGATGCTCATACTGCCATTGCCGATGCTGTCCAAACCCTGTTCGTTGATTTGATTGCCGTTCACGGCGACCGTCCATTTTCCACCCGGAATTTCGAATTTTTTATCGCCGGGGTTGCCGTTAAAAACCACTAGAATCTCTTTCCAGCTATCTCCGTTGGCGTTGCCCGAAATGGTGTAGGCCACCAGATTGGATTCACTCAGCTCCAGAAATTTCAGGTGTTTCCGGATCATTTCTGCGCTGGTCATCCGAAGTGCCGGGTGGTTTTTGCGCAAAGCAATCAAGCCTTTAAAATAAGTGTATACGTCTTTGTGTTTGGCCTTGCGCGACCAATCTAAGCGGTTGATGTCGTCGGGCGACTTGTAGGAATTTTCTTCTCCTTTTTTCGTGCGCAACAGTTCCACACCCGCATGCAGGAAAGCAACGCCCTGCGAAGTCAGCACCATGGCGCCTGCAAGTTTGTGCATCCGGATGCGGTTGGCTTCGCTGGCTTCAGGCGCCGAAATGGCGAGGCGATCCCACAGGGTATGGTTGTCGTGACAGGAGGCATAATTGATGGTTTGGTGCGGTTCCTTTGCCCAGGGCGCTTGGGAATAATTGATTTTTTGGTAGTTGACCTGCGGGTGCTGCGTGGAGGCAACGACGCCAAATTTCACGCTTTCTTCCAATCCGGCCAGCCCGCTCACAAAACCTTTTTGCTCGGGGTGAAATACATGGCCCTTGATCCCGTCGCGCATGTCGTCGCTGAACGCAGCCACGTTTTCCATCAGGTGGGTATTCTTTTTGATGGCTTTGCGCTCGTCGGGCAGCGGACTGGCGCCTGCGGTCCAGCCTTCCCCGTATACAAAAATGCTGGGATCAATTTTTCGCAATTCCCGACTCACTTCATTCATGGTCTCCATGTCGTGAATGCCCATCAGGTCGAAGCGAAAACCGTCCAAATGGTACTCGGTTGCCCAATATTTCACCGATTCGACAATGAATTTGCGCATCATGGCCCGTTCGGAAGCGGTTTCATTGCCACAAGCAGAAGCATCTGAAAATCCGCCCTTTTCGTTTTGCCGATAGTAGTAACCGGGTACCAATTGGTTAAAATTGGAAGCTTCTGTCACACCGGTATGGTTGTAGACCACATCCAGAATGACGCGAATGCCCTTGTCGTGCAGGGCTTTCACCATTTGTTTGAACTCGCGGATGCGCACCGCACCGTTTTCTGCATTGGTGGCGTAACTGCCCTCGGGGACATTGTAGTTTTGGGGATCATACCCCCAGTTGTAAACCTTGGGGTCGTAGGGTTTCGATTCGTCTATGGACAGGTAATCGTATGAAGGCAACAGGTGAACGTGGGTGACGCCAAGGTCAACGAGGTGGTCTATCCCCGTCGCTTCGCCTTCTTTACTGCGGGTTCCGGTTTCCGTAAGCCCCAAAAACTTGCCTTTGTTTCGGATCCCCGAATTGTCATCGCTCGACAAATCCCGGACATGCAATTCATAAATGACAATATCAGTGTAGTTTTTCAATACGGGTCTTCGGTCGTTATCCCAACCGGACGGATTTGTTTTTGCAGGATCCACTACCATGCCGCGCTTGCCGTTGACACCTACCGCTTTCGCATAAGGGTCGGGCACTTCAGCCAGCCACTGCCCTTTGATTTTGACTTGAAAAGCATAAAACTGGCCTTCAATATTTTCTTTCACGGTGGCCGACCACACCCCTTTTTTGCCTTTTTTCAAAGGCAACGTTTTCAGTGGCGATCCGCCCTGCCCGTCTGCATAAAACAGGATCCTGGCTTCTTCTGCCGGAGGCGACCAGAGTTTAAACACCGATTTTCCAGGCGACCAGGTTAGTCCGAGGTCGGTTCCGGTATAAACAGGATAAGCGTCGTAAGCACCCACAATTGGCATTGTTGTTTTACAGGACATGAGCAGCGTAATGAACACTAAAGTAAAAACCTGAAGTCGCTTCATGGTTAGCAGTTTTGGGTAAAAGTAGAGAATTTTGATTTCACTTCCCAACATGACCCCGTATGCTGGAGCAACGCAATGCCAGGCGGTTGAAAAGCATGGGCAAATATTTGTGTGGAAAAATAGGCCCAAGCCTCCGGGAATACCGCTTCGCGCAGGTCTTTGAAGGCAATTGTAACGTGTGGATGAAACCCGTATTGGCGGTCAGTCCGGATGCTGAGCTGTTGTTCCAAGTGCGTTTCTAAAGCCTGTTGAAAATTGCTCAGTTCAGGATTCGACTCAACATCCACATAAATGACGCGGGGCGAAAAACAGTTGAAGTTGAGCAACCGAACAACTGGCATGGGATGCCCTGCCATAAACCCGGAAAGGACTTCCGAAAGCGCTTGCAACGCTTCGGCTGGTAAAGTAAACGGGGGGATCAGGGTCAGGTGCGGCGGTGAATTCAACGCCCGGGATGCGCCAAACTGCCGTGCGGCATCCTGTTTAAACCCCGTGATGGTTTCGCCGGCTTCCCCTTCCACCAGGATGGCGATAAAATAAATGGCATCAGCCATAAGCATTGGATTTAAAGACTTTCTTTCCATTTAGTCGGGTGTCTGCTCTTTAGAGTTTGAGAGCAAGGCGTGCGAAGGGCCAAAAGTGGGAGTTTACTCGCGTAAATGACCAATTTTGGCCCTTCGCATAACGCAGCTATCGAGCTATAAAGACAGACACTAAATAGACACACATCTTTGCGCTGACAAAATGGCACTTTTCCGCTAAAAATTCCGTACCTTTGCGCTGTTTTTTGAAGAACCGTACCGCTGAACCGGATTTCAACAACCTGCAATTAATTTACAATATGCTGCTTTACGACAATAACCCAACGCTGAACGACCTGCCCAAAGTCATTGACGAAACCCGTCAGGGCGAGGTGTTTTTGCAGGAAGCAACAGCGGAGGGGCAGCCCGCCGGCAAACATTTTTACATCGAAAGCTACGGTTGCCAGATGAACTTCAGCGACAGCGAGATTGTCGCCTCCATTCTTGCAGACCTCGGCTATCGCCCAACGCGCAATGCCGAGCAATCCGACCTCATCCTGATCAATACCTGTTCCATTCGGGAAAAAGCAGAAGACACGGTGCGCAAGCGGTTGCGCATTTTCGATAAAATTAAACAACAACGCCCGGGAACGCTGGTGGGCGTGTTGGGCTGCATGGCCGAACGCCTGAAAAAGCAGTTCCTCGAACAGGAAAAATTAGTGGACATTGTCGTTGGCCCGGACGCTTACCGCGATTTGCCCAATTTGATTGCCAATGCCGAAGAAGGCGACAAGGGCATCAACGTCTACCTTTCCCGCGAAGAAACCTATGCCGACATCAGTCCGCTGCGCTTAGACAGCAATGGCGTTGCGGCCTTCATATCCATTATGCGCGGTTGCGACAACATGTGCTCGTTCTGCGTGGTGCCTTTCACCCGGGGTCGGGAACGCAGCCGCGACGCGTTCAGCATTGTTGCGGAAGCCACTGAATTGTTCGCCCGCGGCTACCGCGAAGTAACGCTGCTGGGGCAAAATGTGGATTCTTACAAATGGGAGAACCCGGAAACCGGCTCGGTACTCAGTTTTGCCAATTTGCTGGAATTGGTGGCGAAAGTGCATCCTCAATTGCGGGTGCGTTTTTCCACTTCCCATCCCAAAGACATGAACGACGACGTGCTCCACACCATGGCACGCTACGACAATATTTGCAAATACATCCACTTGCCGGTGCAATCGGGTAACAGCCGTGTGCTGGAGCTGATGAACCGCACCTACGACCGTGAGTGGTACATGGATCGGGTGCGCGCCATCAACCGCATTTTACCCGATTGCACGATTTCTTCTGACATTATTGCAGGTTTTTGCACCGAAACCGAACCCGAACACCAGGATACGCTCAGCATGATGGAATTTGCCAATTTCAGCATGTCTTATATGTTTACGTATTCTGAACGCCCGGGAACGCTGGCTGCCCGAAAATTTGAAGACGATATTCCGGAGGAAGTGAAGAAACGCCGGCTGGAAGAAATTATCCGCCTGCAAAATCAGATTTCGCTGAAACACAACCTTGCCGATATTGGAAAAACGGTAGAAGTGCTGGTTGAGGGGGATTCTAAACGCTCGGAACTCGAATTCAAAGGCCGGAATTCGCAGAACAAAGTGGTGGTGTTCCCGAAAAGGGAAGACCTGAAGCCAGGCGATTATGCCTTGGTAAAAATCACGGACGCTTCCAGCGCGACATTGCGTGGGGAACTGGTGTAAATCTAATATCTAACATCTGACATCTTTTGTCTCCTATCGAATGAGCAACACCCTCCAAACGATAAAACAGCGCTACGGCATCGTGGGCAGGTCGGAACAACTCGACCGGGCACTCAGTACAGCATTGCGCGTAGCCAACACCAATTTATCGGTACTGATTACCGGGGAAAGCGGTGTGGGTAAGGAAGTTTTTTCGCGCATCATCCACGAACAAAGCGCGCGCAAACACAACAAGTTCATTGCCATCAACTGCGGCGCCATTCCGGAAGGCACGATCAATTCGGAGTTGTTTGGTCACGAAAAAGGCGCATTCACGGGTGCTACGGGAGACCGCAAAGGCTATTTCGAAACCTACGACGGCGGAACGATCTTTCTGGATGAAATCGCAGAAATGCCTTTAGACACCCAGGCATACCTCCTTCGGGTGCTGGAAAGCGGGGAGTTCATACGGGTCGGGTCGTCCCAAACCCAAAAAACCGACGTGCGCATCATTGCCGCCACGAACGTCAACTTAGACGAAAACATCCGCAAGAACAAGTTTCGGGAAGACCTCTATTTCCGGCTCAATACGGTGCCCATCCGCTTGCCCGCTTTGCGCGAACGCCAGGAAGACATTTACCTCCTGTTCCGGAAATTTGTATCCGATTTTGCTGAAAAATACAGAACACCACCGGTTCAATTAGACGAACGGGCGCAGTTGCTGATCGAAAATTACAACTGGCCCGGGAATATCCGGGAGCTTAAAAATGTTGCGGAACAACTCTCCGTTTTATCAGAAAACCGCATGATTTCGGCTGAGGATCTGCTGCTGCTGATCCCTACCATTGCGCAGCGCAACCTGCCTGCTATCCGGGATCGGAATGGGCAGGACAGCAATGGTTTTCAGGAACGGGAAATCCTGTACAAACTCCTGTTTGATATGAAACGCGACCTGAATGACCTCAAGTCGCTCGTTTTTGAACTCATCCGGAGCAATGATCTGAATATGCCCGACAACGCAACCCTCCGCGGTTTGCAGATGCCGGACTACAATATGGAAACCGAACGCGCCATGGAGTTTAACCGCAAACCCATGCCGGAGCCGACGCGCAGCGCTGCTGAAAACTTCGACGCGCCTTCGCCCTCCAAGCCCATTATTCTCGATGGTCAGGGCCATTCGACCTATGACTCAACGGAGGTGGTAGAAGAAACGCTTTCCATTGAAGAAAATGAAAAAGAATTGATTCGCAAGGCTTTGCGCAAACACAGTGGCAAACGAAAAGAAGCCTCGCAGGACCTTGGCATTTCTGAACGCACTTTGTACAGGAAGATTAAGGAATATGATATTCAGTGAGGAAATGAAGATTTGAAGATTTGAGGATTTGAAGATTTGAAGATTTGGTCGCTTGGGAATCGAATACTCAAATACTCAGATAACCAAATACTCAGATACTCATCCCTCAAAAAAAAAACATTCCATGACAACGCGTCTCTCATTAATACTTTCCCTGCTTTCCCTTACCTGCTGGCACGGGTGTTATTCTTTCCGCGGCATAGACATAGACGCGGAAACGCGCACTTACTATGTCGAGCAGTTTAAAAACAATGCGTTGGATGCAGCGCCTTCCCTGCCACAAACGTTTACGGAAGCTTTGAAAGAAAAAATCCGGACCGAATCGAGGCTGGTTTTGGATGATAAGAACCCGGACATAGAGTTCAAAGGCGCCATTGTTGATTTTCGGGTAACTGCCGAATCGCCGCAGCCTGGAGAGCGAACCGCGCTGAACCGTTTGACCATTGTAACTGCGATCGAATACATCAATCGTAAGAATGAGGCGAAAAACTGGAAACAGAATTTCACTTTTTTCTACAATTTCCCGAGCGCAACCAGTCTGACCTCCGTGCAGGAGGAAGCCATTCAAGCCATTGGAGATCAGATTATGGAGGATATTTTTAATAAGGCTTTCACCAACTGGTGAATTAAGCGGGCATAAAAAAAGCCCCTGCAAAAGAGCAGAGGCTAACTTTTTAGGGTGAATGACCGGGCTCGAACCGGCGGCCTTCGGAACCACAATCCGATGCTCTAACCTACTGAGCTACACTCACCATCTTTAAAAAGCGACGCAAATTTACAAAAGTTCCCTTTCAGTCAAAACAGGTTGGGATAAATATTTCATAAAAGGCTGGCTGATTTTTGGGCTGTCCGGACTAATCAAAGTCCAAAACAAATCAACTGACTGATTATCAAAACTAAAAATTCATAATTTTTATATAATGAAACACCTTTCCACATCCATCATTTTTCTTGGCCTATTGCTGCTCACGGCCTGTAATACAGACAAAAAAGCGGACCAGGACACTACTACCACGCCTCAGCCCCTCAATGTGCAACTCATTTGCGAGGCAACCGGCGAAGATCCGGACAATCCACAAAACGGCGTTTTTGTCATTGTCAATGAAAGCAAAACCAAAATTGCCGACATCAATGCCTGCGATCAAATCGCTCCTGCCGATTATGCGACCTACGACATCCCAAAAGAGGCCGTCGTAGCCGTAGGCGGATGGTGGGCTGGCGGCGGCGATTATTTCTACGTGCTGCGCCAGGATGCCGGTTTGACGGTATACCACGCTGCTGTGGATGAAGCACAGGAAGTGGAAGGCTATCGCTATTTGCCTTCCGTACGCTATCACGACGGTCGCTTCACCTTTGAGTCAGAGTAGTTATGCCAGACTCCGGGACGACTTATTCCTTATTCGACCTGAACGAACACGTCAGGCGCGTTCTGGCGCTTAACCTGCCGGATGCGCTGTGGGTGCGCGCCGAAATTGCCCAGGTCAATGAAAGTCGCGGACATTTTTACTTAAGTCTGGTGGAAAAAGGCGGCGCAAAAGAAGACATCTTAGCGCAGGCGGAAGCCGTCATCTGGCAACAAACGGCCCGGAATTTGCAATTCCAGTTGGGCAAAATCTGGCACGACCTCCTGCGGGCCGGCGTGGAAGTTTTGCTTAAAGTGCGGGTGGAATTCCACGAACGCTACGGGTTCAAACTCCTGATCCAGGACATTGACCCGGCTTATACGCTCGGCAAACTTGAACTGGAGCGCCGGAATACCATTCAAAAATTACAGGAAGCGGGCTTGCTCGACCTCAACCGGCGCCTGCCTCTGCCTTTGGTCCTACAACGCATCGCTGTGCTTTCCTCGCGCAATGCCGCCGGTTTTCAGGATTTTTGGAAACATTTGCAGGACAACCGATACGATTACGGGTTTTCCATGGTCTTGTTTCCGGTTGCGGTGCAGGGAGACCAGGCGGAGCAGGAAGTATTGAGGCAGTTGAAAAAAATCAGGGCGAAGCGCGAGGGTTTCGATTGCGTGGTTGTCATCCGCGGCGGCGGGGCTCGGCTCGATCTGACGGCTTTCGACAGCTTTGAAGTCTGCGCGCAAATGGCCGGCCTACCGATGCCGGTGCTCAGCGGCATTGGCCACGACGCGGATGAAACCGTGCTTGACCTCGTCGCCCACACGGCCCTGAAAACGCCAACCGCCGTGGCTGATTTTTTGATTGGCCACAACTTACACTTTGAAAGTGCGCTGGTTCAACTGCAACTTTCAATCCGTGATTCCCTCTGGAAAAGTTTGGAAACAGCCAATCTATCGTTGGAATACCTGGCGCAGCAATGCAATTTGGCCATTCGCCAGAAAATCCGGACGGAACAACAGGCTTTGAAATATGTGGAAGACGCCCTTCCCAGGTTGTTCCGCCAGCGATTGCGCGAAAGCGCCCTGGAATTACAACAACAGGAGGCGCTGGTGGAATTGCTGAGTGTGGAAAACACACTGAAACGCGGCTTTACACTGACGACAAAAGACGGAAAAATTGTGCGTTCTGCCGCTGCATTAAAACCCGGCGACCGGATTAATACGCATTTTTCGGATGGCGAAGTCTCCAGCGAAATTTAGAATGCACACAGGACGACCGCGAGGGTCGCCCCCAGAGGTGATCAGTTCTATAAAATGATACTTAATCGTTCATTTTTATTTTTTATTGATGATTGACGATTACATGATT
>JALHRK010000003.1 GCA_022841505.1 Saprospiraceae bacterium | reverse complement strand
TCGGAGATGATGCCGTCGCCACCGGCAGAGAGGTCGCCATTGAAATGGATGCCGATGTTGTTGTTGCCGTAACAAGTGTTGAAACGTACGATGGGGCGATCGGAACTGTTCGAGACGTAGATGCCATGCTCGTCCACGGAGTTGGTGCAGACGTTGTTTTCAATCAAAATATCATCGGTGAAGCCCGTGAAAATGCCTCGCTCCGCATTGCCGTCACAACTGCAATTTCTGACCACACAAAAATCGGACGTGACCACCCGAACACCGTTTCCGTTGCCCGGCATGCCGTTCACAATGAAGCCGTCCACCGTCACGTAATCCGCATTTTCGATGTTGATGCCGTCGCTGCGGATGGGGCCACTTTGGTTGATGAGCACATTGGCGCCCAGCGCCTGGAAAACGACCCGATTGGCGGCAGTCCCGTTTTTATTGCGGAAATCGAACCCGGCGTAAGTGCCGTTTGCCACCAATACAGTGTCTCCCGCTAAGGCTACGTCGGCGCCTTTCTGGAGCGTCAAAAATGCCTGGGCAAGGGAAAGCCCGGAGTTGGAATTGTTTCCGGCGTTGGAGACGTAGTAAGTAGCGGCGGAAAGGGGATTGCTGGTCAGGAGGAGCAGGGCAATCCATGGACAGGTAAGGTGGCGCATGGCATTCTTTTTTTGATTTAAAGAATGTAACGCCAATCGTTTAGCGATCAGTATGTTAAAATGTAGATGCGACTGCAAACTGCCCACTAAAGTCCTGCCAACTCTACTTCTATCCCCCCTATCAATTCAAACTGACCTCAATTTTCAAACTCAGTTCATCCCCCAATTCCACCAGATCGCCTTCAACTTCCGAGGCCATAATGAGCGAGTCGGCCAGTACCTCTGCCTTGATGTATTCCCGGAATTGCTCCACGGTAAGCTCCAATTGCTGACGCCATTCAATGCGCACATTGATGCGGTCGGTCACGTTGAAATTTTTCTCCTTGCGCAAGTTCTGGATGCGGTTCACGAGGTCGCGGGCGATGCCCTCTGCTTCCAGTGCCGGCGTCAAGGTCACATCTAACGCCACCGTGAGTGGTCCATCCGTAGCGACTTTCCAACCAGGCAGGTCTTCCGTTGTGACGATGAGGTCGGCAGGCGTGAGGTCGTAAACCGTGCCGTTGATGTCCATAGGCATGCTGCCAGCTTTTTCGAGGGCATTGATTTCCTCGTTGCCAAAAACAGCGATGCGCTCGGCGGCAGCTTTCATGTCCTTGCCGAGTTTGGCGCCGAGGGTTTTGAAATTGGCTTTTGCCTGTTTTTTCAGCAACCCGCCTGCATCGGTGATGTATTCGATTTCCTTCACGTTGATTTCGCTCAGAATCAAATCTTTCACGCCGTCCACTTCTTTGATGAAGCTTTCGTCGAGCACCGGCAACAGCAGTTTTTGCAGCGGCAACCGCACCCGAAGCCCGTTCGCCTTGCGGATGCTGAACGCCAGCGAACAGATGCGCTGGGCGTAGTCCATGCGTTTTTCTAATGCTTTATCAATCTTCGAGGCCTCCGGTTGTATCAAGTTGGTCAGGTGCACGCTTTCGTGGCGCAGGGGCGTGTTTTTTTGCTGCGCAACGTCCCGGATGGGTGCAGTCATATTGCGGTAGAGCCAGTCGCTGAAAAATGGCGCAACGGCGGCGGAAAGTTGTCCAACCACCATCAGACACTCGAACAAGGTCTGATAAGCAGCCTCTTTATCGTTGCTCATCTCCCCGCGCCAGAAACGTCGGCGACCAAGGCGCACGTACCAGTTCGACAAATGTGCATCCACAAAATCTTCCACCAAACGGCAGGCGCGGTGTGGCTCGTAGTCGTCCATCGCCGCATGGTAATCCGCCACGAGGCTGTAGAGTTTGGAGATGATCCAGCGGTCGAGTTCGGTGCGCTGGTCGTAAGGCATGACGTTGAACTCGTCCATTTTCCAACCATCCACATTGGCGTAGAGGGCGAAGAAGTTGTAGGTATTGAACAGCGTGCCGAAAAACTTCCGCTGCACTTCTGCAATCCCTTCGACGTCGAATTTCAGGTTGTCCCAGGGAGCCGCATTGGAAATCATGTACCAGCGGGTGGCGTCGGCGCCGTATTTGGCAATCGTCTCGAACGGATCCGCTGCGTTGCCGAGGCGTTTCGACATCTTCTGGCCGTTTTTATCCAAAACCAGACCATTGGAGACCACATTTTTAAACGAAACGCTGTCGAAAGCCATAACGGCGATGGCGTGCAGGGTATAAAACCAGCCACGGGTTTGGTCAACGCCTTCTGCGATGAAGTCGGCGGGATACATATTATCGAAAGGCGCTTTGAATGGGCGGTCGTCGCCTGCTTTGAGTTTCGCCAAATCCAGTCCCCACTGCGCATAGGGCATAGAACCGGAGTCGAACCAAACGTCAATGAGGTCTGCTTCCCGGTACATCGGTTTGCCATCCGGGCTGAGCAGCACAATTTGATCAATATAAGGTCTATGCAAATCAAAATCTGGTTGCAGGCTCAAATGATAGCTGGCAATGATGGCGTCAATTTCCTGCTGTGACAGGATTTCCTGAACGGCGCGGGTATTGATGCGATCATTCGCATCGGTCGTAAGCGCTTGTAGTTCGCCAAGTGAGCCAACACAAATCTCCTGATCGCCATTGGCTGTGCGCCAGATCGGCAACCCAATGCCCCAGTAACGGCTGCGGCTCAGGTTCCAGTCCTGCAAGTTTTCAAGCCATTTGCCAAAGCGCCCTTCGCCTGTGCTAGCGGGTTTCCAGTTGATGGTTTGGTTCAGTTCGAACATGCGGTCTTTAAGGGAGCTGGCTTTGATGAACCAACTATCGAGCGGGTAATAAAGCACCGGTTTGTCGGTGCGCCAGCAGTGGGGGTAGTTGTGGACGTATTTTTGTACGTTCAACGCCTTGCCTTCCTGCTTGAGTTTTACGGCGATGTCTACGTCCACGCTCACGTAGTCGGGATCGTCTTTGTAGTTTTTGACGTAGCGGTTGGAAAATTCGCCGACAGAGTCTTTGAATTTGCCTTGTTTGTCCACCAGTGTCAGCGCGCCGATGCCGTTGGCACGCGCGGCTTTCATGTCATCGGCGCCAAAAGAAGGAGCGGTGTGTACCACGCCGGTGCCGTCTTCTGTCGTCACAAAATCGCCCACCACCACGCGAAAAGCGTCGGTATGGCCATTCAATTCTTCGATGGGATTGCCGTAAGGCAGCAATTGCTCAAAGCGCACGCCTTCTAATGCAGCGCCTTTAAACGGACTACTTTTTTCGAGGATGGCCGGCTTGTTTTTTTGTTTTTCCGGGTCTGATGCGAACCAGTTTCCGACCAGCACATCGGCCAGCACCACGCTGACCGGCTCGTGGGTATAGGGATTGAGGGTTTTGATTTTGACATAATCAATTTTCGGCCCCACCGTCAGCGCCGTATTGGAAGGCAAAGTCCACGGCGTTGTCGTCCAGGCCAGGATGCGCACATCTTCGTCTTCTGTATCGAAAAAGGAAGCTGATTTTTCATCTTTCATGACCTTAAACATCGCCACCACCGTCGTGTCGGTCACCTCTCTATACGCCCCTGGCTGGTTCAGCTCATGCGAACTCAGCCCCGTGCCCGCTGCCGGCGAATAAGGCTGGATGGTATAACCTTTGTACAGCAACCCCTTGTCGTACAGGCGTTTCAGCAACCACCACACGGTTTCGATGTAGTCGTTTTCATAAGTGATGTAGGGGTTGTCCAAATCCACCCAATAGCCCATGCGGCGGGTGATGTCGTCCCACTCGTTTTTGTAGCGCATGACGGTTTCCCGGCACTTCTGGTTGTATTCGTCTACTGAAATGGTCTTGCCGATGTCTTCTTTGGTGATGCCGAGTTCCTTTTCCACGCTCAGTTCAATGGGCAGGCCGTGCGTATCCCAGCCGCCTTTGCGCTCCACCCGCTTGCCTTTCAGGGTTTGGTAACGACAAAAAATGTCTTTGATGGCGCGGGCCATGACGTGGTGGATGCCAGGCTTGCCGTTGGCGGAAGGCGGCCCTTCGTAAAAGACCCACGCGTTGTTGGTCGGGCGTTGTTCCACGCTTTTGTTAAAAATGTCCTGCGCTTCCCAAAAGGCCAGCATTTCTTTGTCAATTTCCTGAAGGTTCAGGCTCTTAAACTCGTTGTACATCGGTGGTTTTTTTTCAAAGACCCGCAAAGATAATTTTTTGTAAAAGAAAAAGCTCCGGCAGATCGCAATCTGCCGGAGCTTTTTCAGTGTTTCAACAACAACATCGGCTCACAGATTGCGCGGCAACCCGGGAATAATAATGCTGTTGATTATGGTGAAGGAAACGTTCATCGCAATCTTTTAAGATTTTATACGAATGGAAACAAAGGTAGTGGTTTTTAGTTTTGGGAAGCAAGTTTGGTTTTAAAAAAAACCTTTCCTAACCTCAACCCAAGTTACTTCACCAAAACCACCCGCTGCCGAAACGCGTTCCCTTGCTCATCCGCAACCTCCAATACATATGCCCCGCTGGCCAGCTCCCATTTTTCAAACAATAGCACCGATTCACCCGCTAAAAAGTCTGCTGCACGGCGCTCCAAAACCCTGCCATTTGAGTCCAATAAATTGATGGTCAAATTTTTAGAGGCGGTTAGATCTATTTTTAAATAAAAATCTCCGCTCGTCGGGTTTGGAAAAAGCTGGATACTTGAGAAACCTTCCGGCAAGGTCGTGGAGACGAATGGGGAGACGGTCACCGTGAAAAAAGCCTTGAAAGTGCAGCCGTTCGAGTCTGTTAACTGATAAGAAATCTGGTGTTGGCCCACACCTGCCAGCGCCGGAAAGAATTGATTTCCAGAAACGCCCGGCCCGGAAAAAGTCCCTCCCGGCGTGCTGGCCACAAGCGTTACCGGCGGATCCTGATCGGTATAAGCGGTATCCAAACCTGTAATCGAAAGCAACGGGTCAGGGACAACATCAAGGAAAATTTCGCTGGAAAAACTACCGCACCCCGCTGCATTTGCAGCAAAGACTCTATATATCCCGGGTGTGATCGCGATAAGAAAAGTCGTCGTTGCTTCGGGTATGGGCATTGCGTTAAAATACCATTGAAAATTAACAAGATTAATACCTGACACCGCCAATGTGGCTGTTTGCCCTTCGCAGATTTGAATGTCTGTCCAGGGCAAAATACTTACGATTGGCTCTTGCTCAACCCCGATAAAGTTGTTTTTTGTTTGGGTGCCCGAACCGGCGGCATTGGTTGTCGTAAGACTAACCGAAAATGTCCCGGGTGTTTGATAGACCACGGTTGGATTCGCCTCTGTGGAAGTCGCGGGCGTGCCACCGGGGAACGACCATTGGTGGTCCAGACACGGGGAATCCTCACTCGAATAAGTCACCGTGAAAGGAGCGCAACCGTTTTGGCTAGAAGCCATAAAATCAGCAGTGGGCAGAGAGAGCATGGCGGGTTGGAAACAGGTCTCGCCCGCGCAAGCGGTTTGGTTCGCCCCACTATTCACCACAATTTGATGTAAAAGGCTATTGAAACCAGTGGCCGGCTCCCAAACGTTCTGATTGGCAAGCTGAATGGCGTATTCCGGGCGGTCAACCAGTGCAGGTTCCGGATCGGGCAAGTGCAACAACAAGGCATAGTTTCCAAATGGGAGATCGGGCGGCAGGCAAAACGCCTGTTCAATGGTATGTGTCTCGTCACCCGCAAACCACGTACGCGGATCGTCCGTCAGATCCACATGCCAGAGCGCGCCGGTAGTGGTGTGACGCAGCAAAAGCCGCACCTGTCTTGGGTTATACGGCGCCGCAAATCCTTTGTTTTTCAATTCGATTTTAACAGAAACCGTTTGCCCGGGCTGTGATTCAGCGGTGAATTCGCCGGTTTGCAATTCAAAACGATAGCCCAGGCGCTGTTTGATTTCTTCGATACAGCCCCCGCTTACCCAGTCGTTGTTTACGGCATTGTACCACCCCGAATTGAGGTAAGAAAAATGCATGCGCGCCATTTCGGTCTGGGCGTTTCCACCCGACGGACCTGTACAGTCAGAATAGGGATTCCAGTCGTTACAAGTCTCGCCGCCAACCGGCACATAGCGGCTGTCGACAGCAAAATAAGGTTTGAACAAACAGGTATCGCAACCCGAGGCATTGAGGTCGTAATTGGTATAAGTTCCGGTGTCGGAAGGGTCAGATAGAAAGCAATCGTTTACAAAACCGATGCGGGCTTTGGGCGTGTTTTGCCAGGCCTCGGCCAGCGTCAGTGGTGCAGCGCTTGCTGGAGCTTGTGGACCGTAGACTGCTTTTTGCTTCATTTGCGGATACCGCACAGAAACCGACCGGTTGGCGGGCAGGGCATCGAGCAGGGCATTCAGCACGTCTGTTCGGTCTGCCCAGTTTTGCGCACTCAGGCTGCCAAAACCAAAATGGTCGGTATAATACCCTTCGCCCCAGGCGCCGATGAAGCCCATTTGCAGCGTTGCAATGACGTCTGAATTGGCTAAAAGCAAAGGTTTTAATTGGGCAATGTGTTGCAATACAATGAGTTTAGGGGCGTCGCCATAAGGAGGCGTCGTTTCCTTTGTATAAGCAAAACGCACAATTAGCTTTACACCTGCCAGCCTCGCCGCATTGAAATCTTCTTGCATAGCCGTCAGATAGGCCGTAGAAATAGGGCTATTTGTGAAGCTTTCTAGGTAAAACCCCCGGTACACCAGCGAGGCAAAAATGGCATAATCCGCAGCAGGATCTCCGCCTGGGAGGTGAAGGTTTCTCCAGGAGGCCAATTCGTTAGGACTTAACGGAGTATAATCGCCGGAAGTCGTTTCAGTGAATCGCATAAAGCCGCGCTCCGGATTGACGAAATCAGCAGCAGACGGTGAATAGCTGATCATCGCTGGCTGCTGGGCTGTTGCCGGATGGTGTACCTGGAACAACAGGAAAAGGACGGCGGCAAAAAGCGGGTGGATGTACTTAGTTGAGGTCATGCGTTTCGAGTTATGTTGATTGGTGGAAATACTATTGACAAAGACACTGGAGTATGGGGGTTGGAGATTGAAAACAAGTTTGTAGTAATGAGGTGTCCGCCATTTAATGCCGTGAGGGGATACAGGTACCAGTTATGTTAAATTCTTTAGCCATGTATTCGGATCGCTGAAAATATTGCTGCCAAAGATAATTAAATTTGGGCTACTCCTGCTATTGCCACGATTCAATGTATTGTGGCGAATCCAAGAACTTGTTTTTTTGTGTTTTTTCTGGCAATTTGCAATTTGTTCCGACTTTATTGTTTTACCAATCTACCAAAAACACATTACTCATGCGCCAATCCTACGCCTTATGGCTGTTAGCCATTTTTTATACACTGTCGCTGAGGTCAAGTTGTGATGATTTTACGTTCTGTTTGTTGTATGATTCCGTTACTTCACTAAAACAACGCCCCCATATCAAGTGAGTCATTGACCAATTGTATAGAATAGTTATTCGATTTCAGTCCAAAAGTGGTAATCATCGTCAAAAACAGCGTTTTGTTCGTACCCGTTTCCTCCCGAAAAATGGAGATTTTGTTGCGCAGGTTGTCGGCATAGTCCTTCGTCAGGGTATAGGCTTTTACTGAAAATTTCATTTCACAAATATTGATGACCCGGTCGTTGCGATCAATCAACAGGTCGATCTGTGCTCCATTTTCACCGCGTTGGCTGCGCCAGGTAGACACTTCAGTATAAATGCCGCTGATGCCGAGGTGTTTTTTGATGGGGTCAATGTGGTAACGGCAAATGTACTCGAAAGCATAACCGCTCCATGTGCGCCAGCGGGGGCTATTGATTTGAGCGAGCCAGGCGCCTTTGCCTTCGGCTTTGCTATCCTTGACAAAAGTCAGGTAGAATAAGGAATATGGATCTATAAGTTGAAATAGCGCATCTCGTTTTGTTTTTCCGAAAGGGAAATAGCGACGGATAAAACCCGATTGCTCTAATTCGTCAAGGGTTACCGTAGCTGAGCCGCCATCGGTCAAGCCGGCTGCTGTTAGCAATTCCTTTCGACTCAAGCCTTTTGATTTTTGCGCCAGCGCTTCTACAACCGCGATATGCCGCTCGGCCCGTGTGAAAAGAGAACGATAGAGGTCACCGTATTCCAGATTGAGGATGGCGCCGGGTGTAAAAAACATCCGGTCGATGTTTTGAGCAACGCTGCGATTGACCTGTACATTTTCAAGGTAATAAGGAATTCCGCCCAAAGCCATGTAGAGTTCGAGTAATTGGTAGCGATCAAAAACTCCGCCTTTGGCTTTCATGAATGCTTCCGTTTCGGCCAGCGTGAAAGGGTGTAGCTGGATGCGCTCGGTGATGCGGTTGTGCAACCCGCCCCGATTGTGAATGAGGTGGTTGATCATCCAGGAAGCCGCCGAGCCGCAACCGATGAGTAGTACATCGGAACGCAGCGAAGCCCAGGAGTTCCAGAAATGTTCGAGGGCTTGAAGGAAGTCAGAGCCATAGGTATCAAACCAGGGGAGTTCGTCAAAAAAAATAACTTTCCGGGGCCGTTTGTCTTCTGAAGCCAATCGGATGAGCAACTGGAATGCTGAGAACCAATTATCGGAGACACGGTCAGTGACAAGGTGCGGAGCGCAGGTCTGCATGGTCGTGTGGAAATTGGTCAACTGCTGACTCAGCGTGGCGTTTCCAAGTGCGGTCATGCGGAAGGTGAAATGCTCGCCAAATTTCTGGTTGATCAAAAATGTCTTGCCTACCCGCCGCCTGCCGTAGAGTATGAGAAATTCGGATTTGTGACTGGCAAATACGCGGTCGAGTATTTCCAATTCCTGTCGTCTGCCAATAATGGTTTGCACTTTTGCCATGTGGAAGATTATTTGAATTTCAGCGCTAAGTTAGGTAAAAAACCTAGTTACCGCTGAAATTGGCGCGAATTTCAGCGGTAACTATGTTTAAAAATACAGTTACCGCTGAAATTGGACAATGCTGTTTGCACAGAACACTCCACCCGCATCCGTTTCCTCCTCCATTTTTCCACTTTTCCAGCCCAAAAGTCAAAAAATATAAACATCTCGTTACCTTAGCGAAGAAAGGTAGCGGGTAGTGGGTAGAAAGTAGAAAGAAAAACCGCGCTGCGACCAGCCTTGACCAACACATTGAACAGTATTTCAAAACTCAATCCAATCACCCTTTTCAAACATGAGAAAAGCACTATCTACGGTGGCGCTGGCCATCCTTGCCTTGTCGGCAATAGCCCAGCAGACCTTTCCTCAGAATGGCGTGTACGACGAGCGCGACAAGTGTTATGCGTTCACCAATGCCACTATTTTCGTTTCCTGGAATCAAAAATTGGAAAAAGCAACCCTGCTCATCCGCGATGGCAAAGTGGAAAGCGTGGGCGCCAGCGTCGTCCTTCCAAAAGACGCGGTGGTGCTGGACCTGAAAGGCAAGTTCATTTACCCTTCGTTCATTGATTTGTATTCGTCGTATGGCATGCCGGAGATGCGCACCGAGGGACAACAGGGCCGCAATTTCAACCAACCGCAGCAAACGGTGACTTCGAAAGAC
This sequence comes from Saprospiraceae bacterium, assembly GCA_022841505.1. Lineage (GTDB taxonomy): Bacteria > Bacteroidota > Bacteroidia > Chitinophagales > Saprospiraceae > JABWAJ01. The sequence continues at coordinate 44,347 of JALHRK010000003.1, read as the reverse complement.
GGTGCTTATATGTGGAACGAGGCTTTGAAGCCGGAATTCCGGGCCTATGAAGTCTTCAAAGCCACCGACGCTGCCGCCAAAGGTTACCGCAATTCGGGCTTTGGCGCGGTACTGAGCCATCGGATGGACGGCATTTCGCGGGGAACTTCCACTTTGGTCACCTTAGCAAATGAGAAGGAACACCTGACAATTGTTAAAGAACAAGTGGCACACCACCTTTCCTTCAGCAAAGGCAGTTCGCGCCAAAACTACCCCGGCTCGCTGATGGGCGGCATTGCGCTGCTGCGCCAGACCTATTTAGACGGACAGTGGCATGCAGCCCAAAAAGCAGAAACGAACATTTCGCTCTCGGCCTGGAATGCGGTGCAGTCGCTGCCCCAAATTTTCGAGGTGGGCAACAAACTGGAAGCGCTGCGCGCTGCGGCACTTGGCAAAGAATTCGGCATCACTTACCTCTTTAAAGGCGATGGCGACGAATACCAACGCCTTGCCGAGCTGAAAGCAACCGGTTCCACCTTCATCCTTCCACTCGATTTTCCGGAAGCCTATGACGTGGAAGACCCGTTTGATGCGCAATTGGTGAACCTCTCGCAGATGAAACACTGGGAACTGGCGCCATACAACCCGGCCAAAATTGCCGAAGCGGGGATTCCTTTTGTGCTGACTTCGCATGGTTTGAAAAAAGCTGAAGAATTTCTGCCGAATTTGCGCAAAGCAGTAGAAAATGGCTTGGCCAAAGACGCAGCGCTGAAAGCCCTGACGGCCACACCGGCCAGTATCGCAGGCGCATCGGACAAGCTCGGCAGTTTGGAAAAAGGCAAAATCGCCAATTTCATCATCGCCAGCAACGATATTTTTGAAAAAGAGACCAAAATTCACCACAACTGGGTCAATGGCAAACCGTACATCCTGAAAGATTTGGATGCGCCGGAATTAACCGGAAATTACAACTTGGTGGTGGACAATATCCCTTACCAACTGGCCGCCAAAGGTGAAGGAGAAAAAGTGGAAATGACCATTGTGGTGAACGACAGCACCAATGTGAAAGTGAAACACCAGGTTTCAAACGGCCTCATTACGCTGTCCTTTACGCCGAAAGGCGAAAAGAACGCGATCCGCCTGTCGGGCACGGTTTCCGGCCGCACCTGGTCGGGGAAAGGCCAGAACGGCGCGGGGCAGTGGATAGATTGGAACGCTTCTTACACGGGGCCTGCTGCGGCCAAAGAAGAGAAAAAAGACGACCGGAAGCCGCGCGAAAAAAGCGAGCCAGGCGCCCTTACCTATCCTTTTGTAGCGTATGGCTGGGAGAAAAAACCACAGCCCGCAACCTACCTGATTCGCAATGCCACGGTGTGGACAAATGAAAAAGACGGCATTCTGCAAGGCGCCGATGTGCTCGTTCAAAACGGGAAAATCGCACAGGTGGGCAAGGGTCTGAAAGCCACAGGCGCCGTAGAAATAGACGGAACCGGCAAACACCTCACGCCTGGCATCCTCGACGAACACTCGCACGTGGCGGTCAGTCGCGGCGTCAACGAAGGCACCCAGGCCAGCAGCGCAGAGGTGCGCATCGGCGACGTGATCAACAGCGAAGACATCAACATTTACCGCCTGTTGTCGGGTGGCGTTACAGCGGCGCAATTGCTGCACGGCTCGGCCAACCCGATCGGCGGCCAATCGGCACTCATTAAAATGCGCTGGGGGTATGCGCCTGATGCCATGAAGTTTGAAGGCGCAGACGGGTTTATCAAGTTTGCCCTCGGGGAAAATGTCAAGCAATCGGGCGCCAATGAAGCGACTGCCACGCGCTTTCCGCAAACGCGCATGGGGGTCGAACAGTTTTACGAAGACTACTTCACCCGCGCCAAAGAATACGGCGCCCTCAAGCGCAGCGGAAAACCTTACCGCAGAGACCTTGACCTGGAAACGGGCCTTGAAATTCTGGAAAAGAAGCGTTTCATCACCTGCCACTCTTACGTGCAAAGCGAAATCAACATGCTGATGAAAGTGGCCGAGCGCTTTGGCTTCAAAATCAACACCTTCACCCATATTCTGGAAGGCTACAAAGTGGCCGACATCATGGCCAAACACGGCGTGGGCGGTTCCAGCTTCTCCGACTGGTGGGCTTATAAATACGAGGTTTATGAAGCCATCCCGTACAATGGCGCGCTCATGCACGAGCAGGGCGTTTTGGTGGCTTTCAATTCAGATGACGCCGAAATGGCGCGCCGCCTGAATCAGGAAGCGGGCAAAGCCGTACTTTTCGGCGGTGTACCAGAGGAAGAGGCGCTGAAATTTGTCACCCTCAATCCGGCCAAACTACTGCACGTGGATCACCGCGTCGGTAGCATCAAAGTAGGTAAAGACGCCGACATTGTGCTGTGGAGCGACCACCCGTTGTCCGTTTACGCGAAAGCGGAACAGACTTTTGTGGATGGGATCAAGTTTTTCGACCGCAAAGAAGACGAACAATTGCGTGCTGCTGTTTCGGCAGAACGCTCCCGGTTAGTCCAGAAAATGATCGCAGCCAAGCAGGGTGGGGGACCAACGCAAGCTGCCCGTGGCGCTTCGCAGTCGAAAGAATACCATTGCGATGATGTGCACGATGAAATGGAAGATTGATTGGGGGATTTGAAAATTTGAAGATTTGAGGATTTGAAGATTTGAGGATTCGGTTATTTGAAAGTCAAATACTCAAATAACCAAATACTCGAATCCTCAATAAACATTCATAAAGAGAACAAAATCATGAATATAAAATCTATTCTACTCGCCGCCGGATTGCTGGTGCAAACAGCGGCAGTTTTTGCCCAGGCTGGCCCAGTGCCGGCGAAACCGCAAAGCAAAGGCACTTACCTCACCGGCGCAACGGCGCACCTCGGCAACGGGCAGGTGATTGAAAACAGCGTCATCGCTTTCGACAAAGGCAAAATCACGTTTGTAGGCGCAGCCGGCCAAACGCCGTCGGTTGATCTGAACGCTTATACCCGGGTGGATGCCGCCGGGAAGCACGTGTATCCTGGCCTCATTGCCCCCAATACCCAATTGGGATTGGTGGAAATTGAAGCCGTGCGCGCCACCCGCGACGCTTCGGAAATTGGCGACCTGAACCCCAGCATTCGGGCTTTGGTGGCGTACAATACCGACTCCCACGTCATCCCGACCGTGCGCTCTCAGGGCATTTTGCTGGCGCAAATTGTGCCCGAAGGCGGGCGCATTTCGGGGCAATCGAGCGTAGTGCAACTGGACGCCTGGAACTGGGAAGACGCAGCTTATCATACCGATGGCGGCGTTCATATGTCGTGGCCGGAGCAATTCCGCTTCAACCGCTTCACGGATGAACTCGTCAAAAACGAAGGTTATGCCGCGGCCATGCAGGAATTGGAAGACTTTTTCAAAGAAGCGCAGGCTTACCACCAAAAAGCGACGGTGGAAACGCGCAACCTGAAGTTTGAAGCAGCACGGGGTTTGTACGACGGTTCCAAGCGCCTGTTCATTCAAACCAACAGTGCAAAGTCCATCCAGCAGGCTGTGTTGTTTGCGCAGCAGTACAAATTCAAATTGGTCATTGTGGGCGGCCGGGACGCCTGGTTGGTGAGCGATTTGCTCAAAGCCAATAACGTGGCCGTCATACTTGGGTCTACCCAAAGCCTGCCTGCTACGGAAGACACGGATGTGGATCAACCGTTCAAAGCGCCGGTGTTGTTGCAAAAAGCGGGCGTGCTGTATTGCATCGGCCACGAAGGATTCTGGCAGCAGCGCAACCTCGCGTTTCAGGCGGGGCAAGCGGTTGGCTTTGGCCTCAGCAAGGAGGACGCGATTACTGCGCTGACCCTGAACACAGCTAAAATTCTGGGCATCGAAAACCGCACCGGTTCGCTGGAAGTGGGCAAAGACGCCAACCTGTTTGTCAGCGAAGGCGATATTCTGGACATGCGCACGAGCGTGGTTACCCATGCCTTTATTCAGGGCCGCAATGTGGATTTGGATAACAAGCAGAAGGCTTTGTACCGGAGGTTTAAACAGCGGTATGAGAAATAGTTAAATGAAAATAGCCATAAATACTCGATTCCTACTCCCCGACAAACTCGAAGGCATCGGCTGGTTCACCCACGAAGTCGTGCGGCGGCTGGTGGACTGGCACCCAGACTGGGAATTCATCTTCCTGTTCGATCGCCCGTTTGATGAGCGGTTTTTGTTTGGGCCAAACGTGTCGGGGATCGTTGTGCCGCCGCCGGCGCGGCACCCGGTCTTGTGGTATCTTTGGTTTGAATGGACGCTTCCGGCAGCTTTGCGCCGCTGCGGTGCGGATGTGTTTTTTTCGCCCGACGGGTTCTGCTCGCTTGCTGCGCCTGTTAAAACCGTGATGGTGACGCACGACCTGGCGCACCTGCATTTTCCGGCTGAAATTCCGCGGGCAGCCCGGTACTACTACCACTATTTCGTGCCGCGCTACCTGCGCCGTGCGGATTCGGTGGTGGCTGTATCGGAATTTACCAAAGCGGATGTCATGGAACGTTACGACATTGCAGCAGCTAAAATTTCGGTGAGCTGCAATGGTTGCCGGGAAGGTTTTGCGCCGATTTCAAAAGACAGCCAGGCACGCGTTCGCGCAAAATACAGTGGCGGCCAACCTTATTTTTTGTACCTCGGCGCCGTACATCCCCGCAAAAATATTCACCGCCTCATTCAGGCCTTCGACCATTTCAAAACAGCAACCAACGCGCCGGTGAAACTCCTCATTGGCGGGCGATTTACGTGGCAAACGGGCATCATTCGCAGTACCTGGGAGGCAGCCGTCTACAAAGAAGACATCCTTTTTATGGGATACGTACCCGAAACGGAATTGCCGGATCTCACGGCATCCGCTTTGGCGCTGACTTATGTCTCCTTGTTTGAAGGGTTTGGCGTGCCGCTACTGGAAGCTATGCATTGCGATACGCCGGTGTTGACCTCTAATGTGTCTTCACTGCCGGAAGTTGCGGGCGATGCTGCCCTGAAAGTAGATCCGGAAAATGTGGAACAAATTGCCGCAGCCCTGAAGCAGTTGTATGCGGATGAAAAACTCCGGGAATCGCTTGTAAAAGCCGGGCGGCGACAGCGCCTTCGTTATAATTGGGACGGGGCTGCAAAAGTGGTGGAGCAGGCCCTTGTAAAGATGCTCCCATGATTTTGGCGCTACGGTGTCAGGAATTGAAAATCGAAGGGCTGGAGCCGAATTATCTGCCCCGCTACGCTGATGCTTTTTGCGTGCCCGTTCAGGTTGCAAAGTGCATGGCGGGTTTGCCCATGCTGCAAAAAAGTTAAAAAATAAAGATCAGAATCCCGGTATTCTATACTTTGCACCTGTGCGGACAGCAGTTCAAAACCCAGCGTTGCGGTTTCCCATTGAGCAGGAGTGTAAAGATCCAATTCATCCGAAGTAAACAATAGACCCCCACACAATGCATTGATCAACAGAATTGTGCGTTGCTGCCTTTCAGTCAGGCGCAGGTTGTGACGGCGTAGCAAAAACACATCCGGGTCGTTGCGCCAGACCTTGCCGTCAAGGCGCCACCTGCCCAATGTAGTGCGCAGGGCCAGCAGTGTAGAAACCCGTTCGCGATTGCCCAAAAACCGGAGCAGCCGATGTTCCCAACTCAGGTGAATATCCGCTCCAATCCGGCAATAATCTACCAGGCCGAAGGCACTGCCCAAAGGCACACCACAGCCCAGCAGCCGTTTTTCTCCGGCAACTTCACGCAACCACTGCATCGCTTCGCGCATGATCATTCCCCGCGGCTTACCCGGGCGTGGCAAAATGCAGACTGCGTAAAGAAAATCCAGCTTCAGCAGGTCGAATTTCCACTCCAGTAGCATTTTTTCCAATATGGGACGGAGATAGCCTTCCCGAAAAGCTTCGTTGTAGAAATCAAGTGTATAAAACCAGCCACTCCACAAGGGATTCCAACCGGCGCGGACCGGGGCCCCAAAATCATCGCGAAGTAGCCATTCAGGGTGCTCCTGGAACAGCATGGATTTTTGTTCGCAAATAAACGGCGCTATCCAAATCCCTGCTTTGCTGCCTGCATGGTGAATCCGATTGGCTACGGCGGCCATGCCATTGGGGAAGGAAGGCTTTAGGTTAAGCCAGTCGCCGACACGGGTTTGATAACCGTCATCAATTTGAAAAAAATGGAGGGCGGCTTGTTGTTCGACAGGAATCAATGCTTGTGCTGCCAGGTTTTTCAACAAAGTTGCTTCTGAAATATTGGTGTAATAATTGTACCAACTCGTCCAGCCAGTTGCACGGGGTGCGATCGAAGCAGGCAATTTTAGCGCTGAAAACCAGGCATTAAAAACGGCAGCTTCCGTTCCTTCGATGATCAGAACATCCAGCACAATAAAGGGCTCCTGGACTTTCAGGCCGATGCAGTCTTTGTGGATTGACATTACGCCACGTTTGAGGTCGTGGCCAAACCAGGTGAAGCCATTCGCTTCGTTGAGAGATCCTATAAAAAATAAATGCCCGTTTGGGCGTCGAACATAGCTGTATGTCCAGGAATGAAAATAGCCTTTTTTTCGGGAAATTTCCTGGAAATGCGCATCTCCGTAGTATTTCATTAAGGAGCGGGCAAACCATTTTAACGTTGGAATGCGCTCGGAAGGAGCATATTCCCGGCTTTCTGACCAGGATTGAAAACCATTGCAAAAAATGCTTTGCGCAGAAGTATAGTCGTATTCAAAATCAATGGAAACATGTTGAAGATATACCTCCGTTTTCGGTGAAATGAGGATTTGTAGCTGCTTTCCTTGCCCGTTGGGCTCCGAACAACGGAAAAAAATGGTCGCCAGTTCATTGGAAATTTGACCGCCAGACTGAATTTGGACATGTTTCCCGGATAAAGTGAGTGTTGCCTGCATCACTGGGTATTACTCCCTTAAAAACTCCATTTCCTCCTCCTCTTCCAGTAAGCGCACCATTACAGAAGGCTGGCCATGCGATTTATCGTTTTGCCGGTAGCGCACTACGTAATCCACCGCCTCGATGACCGCAGAACTCACTGCGCCGAAATGGGTGGGCATCGGGGTGTTTTCAAGGTGGGCGTAGGTAGAAACCAAGGGGTGTTTTAAACAGCCAATCAGGTCGCGGCAGAACTCATCCTGAGCGATTCGAACAGCGATGCTGCCATCGGGGTTTTGAATTTTTTCGGGCAGGTTGCGCGCTCTGTCATATACCACCGTTAAGGGGCGGGTGTGGTAGGAGAGCAACGTTTCAACCCGCGGGTGCAGGTGTTCTACATACTCCCTGAGCATTTCAATAGAATCAACCAAAATTTCAAAACTATTGGCGTGCGCATTGGGTTTTAGCCTTAACAACCGGAGCACTGCAACCGGATCGGTGGCATCGCAGGCGATGCTCCAAAGGGTGTCGGTGGGGCACAGGACTAACCCGTTATTTTCTATAGCTGCCAGCGCGCCTTCGACATGGTGTTGTGGAATCATATGAAGCACCGGGTTTGTAAAGATCGTCATATGGACTATTTTTATACCGCCTGAAAAGTATTTCAAGGTCGGAAGATTTCAGCCTTTTTGTTGTTGTGGGATGACGCGTTATTGTCTGCTAAGTGGCCAAGTCGCAAAATATACCGCTCAAAGTGGAAATTCTTCCGAAACTATCATTTAATTTGACATCGTTGCGAGTCCGGGTAATCCGGCTCCTGTTATCAACTATTTTCAAGCTTTTATATTGTTTGAATGAAACGCGAAATCTTCATAACGCCATTGTCCAAAAAATTGTTGCACCTGTTACTGGGTGTGCTATTTGCCACTAACGCATACGGGGCCCATATTATTGGTGGCGTCCTTACTTATCAGTGCATGGGATTTACCGGCGACGATCCCAACTCAAATTCCCGTACTTATCGGTTCGTTATGAAAATATACCGGGATTGCCAGGGGAACGGGGCCGGGTTCGACTCTGACCCGGATGGTGCATTTCCCGCTACGGTTACGGTATTTCGGGAGGGCAACAACACGCCGTTCGACTTGTTTGACCTACTCCCTCCGGATGTCAACCCCGTTGATCCGAATCCGGGCAACGCCTGTGTTGTTGTGCCGCCCAATGTTTGCGTAGAGGAAGGGGAGTATGTCTTCTTTGTTGAGCTGCCGATTAGTAACCAGAGTTACTTTGTGACCTACCAGCGTTGTTGCCGCAATAATACGATCACGAATATCGTCAACCCGGGGGCTTCCGGCGCTACCTACACGATGGAGTTGACGCCGGAAGCTCAGTTAAGCTGCAACAGCAGTCCGGAATTCGACAATTTCCCGCCGGCAGTCCTTTGTGTCGGTGAGCCTTTTACCTTCAACCACACAGCGACAGACGCAGATGGTGACCTTTTGATCTATGAGTTGTGTACGCCCTTTCTGGGTGGGGGTACGATGGGCAATTTCGGGCCCAATGGCGTAGGGCCAGACCCCGACCTGCCACCGCCTTATGCTGCGGTGAATTTTAACGCGCCAACTTACACAGCGTTGAATCCATTAGGAACAGCTTCGGGACTGAGCATCAACGCAACCACGGGCATCCTGACCGGCACGCCCAATATTGTTGGGCAGTTCGTTGTCGGAATTTGTGTATCGGAATACCGGAACGGGGTATTGATGAGTACCGTTCGCCGCGATTTTCAGTTTAATGTCACCACCTGCCAGATATTAGTTTCCGCCAGATTGCAGGCCCCTTTGGAAAATGGGGTGTACATATATAAGACCTGTGGAGATTATTCGCTGGTGTTTCCTAACCAAAGCGTCCAACAACAAAACATCGCTAATTTCAGGTGGGAATTCGATCTTGGCGGCCCGCCTACCGTAGTAACCCAATGGAATGCTGCTGTAGATTTCCCGGGGCCGGGTAATTATTCCGGGCGCTTGTATCTGAACTCCAACGCCATTTGCCCGGATACAGCCTATCTGGACATCACCATCAATCCGGATATTACCGCTGATTTTGTTTCTGAATATGATACTTGCGTGGCCGGATTGGTAGATTTCAGAGATTTATCCGTGGCCGACGCCCAGGGAGGGGTGTTGACCTGGGATTGGCGTTTCGGCGACGGGAAAGTTTCGGCCACTCAATCCCCGCAGCACGATTACAGCGACCCCGGAGAACGCATCGTTACCCTGCAAATAGAGGATATCAATGGTTGCCGTGATTCCATTCAAAAAATAATCCGCTATTTCCCGGTACCCGTTTTGATTTTGGTTTCGCCCAACCGGGTTGAAGACTGCCCTCCGGCGGAAATTTCCTTCAATAACCTGTCTTCACCCATAGACGAAACTTATGACGTCGTCTGGGATTTTGGCGACGGCGGCGCCAGCAACGAAATCAGCCCGACCCATGTATTTGAAGAAGCCGGGGTCTACGACGTTTCCTTGTCCATTACTTCGCCCATTGGGTGCAGTACGGATACGATTTTCAGGGAATTGATCAGGATTTACTCCGGTCCGGAGGCCGATTTTACGGTTTCCCCGGAAAAACCCGACCCTTTTGATCCGGTTGTCACGTTCACCGACCAATCCATTGACGCCTGGCGCTGGAATTGGAATTTCGACGGCGTGCATACTTCTATTGAACAAAATCCAGTTTATACCTTGCAGGATACAGGTCTGCATCGGGTGGTTTTACGGGTAACCAATAGTTTTGGCTGCCAGGACACCACGAGCCGCCTGATAGACGTGGCGCCATTTATTTCTTTTCACATGCCAAATGCTTTTTCACCCAACAATGACACCGTAAATGATGTCTTTAAAGGAGAAGGCTACCTGCGGGGCGTTCAACGGTTTAGTATGAAAATATGGAGTCGTTGGGGCGACCTGATTTTTGAATCAAACGACCCGGATTCTGGCTGGAATGGCCTGATCGGCAACCAACAGGCGCCACAAGGTGTCTATTTGTATGAAGTTTCACTGGATCATCCGCGCGGGGCTCCTGAATTTTACAAAGGTTTTGTTACTTTAGTGCGGTAAATCTTACGTCTCTATAAAAGGAACACATGCGATTGCTATTGAAAACTACAACTACTTTGCTCTTGATGTTGCTTATTGCCGGAACCATCCAGGCAAGGCATATTGTGGGCGGCGTCATGACTTACGAATGCCTTGGCAATGGCAATTACGCGTTCACCCTTAAAGTCTACCGGGATTGCAATTGTACCGATTGCGCCAATTTTGACCCGCAGGCATTGATTGCCGTATACCGTTGTGGCGGTGCAACAAACTGCGCAAGCCTGAATCAAAATTCTTTTTTTCGCCGGGTAGATGTACCCCTCGCAGAATCCCGGAATGTGGAAGCGCCTGATTACCCTTGTTTGATTCCACCCGATGTTTGTGTGGAAGAAGGCGTGTACTATTTCTCGCTCAACCTGCCGGCTTCTGCCGAAAGTTACCACGTTTCCTACCAGCGCTGCTGCCGGAACATCACCATCAATAATCTCATCAACCCGGAAGCTTCGGGGGCGACTTACTCTGTAGAAATCACCCCTACTTCCCAGAATTTGTGCAACAGCGGGCCGGAGTTTGCTCAATTTCCGCCTACAGTGATCTGCGTCAATCAGCCTTTGGAGTTTGACCACTCTGCCACCGACCCGGACGGCGACCAGTTGGTGTACGAATTTTGTACGCCCCTGCTCGGCGGCGGCCAGATTACCACGCCGGCTTCTTTAGCCAGTAGTTGCGCGGGCGCCTATCCCGATCCGGCTTGTCCGCCACCTTACGGTACGGTTGCATTCACCGTTCCCACCTACACCTCCCTTGCTCCGATGGGCGGCAACCCTGTCGTGTCCATCAATCCAACGACGGGGGTAATCACCGGCACGCCAACGGTTCAGGGGCAATTTGTCGTCGGGGTTTGTGTGTCTGAGTACCGAAACGGGGTATTGCTCAGCCGGATTCTGCGCGATTTCCAGTTCAATGTAGCCAATTGCGACCCGCAGGTGATTGCGCAGGTTGCTTCGGATGAAACCCTTGGAAACCGGGAGTTTGTGATCAATTCCTGTGGAAACAACACGGTGACCTTTCAGAATACTTCCTTTTTGGAACAATTTATTGACGTCCATCGCTGGGAATTTCTCATCAATGATACCTTGCGTACGTTTAGTCCCTGGAGCCCTACGGTGACCTTCCCCGGCGTGGGCCAATACGAGGGAACCCTGATGCTGAATCCGGGAACCAACTGCGGAGATACGGCCACGATTTATGTGAATGTTTTTCCTGAAATCCGCGCCGACTTCGAGTTTGAATACGATACCTGTGTGGCGGGCCCGGTCACGTTTACCGATCTTTCCACGACGGGCAGTTGTTGTCTTACCGATTGGGACTGGGAATTTGGAGACGGAGGAAGCTCAACAATTCGAAATCCTTTCCACAATTACCTCATCCCCGGAGAATTGCCGGTGACGCTGACCGTGCGGGACACCAATGGTTGCGAAGATGAACGAACCCGTGTGATCAGCTATTTCCCGGTGCCGGCGCTGATTGTGATTTCGCCCAGCGAAGCCAATGGCTGCGCGCCCGTTTCCGTTTTTTTCGATAACCTTTCTTTTCCGATTGACGAGACCTACGACATTGTCTGGAATTTCGGCGACGGCGGAACGAGCACTGAAATCAGTCCAACCTATATCTACGAATCGCCGGGCACTTACACGGTTTCCGTAGACATTACCTCGCCCATCGGTTGCCAGACCGATACGGTTTTTAATAACCTCATTGTGGTGCGGCCTTCTCCGCAAGCCGGATTTTCTTTTACCCCCGAAGATCCCAGCAGTATTCAGCCCACGGTGACCTTCACAGATGAATCGCAGGGCGCCATTCGCTGGCTTTGGGATTTCGATACCGGCGCTACTTCCTCCTTGCCCAGCCCCGTTTATACGTTCCGGGACACGGGCGTCTACGAAGTGATGCAGGTGGTGACCCACCCCAGCGGCTGTAAAGACACGCTGATCCGAATTATAGATATTTTGCCGGAAGTGCGCTATTTCCTGCCCAATGCGTTCACACCCAACAACGACAGCTCGAACGACCAGTTCAAAGGCGTTGGCATCATGGAAGGCGCCACGGGTTTCAAACTCAGCATCTGGAACCGCTGGGGCGAAATGGTTTTCGAAACGAACAATCCCGACGACGCCTGGAACGGCCGCGTGCTGAACACTGGGGACGAGGCGCCACCCGGCGTCTATGTCGTGCTGGTTGTTTACCGGGAGCCGCGTGGGAAATTGGTGGAGATTAAAGGGTTTGCGACGTTGATTCGGTAGTGTACCGCAGAACGCTGTTCAGCGCGACCGTGCGTTGTACAGCTGAACTCCTGTTAAGCGGCTTCCAAGGTTATAAATTAACTTCACTCGCGCGATGGCGCGGTAACTGAGCTGGCGGCTGAGTTGTTTGCTGAGTGTAGCCGAAGCCAGTCGAAGCCAAGTCGAAGTTCCGCCTCGCGTGTACTATTCCCCAGTCTCAGCCCGTAAAGTTGGCGACCACATCATTGCCCCGCTCGCGCGATGGCTCCGCCTCGCATGTTCTATTTGCCGGGCTCCGCCCGGTTTTCAAGGTCTGCCAACTAAAGTTGGCGACCACTTAACCAATCTTTCAGTAACCTTTCAGCCGCATTTCAGCGCTTTTTAAGTGGTGCGCCCCCATCTTTGCTTTGCGATCCGAAACAAAGAACAACGGATGTATTTTTAACCTGCACCCCAAAAAAAACAGGTGCGCAAACACAAACAACCATGCCATTTGAAATTGCAATCAATCCAACCAACCTGAAAGTGACCGGACACGCTCACATTCTGGAGGGCGACTCCACTGCGGACTTCAACCGCGTACCGGTGGGTACTCCCGGAAACCTCGTTACTTCCAATTACAGCATCCAGCGCGACCAGGACATCATCGTCCGGTTCCACTGGCAAACCAGCGGCATTTTCACCGCCTTTCTCGGCGGCGGCAAATGGACTTGCGACGTTTTGCTGGAGCAAATGGGCGGTGGCGAAACATTCGCCAATCCGAAAGCCGTAGTCGGCGACACAGGTACTCCGAACTTCTACGAACTTGACGTGAAGATCAACAAGAATTCCCTGAGCCAGGGTGTTTATCGGGTAGTTGCCCGCCTGCGCTGGGGCTTCGCTTCCGGCAAACCAGGCCCGATTGTAGGGTTTAATGACCTCGGCTTTATCAACGTGTACGAAGATTAATCTTGATTAGACGTTAGATTTAAGACGTCAGACTTAAGATTTTAAACGATGCATTTTTAACCTGCACCCCAAAAAAAACAGGTGCGCAAACTCAAATAACCATGCCATTCGAAATTGCAATCAATCCAACCAACCTGAGCGTATCGGGCAATGCCTATATTCTGGAAGGCGACTCTACGGAAGACTTCGACCGCGTACCGGTGGGTACGATCGGGAAGCTTGTGCCGACCAATTACAGCGTCCAGCGCGATCAGGAAATTGTCGTTCGCTTCATGTGGAAAACCAGCGGCATTTTTACCGCTTTCCTCGGCGGCGGTAAGTGGACGTGCGACGTATTGCTGGAACAAATGGGCGGCGCTGAAACAGGCGTTAACCCTCAGGCCAGCATCGGCGACGCCGGTATTCCGAATACCTACACCGTTGACGTAACGTTGAACAAAAAGACCCTGAGCGAAGGCGTATATCGTTTCATCGCACGCCTGCGTTGGAGCTTCGCTTCCGGCAAACCAGGACCGATCGTAGGCTTCCACGAACTGGGTTTCGTGAACGTGTATGAAGACTAATTTTATTAGACGTTAGATTTAAGACGTCAGACATTAGACTTCAGATGTGGGGTGTATAAGAGGCAAAAGGCAAGTGGCAAAAGGCAATTTAGTTTCTTGAAATTAAATATTGACGGAATCAATTATGATTATTTTGCGAAATAATTTGATTTTCCGGAATAATTGCCCTTTGTCTTTTGCCCTTTGCACCTTATTACACAACCCATGTCTGAAGTCTGATTTCGTTTATTCACTCCAAAAAAACAGGCGCTATGACCCCCCAAAAAGACAGGTACCACCTGGAACGGGTTTCGACCGGTGGAAAATCGGAATTTGAAACCTTCAAAAATGAAAAAGATCACCTGCACTATTTTCATTTCAACGATGAAAACGGGCAGGCTTTGTTGTATAGCCAGGGCTATAAAGATGCCCGGAGCCGGAATGGCGGCATTTCGTCGGTGGAAAAGAATGCGAAGCGGGTAGAACGCTGCCTCGAAGGCGATTGTCCCTATTTCATCATTCGCGCAGCCAATAAACTGGAAATTGCCCGTAGCCGGGATTTTGCAGACGAAGCAGAAATGGATGCCGCGATTGATCAGATGCAGCGCAGCCTGCTTGCCGGTGTGGCTATAGGAACTACGCCCGTTCTGGCGCCTAAGCAAGCGCCGGTTGCCTCCAAGCCGGAGCCTGCCCATCAGCCCTCCCGCTTCCGGTTTAGCCTTGAGTGGCAACACAGGGGGCAGGGTGAACCCATGCTGGGCGTTATTGAATATCCGGTTACGGGCGACAAGGCTACTTTTAAGGGCATTGATACCGGAGCGATCGAGCGTTTCGTTACCCGGTTTGCTGCGCCGCCACCCGCCAAAAAACAGCATCAGCCTCTTTTAGCGATGCTGCCTCCTCAAACAAAAGACCTCACGATCACAACAACAGAAGGCCACAACATCGGGGATAATCTGTTCCCAGGCGGCACTGCGCTGGAAATACATATTGATTTAGCTGAACCGGGAGCAGCAGGCGAGGCAACTTTTATGGCAAAAGTGTATGCACGGTCGCTGGACTCAGGGGATAATATCCTCCTGGCAGAGCAACAGGGTTTTGTTGCTGAAACAGGGGGAATAACCATGCCAGTGCGCTTAGAGAACCTGATGCCAGGCTCTTACCGGCTGGTATCGAATGTGGATATGCATGCAGATGGCAGGATCAAACATCTGGAAGCCAGTCGTTTGGTACACTTAGTTGCTTAACCACGTCGTTGAACAGGAAAATCCGCTTCAGTTCATATTGGTATTCGGATTGATCCCGATGGGGAAGTGCATCCCGGAATGCAAGACCGAAAATTCGCCCCCGCGGACTTTCATTTCGCCAGTCTCCCAATTCATCCGGCGTACATAATCGCATTGCGGGCATCGAAAGATGATCCAGTTGTCTTTGTGTTCGCTAAAGCATTCGTGGCGCTCTTCTTCGTGGTTCGAATCATACTGTGATGGTGTCATGGTCGTCATTTTTTTTAATTAGACGTCCTCATCCTGTTTCATGCGGGGCCGGTAAACCGGTAGATAATTAAGCATTGTACGGAGCAAGACAATAAAAGTTTCGTGAAATCACCAGAGTGGTTTGCAAATATGGCTACCTTGTATCAATAATCCAAATTATACTTCACGCCGCTTAATTTTGAGCTTGTTGTTATTTTTCTTGCATTCAGGTAACAAACACTGCATACAATAGATTAACACGTAGCATCCCATTAAAGATCGCGTGTCTGATTATTGACCCAATAAACATTATGAGAATGCCTACCCCCCACATCGTGTTATTTGGCGGTAATGAAAAGGCCATTTCCGCCCTGAACAGCTTGTTCGACCGGAAAGCTGTGCTTAAGCATTACCGCATAGAAGACGCTTCTGTCTTTAGCTTAGCTGAAACGGCCGCTTCCTTTTTCGTGGTTTTTGCAGAAAAAAACAGCAGCAAATCCATCGCGGCCTTGCGCGCCCTTCAATCGCACTTCCCGGCCATTCCCCGCATTGTGCTTGCCGCTCCGGCGCTTCTGGAGCAGGTGGATGATTACGTCAGCGCCGGGTGTTCGCGATTTTTGTTCTACCCGCAACAGGCGGACCGGCTGCTGGATCTGGTCACATCAGAAAGTACAACGCTGCCCGGAGCAGCCCCCTCCCGCGACCGCAACAATTTCACCGGCGCCATCCTGAACATGATTAACCAGGCTTTGTCTATTGGCATCGTGCCCAAATCTGTGGCCCGGATCATCAGCCTGAGTACGCTGCCCGATTTGCCGCCAACCGGCATCCAGGCGCAGTTTCTGGGCAATTTCGAGGTACGCATTGAGGGCAACCTGCTTCCGGAATTGAAAGGCAAAAAACTGAAATTACTGTTGGCGTACCTGCTTTACCAGGCACCCAGACAAATCCATAAAAACACCTTAGCCGATTTATTTTGGGGCGATATAGACACCGCCGCTAATTCGCTGCAGGTTGCCGTCTGCCAGTTGCGGAAGCACATCCGGGAAACGACCGGCTGCTCTGATTTAATTGGCCATGAAAACGAACGGTATTTCATCAATCCAGCTTACGCCCTTTCCAGCGATGCGGCTTCTTTCCGCGCGCTTTGGCAAAACGGGCAATTGCAGGAGTTGCGCTCAGGCCTGGAAGAGGCATTGCCTGCCTATCACGAAGCCATTGGCCAATACAACGGCGAATTTATGGAAGACCTGGGCAGGCATTGCGAGCCCTGGATCGAACAGGAACGGAACGCTTTGTCCGAAAAATACCTGCACGTGCTGGAGCGCATGGGCGTTTATTTTTTCCGGGAAGGCAATCCCACTGTTGCCATCAACCTTTGCCAGCGCATCTTAGAAAAAGAACCCTATTTTGAAACAGCCTACCGCCTGCTGATGATCTGTTACGACCAGTTGGGGCAGCGCGGACATGCCATTGCCACCTACCAAAAGTGCGCCGCAGCGCTCTGGGAGCAATACAAAATTAAACCTTCCTCAGAAACTGAAGCTGCTTACCGCAAAATGGTGAGTGGGGTTGGGGTGGATGAGGGGCGGTTGTCGAGTTGCGCATAATACCGACTATGAAAGTTAAAGGGCAAATTCGCAAGGGGACAAAATGAGCAATGCCTACCCCGTTACCCATACATTTATTTGCCTTTACGATAGAACCTGTCGCCTCGCCAATTCTTTGGATTGTTGAGGATGTATCCGGAAATCATAAGATAAGCTCGTTTATCTCGTATGATGATTTCATAATAATTACGTTGCCATATCGTCGTCAGGGAAGAAATTTTCAGGTCCCGATTGTCATCATCCGAGTTTTCCCGAACCCCTTTCGTTACCCCGATTTTGAATCCCTTCACGATGGATCCAATTGAACGGGGAATCATTTTTTGGAATTCGTTTTTTGGGGGAATGGGAATGAACGGTGGCGGCGTGGACGGCGGCGGCGTGGGCGCCGTGGACGGTGGCGCCGTGGACGGTAGGGGCAGAAAATTTTCTGCCCCTACAACACCCCCGCCACCCCCGCCATCAACCAATTCAATAATTCCATGAACATGATTGGGCATGACAATATATTCGTGTAAAACGGCATTCGGAAAATGGTTGGGAATATCCTGCCAACAAGCATCGGCAATTTTTCCAGCCTCGTTCAGGATCATGTTGCCATCAACAATTTCCCCAAACAGGCATTCCCGGTTGTGGGTACAAATGGTAATGAAATACAATCCCTCCCTGGAGTAATCGTACCCTTTCAGTCGGATGCTTTTTCGGTGATGTATGTTCGGGTTGTATCGCTTCATGATATTGTATGGGTAAAATTTACCCTGCAATATCGGGGATTCTGGATCTGAATCCTATGGCATGTCTTATAATGGCTGGTAATGTCTGACAATGTCCGGGTATGTCCGAATACGTCTGGGTATCCGGGGATGTCGCCCGGGTAAGGGTAAGGGTTGAAAATTTTCAACCCCTACGACCCCTGTGGTTTTTTCCAATCCCGCATAATCCCCAATCGCCGACTAAAAACGTACTTCGGCGTGCTTTTATACAACCCTTCGTAACGCGCGACGGCTTCTTCCTTATAGCTGGAATTTTCTGGTTCCAGCCGGAAAAGGACGTAATAAATGGCGGCTAATTTGTCGGGATCGGTGTAGAGGTCGAGCATTTGAAAAAGCAATTTGCGGGCCTCCTCTTTTCTGCCGTGCAGGGAGTGCGTTCGGGCATTGAGCAGTTCGGCTTCAAAAAGCAGGTCGGGATTGCCGAGGCCGTGAGCGATGGCCATCGCATCTTTCAACGTTTCGTCCAATTGGGGCAAATCGCCCATTTCCAGCAGTACCATGCCTTTTTCCACCAGGCTGGAGCCCAAAACCAGGCGGTTGTTGATTTTGCGCGTGATGTCTATGGCCCGGTTGTAGTGTTGCAGCGAGCGCTGAAACTCCCGGGTGTAATAAAAGACATCCCCCAGCGTATTCACCGCTTTGGCAATGCCTTTCTGATAATTCAATTCTTCGCAGAGCATCAGGTTTTTCTGCAGGTAATCTATGGCTAAATAAAAATCGCCTTTTACACTGTACAACTCCCCAATCAGACCCAGGGCAATGGCAATGCCTTGTTTGTCGCCGAGTTCTTCGCAAAGCGCCAGGTCTTGCCGGAAGAGTTCCATTGCTTTTTCGTAATTGCCCTTGCGTTCATAAACGCTTCCGATGCAACCGATGGCGATAGAGGTCAGTTGCTTATTGCCCAATTCTTCACTTAGCGCAAGGCCTTGTTCGTAGCAATTGAGCGCATTGTCGTAATCGCCGCGTTCAAAATAAACGATGCCCATATTGGTATATAGCGTAGCCATGCCCTGCTTGTCATTCTGGCGGCGGCAAATGTCCAGTTGCACTTCCTGACACTTGATGCCTTCGTCGTATTTGCCCTGGTTCATGTAGGTCAGCCCCAGGTTGGCGACAATCTGCGCGCTGCCGGCGGTACCCGTGCGGGTATAACCCAGTTCGATGCTGCGCTCGAAATAGGTCATGGCCTCGTCGTATTTACCTTGCCGGAAATAGAGGTTGCCCAGGTTGCCATGTACCCGCGCCAGGCCCAGTTCGTCTTCGATGGATTCAAACAGGCCTGCGGAAATCTGCAGGTAGTTCATCGCCTTGGTGTAATCGCCGCGCAGCATGAGCAATTGCCCGAGGTTGTTGTTGGCTTGCCCCAACAAGACCACATCGCGCGATTTTTTGGCTAAGCCAAGCGCTTTTTCGTAGGTCTGTTCGCACTCTTCCCATTGCCCGATGAGTTCCAGGACCTTGCCTTTTTTGATGTAGGTGCGGATTTGATCCACGACATCGCTTTGGCGGCCCAGTTTTTTGAGCAGTTTCTCATAATACTCCAGCGCTTGCTGGTTTTGGTAGTTGCGTTTGGAGTAATCGGCTGCTTTGCGCAAATAGAGGCAGGTCTTGTCGAAAACCCCGGCCTGCTCGTAATGGAATGCCAGGTCCACGTAGCGCTCGTCAATGTTGTCGGAATACAGGCGTTCGATGGCCTCGGCGATGAGTTGGTGCAGTTGTTGCAGGCGCACCCGCAATTGCATGCTGTAAGCGGCTTCCCGCAGCAGCGAGTGCCTGAAAATATAGCGTAACTCGTTCATGGCCTGCCAGATCTGGCTTTCTTCGGCGGTTTTCACCTGCTCCTTCAGCAAGACATGGGAGTTGCCGTTGCGCAGCACAAATTCTTCCTGAACTTTCATCACTTCCGTCAGCACCGGCAATTCAAATTCCCGGCCAATTACGGCAGCAGCTTTTACCGTTTCGCGCACCAAAGCCGAAAGGCGGTCAATGCGCGCCGTCAGGATGGAATTGATGGAATCGGAAAGCTTGATGTTTTTGTCTTTAATGGTCCAAAAGCCCTTTACATATTCCAGCACCTGGCTTTCGGTGAAGTATTCCAGCACCTGCTCCAGATAGAACGGGTTGCTGTTGGTGGCGCGCAGCAGCAGGTCGAAAAAAGGCTCACTGATGGGGCCTCCCAGCCGGGCTTCCGCAAAAGCGCGCACCGATTCAGGTTGCAGCACATTGAGATTGATTTCCAACTGCGCTACGCCAAGATTTTTTACAAAGTCTTCCGCTAAGAGCACCGGTTTGGCGCCATCGTCGAGATAGCGCGAAGTAATCAGCAAAAGCAGGCGGTGGCGGTTCATGACACGCACCAGTTCATGCAGCAACTCGCGGGAGCTGTCGTCAACCCAGTGGCCGTCTTCCAATTCCAGTACCAATGGCCGCAACAGTGCTTCCGCCGCGATCAGGTTGATGATGGCCGAAATTGAATTCTGATACCGGCCTTTGGCGTCCAATTGTTCCCAAAGCGAATCCGGGTAGGTGATGCCGATGAGGGCAGCCAGCACCGAATGGGTGCGCTGCAATTCGCGCGAAACATAAGCAGCTTCCGCGCCTTCGAGTTCGGAGAGGCTCGTCAGCAGCGCCTGTCCCCGGGATTCGAAGTACTCCCGGTTGGCGGCCAGTGGCCGGTCGGGCGACTGATCGAAGTAGTTTTTTAAAAAATAGACAAAGGGATTGAATGGCTTGCGCAAAATCTGATCTGACTGGCATTGGTGCCATTCTGTAAGGCCGTGTTCGGCAAGCAGCAGGCGCAATTCGTAAGCTACCCGGCTTTTGCCAATGCCAGCTTCCCCATACACATAAGCAACGCCCGCAGGCCGGTTTTCGAGCAGGGGTTTTGAAAAAGCAAACAACTGTTCCAGCTCCGCCTGGCGACCCACCATGGTGCCGGTATAGGCGGGCATGTTGTCGTAGTCGCGTCCGATGAGCTTAAACGTCGGGATATTGCCTTTGATGCCTTTGTATTTGATATCCCCTTTGTGCTGGAAGCGGAAATGCCGGTTTTTGTGGACTTCGCCATCCACCAGCACATCGCCCCAGTCGGCATACGTCATGATGCGGGCCGCTAAGTTGATGCGGTTGCCGACTGCGGCATACTGGCAGCGTTCTTCCCCACCGACAATGCCGGTATAGGCCGTGCCGAGGGTGACGCCTGCCCGGAATTCCACCCCCGCGCCGTGTTTGAGGAAGCGCAGTTCTTCCCAAATCGCCAGCAGGAATTCAATGGCCCGGTCGGTATTGTTTTCAAAAGAAATCGGCGCGCCGAAAAACACGACGATGACCCCGCCTTTGTCGCTGAAGTCTACTTCTTTGAAATAGCCGGAAAAATTATTGACCTGGTTGAGGATGATGGTTGCAAACTCGTTGAGCGCTTCATGGCTTTTAAGGCCCGTGAAGGACAGGAAAACCGCAATGACGGTGCGGAACTCGCCTTCGCCCTTGTGCTCCAGCAGTGGCGCCGGCAGGAACCGGAGCCCTACCGATTCGTCTAACAGCGGCAGGTTGGAAAGGCGCAGTGGGGTTTCTTCAAAAGGGATATTGCCTACCACGCGGTAATACGATTCGTCTATTTCTTCCAAAGGCACCACATAGGGACCGGCTTGTTCGCGCCAGAAAGCGTCGAGAACGATGTCCTGATTTTGGGCGCGGATCTGGCAGGCGGTACATTGGTCAATGCCCTTGCCCCGGAAATAGAACGACTTGTGCTGGTCGCCCACAATGCCCCATTCCACGTCGCCATAAGCCAATCCAATTTTGATGCCGATGGTAAATTCGCCAAAACGGAAAGCGCGCTGACTGAACATGTTACGTGCCTGCAACGCCGCAAAAAGCGCCTCGCGGGCATTCACCTCGGGAGCGCTTTCCGGGAAAACTGCGATGAAAGCGTCGCCTGCAAAATAGGGGATAAAGCCACCTTTGGTGTAGACCAAACGCACCAGCGGCGCAAAAATATCATTCAGGATGACTGACATTTGTTCGGCGCCCCGGCTCCCTTCCCGGGCAAGTACGTCCATGAGCGGCGTGAACCCGGACAGGTCTACGAACATGGTATAAGCGCGGAATGCGCCGGTTTGACGGTCGCTTAAGAATTGATCCTGAATGTAATGCGGTATCAGATTTTTCACGGACGGCGTGGTGTTGTGCTTTCAGTCGGGAAAATTACGAAGATAAACGCAAATTGAGGTGCATGAATTGTATGCAAGTTGAAATGCACGATAGTCGAAAAAAAGAACCCACTCGCAGAATTAGCACTACTTTAGGCTCCGGAGAACAGCATATTCGCTCGACAAACTGGTTTACTATGACAGGCTTTATCAACGGCATTACTGCTTACGCCAACGGCATCCGCATCCTGACGCGCTACCGGCTTTGGGGTTTCACGCTTATCCCCGGCCTAATCAGCGCCCTCCTCGGTTTTCTGATTTTTCAGGCGGCCTGGGTCTGGTCAGACGACGTCGGCGGCTGGATCAGCTCGCTTTGGCCTTTCGACTGGGGTAAAGCAACGCTGTTGCGCATCGCCAATGTTTTTGGGGCGCTGCTGATTGGCGCAGCGGGGCTGATTGTTTTTAAACAGATCGTATTGGCGCTGGCTTCGCCGTTTATGAGTTTTCTTTCCGAAAACATCGAAAAACGCATGGCTACCGGGCGTTCTGTGCCTTTCAGCCTTGCCAAAGCCTGGGAAGACCTCGTGCGCGGCATCCGCATTTCCCTGCGCAACATTATCCAGGAATTGTTCTATTCTTTTCTATTGCTGCTGCTGGGGTTGATTCCGATTTTTAGCCCTTTTGTGGCCGTAGCGATCTTTTTGGTGCAGGCGTATTACGCCGGTTTCGGCAATATGGATTATACCCTGGAGCGCTATTACAAGGTGCGCGACAGCGTCCATTTTGTGCGCCGCAACCGGGGTTTTGCCATTGGCAACGGGACCATCTTTCTTTTGCTGCTGTTCACGGGCATCGGTTTTTTGTTTGCCCTGCCTTTGGCGACGGCTGCAGCTACGCCGGAGGTGCTGAAGCGAATGAAGTTAGTTGAATAGTCTCTTATAAAATCAATTCCCGGTTCGTTTTGCGGTACAAACCCACATTGATCCAGCAAATCCAAAGCAAAAACGAGACAAAGGTGATTTTTTGGACAACAGGTAAATAGACGAGCATGCCTTTGGTGTAATACAGGTAGTTGTTCAGAACGACCAGGGTCATGTTAAAGATTCCAAACCAAAACAGCCCAAACCATTTTATTTTGTACAATCCGATGAAGGTGCCCGCCACCGCAATCAGGCCAATAAAAGAGGCAACATACGTGATCGCATCGTGGAAATTGGTAAATAAAAAAATTGCAATCATCATGGAAAGGGTACCCGAAAGCTGAACGACCAGTCTGGAAAATTTGCTAAAGTGGATATACCTTGGAAAAAGGTACCAAAACAGGGAAAGGGACGAACAAAGGACCACCATACCTGTCAGCGCAATTGGCCTGCCGCCATTGTAGTGCCCGTTGATTGCGCGTTCATTGAGCAAATTGCACCAATAATTGTTGACCCAGCTAAACCCAATGGAGTGTTGGTCAATTTGTGACCCACCCGGGTAGTTCAAGGCAGCTGCGATGTAAAGCAGTACAAATAGGAGGATTCCGACCACGGGAGTCAATACCCAGGCTCTTTTTATGTTCATATGTTTGCCATGTTCTTCTTTTGTTTTATCCTGTTTTAAGATACCCGATCAATTTGCCCGATCAGTTTAAAAATCCGGTACAAACTTGTTGGATGCAGGTCATCCAGAGATATCAGATGGCGTTTTTTGCTAAAAGCCCCCGACATATTACACTCGCCATTCACCAGTAAGGCTCTCGCTTCTTCAATGCTGGTGTAATAAACGGTGCCTTCCTTGTCAACTACTCCCTTATTTAAGAGGTTCTTATACAGATTAACGTATTCATCTATCGTTATGTTGAATTTAACAAAGCCTAAAATTGAGAAATTGAAAATGCTGGATTCGATGAAGATCGACCAAACCTTCATGGAGTCTGTAATAGGCTTTAAGTATTCTTGGTAGCTTTTTGATATGCCTGATTCTGAGCCACTTAATGGAAAAAATTCTTCACAAATAGCTCTAATCATTAAATGAGATAATGAATGGTTTTTGCTATGAAAATCGTCTATTGCCAATTGTTCTTCCTGAGAAAATGAATAACGGTTTGGATGATAGGCTATCCCTTCACCCCCTCCAAAATCCGAATATAATTCGCCCGTTCATACGCATCGGGGTCAGAAACATTAAACTGGTTCATGGCTCCTTTAAAAGCGCTGATGGACTGGAATCCTTTCCCCGACATCCAGTTTCGCAAATCGTCGTGCATGGTTTCTAAATACCGGATTCCGTTTTTATACAAAGCAGAAGCCGTCATGGCCACATCGGCCCCAGCCAGTAAATATTTGATTACTTCCTCCGCGCTTTGAACGCCGGTGGTTGCAGCCAGGGACAAACGCAACTTCCCTGACAGGATGCCAATCCACAACAGCGGCAGGCGAATCTCTGAAGCATCGCTGTATTGCAGGTTGTGCAGCACTTTTAACGTCTTTATGTCAAAATCCGGCTGGTAAAAACGGTTGAACAACACCAAAGCATCGGCTCCTGCCTCCTGCATGCGCAAAGCCGTATGCCCCATGGCACTGAAATAAGGATTCAGCTTTACCGCAATGGGGATCTGCACGGTTTGCCTGACCATGCGGATGATCTCCAGATAGCGTTGCTCCACAGCCTGGCCAGTCAACTCAAGGTCGGCAGGAATGTAAAAAATATTGATTTCCAAACCATCGGCGCCTGCTTGCTCCAACTGATGGGCATAATCTATCCAACCCTCCGGTGTGATGCCGTTCAGACTGGCAATGATGGGTATCTTTACCCGTTCTTTGACCAGCCGGATGGTTTCTAAATACCGGGCCGTTCCGACGTGATAATCCTCGAGGTCCGGGAAATAATCTGCTGCTTCTGCAAATACATTGCTGGTTGCCTGGATAACCGCCTGAAACTTGGCGTTTTCTTTCCTGATTTGCTCTTCAAACATCGAAAACAAAACAACGGCTCCAGCGCCGGAGTCTTCCATTTGCAGGATATTGTCAGTCTTTTCCGACAAGGTACTGGCTGATACAACGATGGGCGAATGCAATTTCAGTCCCATATAAGTCGTGTCGAGGTTCATGAACTTTTTTTTTGCTTAAAAAATGGGTTGAAAAGCATCCGCAGAAGAAACTGTCATTTCCTCATAAGTTTTCCAACGCAAGTCAACGATTTCCTGCGCCAGTGCCATCAATTTTTCAGCTTCGTCCGGATTGATCAGGTTCAGCACTTTATACCGCAATTCGTTGTAGGCGTAGTCCTTCAATGAAATCACGGGTCTCGGCGAATCCAGTACAAAAGGGTTGCGGTTCTTTTTGCGCAACATCGGGTTGTAGCGGATCAACGGCCAATACCCGCTCGCTACAGCGAGGTCTTGCTGGTTCATCCCTTTTTCCATGTCTATGCCGTGGGCGATGCAATGGCTGTACGCTAAAATGATGGAAGGGCCGTCGTATGCCTCCGCTTCGCGCATGGCCAAAAGCGTCTGCTGGGGGTTAGCGCCCATCGCCACTTGTGCCACGTAAACATTGCCGTAAGAAATGACCTGTAAAGCCAGGTCTTTTTTGCCGACCCGTTTTCCTGCTGCTGCAAATTTTGCGGTAGCGGCAGTCGGGGTTGCTTTGGACATTTGCCCGCCGGTATTGGAATACACCTCCGTATCCAGCACTAAGATATTGATGTTGCGGCCGCTCGCCATTGCGTGGTCGAGACCTCCGGCTCCAATGTCGTACGCCCAGCCGTCGCCGCCAATGAGCCATACGCTCCGGTGAACGAGCTGATCGGCGATGGATAACAAATGACGGGCAATGCTGGAATCCATGGTTGCCAACTGCGATTTCAGTTCGGAAACCCGCAAGCGCTGCGCTGCAATTTCTGATTCCATTTTTTGCGGCGCTTCAATCAAATCCCGGACAAAATCCGCCCCCAATTCCGGTTCCAACTGCCGGAGCAAATCGTGCGCCATGGCTAGGTGTTTGTCGGCGGTCAGGCGCATACCCAACCCAAACTCTGCGTTGTCTTCAAAAAGAGAATTGGACCAGGCGGGGCCTTTCCCGGCAGCATTAACGGTCCAGGGGGTAGTGGGGAGGTTGCCGCCGTAGATGGAAGAACAGCCCGTTGCATTGGCCACGATCAGCCGGTCGCCGAACAACTGGGTCAGCAACTTGATGTAAGGCGTTTCGCCACAACCAGCACAAGCGCCTGAAAATTCGAACAAAGGCTCCAGGAACTGCGCGCCGTGTACCATGGAGAAATTGACTTTGGCGCGGTCGTTAAATGGAATCTGCTCAAAATAGCGGATGCTTTCGCGGCCTTGCTCCAAAATGGGCGCTTTGTCTCTTAAATTAATTGCTTTTTCGCTGCGATTGGCTGGACTTGTGACCGGGCAGGCTTCCACACAGAGGTTGCAACCTGTACAATCTTCAAGGTAGACTTGCAGGGTGTAGCGCGTTTCGGGGAACCCCCGGGCGTTGATGGGAGCCGACGCAAATCCCTGCGGCGCTTCCCGGAGCAAATCTTCGTGATAAAATTTTGCCCGGATCACGCTGTGCGGGCAAACAAAACTGCAATTGCCGCATTGAATGCAAAGGTCTGGTTCCCAGCAAGCAACGAGGTCCGAAATATTTCTTTTCTCCCATTTGGTGGTGCCGCTGGGATAAGTACCGTCAACCGGCATGGCACTAACAGGCAGTTCATCGCCGTGGCCGGCCATCATTTTTCCGATCACTTCCCGCACAAACAGGGGAGCAGCGTCCGGCACGACCGGCAAAAAGTCCGTAGTGGCATGGGCGGCTTGAGGGATGGTCACTTCAAACAGATTTTCCAGGGTTTGATCAACCGCCTGATAGTTTTTTTCGATGACGGTTTTGCCTTTTTTATAATACGTTTTTTCAATGGCTTTTTTGATGTGGCGGATCGCTTCTTCGCGCGGAAGCACGCCCGAAAGCGCAAAAAAACAGGTTTGCATGATGGTGTTAATCCGCCCGGCCATTCCGGTTTCGCGGGCAACCTCCGTTGCGTCAATCACATAAAACCGGATCTGCTTGCTGAGGATCGCTTTTTGAACAGACAAGGGGAGTTGATCCCAAACCTGATCCCGGCCGTAAGGGCTATTCAACAGGAAGGTGGCCCCATGGCGCGCCTGGGGCAGCATCTCTACTTTTTCTAAAAAATTGAATTGATGGCAAGCGATAAAGTCCGCCTGAGCGATCAGGTAAGGCGCGCGGATGGGTTCGGGGCCGAAGCGCAGGTGAGAAACCGTACGGGCACCCGATTTTTTAGAATCGTATACAAAATAGCCTTGTGCAAACAACGGGGTGTTTTCACCAATAATTTTAATGCTGTTTTTGTTGGCGCCGACCGTCCCGTCAGCTCCTAACCCAAAAAATAGCGCCTGGCGCCATCCGGATTCATCTAAAGAAAAATAGGGATCAACGGCTAAGCTGGTAAAGCCAATATCATCTGTGATGCCGATGGTGAAGTGGTTTTTGGGCTGTTTTTCCTTTAGTTCGTCAAAAATGGCTTTCACCATGGTCGGAGTAAATTCCTTTGAAGATAGGCCGTATCGCCCGCCGGTAATTTTGGGCAGGTGCGATATTTTGCCCTGGTTGAAGGCTTCCACAAGCGTGGTGACGATGTCCTGGTACATGGGTTCGCCCGATGCGCCGGGTTCCTTAGTCCGGTCCAATACGCTGATCGCCTGAACAGAAGTGGGTAAAACAGCTAAAAAATGATCCATTGAAAAAGGCCGGAATAAGCGAACCTGGACCACACCGACTTTTTCACCGCCGGCCTGAAGGTACTTGACGGTCTCCGCCACCGTTTCCCCGCCTGAACCCATAATAACAAGGACACGCGTGGCCTCCGGGTCGCCTGAATAATCAAAAGGACAGTAATGCCGGCCGGTTAGTCCGCCGAATTTTTTCATCACCTCCAATACGATATCCGGAGTACGCGCATAAAACGGGTTGACGGTTTCTCTTCCCTGAAAATAAACATCCGGATTCTGGGCGGTTCCGCGGATAAATGGGTTGTCCGGGTTCAGGCCCCTTTTTCGATGCGCAAAAACAAGCTCGTCGCTGATCATGGCGCGGATAATTTCATCCGGAATCAGGAAGATCTTATTCACTTCGTGGGAAGTGCGGAAACCGTCAAAAAAATGGATAAACGGGATGCGCGCCGCTAAGGTAGCAGCCTGGGCAATCAACGCCATATCATGCGCCTCCTGCACACTGGCAGCGGCCAGCATGGCAAAGCCGGTAGACCGCGCAGCCATCACGTCCTGGTGATCGCCAAAGATGGACAACCCCTGGGCAGCTAAGGAGCGCGCAGCAACCTGAAAAACAGCCGAAGTCAGTTCTCCCGCAATCTTGTACATGTTGGGCAGCATGAGCATCAAACCCTGGGATGCCGTGAACGTGGTGGTCAGCGCGCCCGTTTGCAAAGCGCCATGAACGGTTCCGGCGGCGCCGCCTTCGCTTTGCATTTCAATGATTTCAGGCACGGAACCCCAAATGTTTTTTATGCCTTTAGCCGACCATTCGTCCGCCAATTCCGCCATCGTGGAAGAAGGTGTGATGGGATAGATGGCGCAAACTTCATTGACGCGGTAAGCAATATATGCGGTGGCTTCATTGCCGTCGAGGGTTACTGCAGTTGCGGTTGTTTTTTGACTGGACATGATAAACATTTAATTTATTTATGATATGGGCTCCAGGGTCATTTCTATGGCATGACAGGGGCACTGTTCAAAACAAACAGCGCAGCCGGTGCACAAGTCATAGTTAAAAAGGTAGCGCTGGCCGGGGCCTAATTTGATGACGGCTTCCTCCGGGCATGCGCCGAAACAACCGTCGCATTCGAAGCAATTGCCGCACGAAAAACATCGGCCAGCTTCATTCCTGGCCTCTTTTTCAGACAAACCGCCAACGATCTCCGAAAAGTCCCTGGTGGCTGTCTCCAGATCAAGGTGGGGTTGCTCCTGGACGGGCGCTTCGGTTCGGTACCACACGTGCAGTTTTTCAAACCCTGCAACCGGTTTTTTTTCAGGTTTCACATAAGGTTCTGCTTCTAAAAAACTGTGGATAAACCGGGCCGCTTTTTTTCCGTGTCCCACAGCAATGGTGACGCTTCTTTCACCCGGAACCATATCGCCGCCCGCAAAAACACCGGCGCAACTCGTCATCATATCGGGGCCTACAACCACCGTACCATCTTCTTTAATCGCCATACCGGGCGCCTTTTTCAGGAAATCCGTATCGGTGTCTTGTCCAAGCGCCAGGATCAGAGAATCTGCTTCCAGGGTTTCAACTTCGCCCGTAGGAACGGGTCTGCCATTTTCAATGCGCATGACCTCCACCGTAAATGATTGCTGGTCAATGCTTTTGATGGTGCGCAGCCAATGGATTTTTACGCCTTCACTCAGCGCTTCGGCTGCTTCGAAATCATGAGCCGGCATGTGCTCGCGGTCGCGGCGGTAGATGATCAGCGCTTCTTCTGCCCCTAATCGTTTGGCAATGCGCGCTGCATCCATAGCGGTGTTTCCACCTCCATAAACAGCGACACGGCGGCCTATTTTGGGCGCCTGGCCGAGTTCAACGTCCCGGATGAAACTCACCGCATCAAAGATCTGGCCGGCATCGCGCGCCGGGATGTCGGTCTTTTTTCCAATATGGGCCCCGATGGCAACAAATACCGCATCAAAATTCCCGGCTTCCTTTTCGCGCAGGATGTCTTCTACTTTGTAGTTCAACCGGATTTTGACGCCCATTTTTTCTATGCGAAGGATTTCGGCCATCAGGATATTCCGCGGCAAGCGGTAAGCCGGGATGCCAAAATGCATCATCCCGCCAGGTAGCGGGCCCGCTTCAAAAATTTCTACCTCGTGTTTCAACCTGCGAAGGTGGTAGGCCGCAGACAGCCCGCTGGGGCCAGCCCCAACGACCAAAACCCTTTTTCCGGTAGTCCCGATCACGGGTTCAAACTCCCATTCTTTTTCAATCGCCAGGTCTCCCAAAAAGCGTTCGACGGCGTGGATGCTGACCGGACTATCTACCTGAGTGCGGTTACAGCTGCTTTCACAGGGGTGATAACAAACCCGCCCGTGTATGGCCGGCATGGGATTCTCCTCTACCAGCTTTTGCCAGGCTTTCCGGTGTTTTCCGGCCACGACCAAAGCCAGCCATGCCTGTATGTTTTCCCCGGCGGGACAGGCATTGTTGCAAGGCGGGAGCAGATCGAGGTAGACGGGGCGCTGTTTACGCAACGGGCCGGTGCCATCGGCATGGCTGTGCAAATCCGGTTGGGTGGTTAAATCGTTGAAGTGCTGCAGCATGATCAAATCTTTTTTATAAGTAAGCACAAGGTGGCGGCTTTTTTTTCAGATGGGAATGACAAATCTCAATGGTGTGGGGGATGTAGATCAGTTTATATGATATTCCGTAGACATAGGTTACTTTAGGTATTCGGCGTTTTCCTGCGTGTTGAAATCCACAAATCATGTAACTCTTTTCCTGAATTGTATAACACTTACGGGCTTGAGTGAACCCATCTTTGCGGCTCATTGTGCTCAAAATCAGAAAATTATAAATATTTTAAATATGAAACTTATTTACAAGAAAAACTACGTTTCCGCTCTGTCTGTTGTCCTTTTGACCATATTCATGACGACCGGATCACTCAATGATATCCTGGGGCAATGCGCCTCCCCTCCAGCTGCGGGTGCTTGCACCGGAGGCAATGGAGCGGCGACAAATGGGGTAAATATTAATTCTGGTCAAACGTTTTGGTACGCAGCTACAGGCACCTTTCCAAGCGGAGTAAACCTCAATGCAGGCGGTACATTAAGGGTATGTGGGAACCTAACGTTGTCTACCATCACTTTTAACGGCGGCAATATAATCATTGAAGCAGGCGGAACCTTAACCATCAATGGAGGCGGGTCGCTGGGTATGAATGGCAATAGTGTTATATCGAACAGAGGGACGTTGAACATGAACAAGAGTATTGTTATGCAAAATTTAAATAATACCCTATTCAACGCGACGCCCACAGCAATTTTAAACATGAATGGTGGAGCCTATTCATTGGATATAAACAGTGCGACTTCGAAATTCATCAACAATGGGACTGCCAATATTCATACGCTTGTCACCCAGGGTTCGGCAAGTGCGGGTGACGTGTGCCTGGGTTCTCTCAGTTGCATGAATTTAACAAACTTGACCAACAACGTTACAAATACCTTTATCGCCCCAGTTGGGGCAGGGGTGATGAGGTATACGGGCAATGCTTTATTGAACAACAATTTAACAAATGACGCTAACGTAATTGTTTGCAAAGCTACGGGGGCTACCAAGTCGGGTTCTGCCAGTTTTGGCAGAGCTACGGTTATGGAAAACTGCTCTTCCTGTACTGCTGCACTAATCCTTCCTATCGAACTCCTTTCCTTCAATGGAAAACAGGAGAAAGAAAGCATCGAATTAAGCTGGGCGACCGCCACTGAACTCAACAACGACTATTTTAATATTGAAAAATCAATAGATGGGATTAAATGGGACATGCTTGGAACCATTCCAGGAGCAGGCAGTTCGACGCACACTTTGCAGTACACTTTTGAGGACAATACGCCCGATGAAGGAGTTCATTATTACAGGTTGAAACAAACCGACTTCGACGGCACTTTTACCTATTCAGACGCCATCGCGATTAACTTTAAGGGTTCAGCTAATGCGAATTCAATTTCTATTTATCCCAATCCGAATTCATCGAATCAATTAAATTTTCGCGGAATCGGTCAGGATATCCCCTGCACGCTGGAACTCAAAAGATTGACCGGAGAACTGCTGCATACTCAAATGTTCAATACCCATTCAATCGCATTACAGGATCTTGAAAAAGGAGTGTACCTGATTACGCTGTATTCGGAAGGTAATTTTGAACCTAAAACATTCAAATACATTGTAATATAGAGCATTGTTAATAAAAAAAATAAAAATTTTTTCAATTGCGGGCGACCTACAAATACATTTATTCCAGGTGGCGTATTTTATTCATTATCACAATTTAACCTGATTAATTCGAGCGTAATGATCTGAAAATCATATTAATAACTTGAGGAAAGTGACCAAATTGTGACAATCTTTTTGTGAACATTCTCTGCGGGACTCAGTTGTGCTTTGGATTTTGCGCAACCGGCAGGTGAACCATGCAAACAGTGCAACACTTCCGGGATAGCGCAAAATTTACCAGCTAAGCAAATTATCTTTTTGGCTGGTACTTATTCAAAAACGCTATTGAAATTTCGCATGAAACAACTACTTAAAGGAGGCTATGCCTCACACTTTGTTCTCGCTTTAATTTTGCTTTTGAGCCCGGGATTACTGAATGAATTACAAGCGCAATGCAGGGTTCAGCCTGCGGCCGGCACTTGCAGTGGAGGGAACGGTCAATTAGTGAATAATGGGAATATTAATTCCGGGCAAACGTATTGGTACGCCGGTAACGGTTCAATTAACGCAGTGAATATTAATGGAGGAACCCTAAGGGTATGCGGGCAATTAACGTTAGGGAATATGAACTTGAATGGCGGCAACATTTTCGTAGAAGCGGGCGGAAGCCTAACCATCAACGGAGGCGGGACTTCGAACCTAAATGGCAACTGCGTCATTTCCAACAGAGGGGAACTGACCATCAACAAAACTGTGGTGATGCAAAATGCAAACAATGCCATCTTCAATGGCGTTGGAGCAACGTTGAATATGAATGGGGGCGCCTATCGGTTGGATATCAACAGTTCGACTTCCATTTTTGTAAACGAGGGAACAGCCAATATTCATACGCTTTTGGTTCAGGGTTCGGCGAGCGGCACGGCGGTCTGTCTTGGCGCAAACAGTTGCACCAATTTAACCAACCTGACCAATAACCTGACCAACTCCTTTAATGCACCCGACGGACCGGCAGCGGTAAGCATCAAGGGTAATGCTTTGTTAAATAACCCGTTGACAAATAATGAAACCGTTGTGATTTGCAAGGCTACCGGAGGGACAACTTCGGGGGGTGCCAGTTTTGGCAGCGCTATGGTCGTCAACAACTGTGCTTCCTGTGATGCTGCTGTATTTGCCCCGCTTCCGATAGAACTCCTTTTCTTCAATGGGAAACCCGAAAAAGAAAGCATCGGTCTAAGCTGGGCGACTGCCACTGAATTGAACAATGACTATTTCAGTATCGAAAAATCAACAGACGGCATTCGCTGGACTGTGCTTGAAAACATCCAGGGAGCAGGCAATTCCACCATGAATTTGCAGTATACTTTTGAGGATAAAACTCCGGAGGCGGGGATTCAATACTATAGATTGAAACAAACCGACTTCGACGGCACGTTTACCTATTCAGTTGCGATCGCGATCAACTTTGAAGGATCAACAATTGCAAATTCAATTGCTATTTATCCAAATCCGAATTCCTCCAACCAATTAAATTTTCGCGGAATCAATCACGATTTTTTCTACACACTGGACGTCAAAAAAATAACCGGGGAATTACTTTACACCCAAACGGTCAACACCCATTCCATCGCATTACCGGATCTTGAAAAAGGGATGTACCTGATTACGGTGTACGCTGAAGGTAATTTTGAGCCCGAGACGTTTAAGTATATTGTGATGTAGTTGTAGTGCTTGAATGAATTATACTCAACGGCAATAGGTTTTGTGCATTTATTTATCGTTGAAATTGCCGGGGGGGCACAAAACCTATTGCTGCGAAGTATAAGTGCATGATCAAATTTCCCGCTTATAGCCAAATCGAAGATTCGACGAAGTCAAACGTAAGTTGGGCGTAGCCCATTGATGGAATTTTGAACATGCTCTTAAAACCGTTGCTGCAGCATCACCCCTTGTTTGTTGATGTAAAAAAACTTTGGAAATGGCTCCTGTCGCACCATCGCCTCCCCATTTCGGAATGGCGTGGCGCCATCGAATTTAAAAGGAATCATAACCCGCCCTTTTTTATCTACCCAACCCCATAAGCCATTTTTTTTCGCCCGAATCCAGTCGTATGCTTCTCCCAGCATGCCAAATTGTTCGTATTCCGGCGCAATGTTGATGCCATATTTTGAAGAAAACAGGCCAAAGCGCCCGTTTTTTTCTGTAATAAACGTCTGGAAGGCTACCAGTCGGAAACCGGAATATTCGCAGGGCAACAATTCTTTGAACTCAGAATCCAATAACCCTGATTTTCCATTTCTTTTCGCGAGAAAATAACCGTCCACAAATTCCTCTATATTTTCATATTTGAACCCTCGGCCCAGGGTGTCAAAATGAGACCATTCGCCGCCTGTAATCTCACCATAATCGTTTGATTTTCCATTTTTATTTGCCTTGACGAGCAAACTGAATTGAAAATTAAACGGAATAGTTGTAAACGTTAAAGGAATCACTTCCTTCCCACTGCAGTCTATAAACCCCCATAAATTGTTTTTCCTGACTTTGGCCAAGCCTTTATAATGATCCTCCGCTGCCTCGTATTGGAGCGCAATTCTTTCGACACCCGTCGTATCCACCCATCCCCACAAGCCGCCGGTCATTCCCCAATAATCATGATCGATGCCGCCTTTGTTCACTCTGATCAAACCATTTTCTTGGCGGGCGATATACGTATAACGAGGGGGGATTTTTTCATGGCCATTCCGATCAAGAAACCCCCATAGACCACCTTTCACAGTTCCATCTTCATTTTTTTTACCGCCTGTATTTACAGCAATCAAACCATTCTCCAGGTCTTCAAAATGGGTGTATTGGCGTTCGGATTTTTCGTAGCCATCCCGATCAAGGAACCCCCAGAGACTATCCTGCATCACTGGAAAACAATTCCCGTTAAAATGACCAATTGCCTGGTATTTCAAAGGAATTCGCTCGATACCCATCGGATCTATGCAGCCCCACAGGCCGCCTGAATTCACTTTGGCAAGACCATTTTGAAAAGACTCAGCCATGGTGTAGCGGAAAGGGATTTTTTCAATTCCGTTTCGGTCAACAAATCCCCACAAACTATCCCGCATGACCGGGGCATAACCATCGTAAAAATCGCCAATTGCCTGGTATTTCAAAGGAATTTGTTCGATACCCGTCGTATCTGACCAACCCCACAAACCGCCAACAACCATCCCGGCTTCATTTATTTTGCCGCCCCTATTTACCTGGATCAAACCGTCTGAATAAGTTCCGACAGCCGTGTAGCGGGTGGGGATTTTTTCAATTCCGTTGCGGTTAACACCCCCCCATAAACTATCTTGCATAACAGCTATATATCCGCCATGACAACAAATAGCCGACTGGTATTTTACAGGGATTCGTTCGACGCCCAGGGTATCGAAAAAGCCCCATAGACCACCCGTTATTTGTCCAAATTCGTTTTCCTTACCGCCTTTGTTTACCCGGGCCAGGCCATCATAAAAATAAAAAGGCTCAATATGATTGTAATGAGGGGGGATTCGTTCAATGCCAAGCGTATCTATCAAACCCCAAAGCCCCCCGGTGATGCCCCCGTCTGGGTTTTCTTCACCGCCAATATTTACCTTAGCATACCCGTCAAAAAAAGCCTCAATTCGAGTGTAGCGCAAAGGAACCTGCTCGACTCCTGCCGTGTCAACAAAGCCCCACAGCCCCCCGGAAACACTTCTATATTCGTTTTTTTTGCCCCCTGTATTTACTTTAAAAAGGTGATTTTTAAAAGATTCTGCACGAGTGTAACGGGGAGGAATTTTTTCAATTCCGTTCCGGTCAACAACTCCCCAGAGGCTATCCCGCATTACGATGGCGAAACCGTTTTTAAAGCCTTCTACTGCCTGGTACTTCAAAGGGATCCGCACGACGCCCGCGGTGTCCACGCAACCCCAAAGACCGCCGGTAATGGAATGGTATTCATCATCTTCCTTGCCCCCGATGTTCACCGAAAAAAGGTCATCCTCTATGCGCTCAATGAAATTGTAACGGCAAGGGATGCGCACTTTTCCAAGCGTATCCATCACCCCAAACAAGCCGTTTGTTTTGAAAACAGCAAACCCTGCATTAAAATATTCCCTTGTTTCATTGGTAGAAACCAACTGTTCAATCCCGAAGGTATCTACAAGTATCCAATTTCCGT
Source organism: Saprospiraceae bacterium (assembly GCA_022841505.1). GTDB lineage: Bacteria > Bacteroidota > Bacteroidia > Chitinophagales > Saprospiraceae > JABWAJ01. The sequence goes on along the minus strand of JALHRK010000003.1, from coordinate 8,431 downwards.
TTTCTTTAACCAGCGCAATGCCTTCCTCATCAAAACTGCTTATTTCGTCAAAACGGGGCGCGATCAATTCTTTTCCCGAACTGTCACACAAAAAATAATAGCCCTCATCTGATCTTTTTATCCAGAACAAGCCATTTGAAAGATACGAAGTATGCCTGGCGTTAGCTTCCGGACTAATCTGTACGTTGCCCACGCTATCCATTATCCCATACGAACCTCCCGCTTTTTCCACCCAGGCACGTCCCCAGTTTGATAACTCACCTGCCTGTTCAAATACCTGCGGTACTTTTTCATTTCCTTTCACATCAATATACCCCCACAAACTGTCTTTTCTGACCCTTGCCAAACCGAAGTAAAAATCGCCGACTTCCTTGTAGGGGGTCGTAAAAACAACGCGGTTGTTCCGGTCTATATAACTCCAGGCGCTGTCTTTTTTTACCCGCGCCAAACCGTAGCGAAAATCTCCGGCTTCGTCGTATTGCGGGGTGATGGTTTCCCTGCCTGTCGTGTCAATAAACCCCCAGAGATGGCCTTTTTGTACGCATGCCAAGCCGTCTGAAAATTCACCGGTGGAGTCGTAATCTAACGGTATAGCCGCATACCCACGGGTGTTGATAAAATACAATTTATCCTCTTTTTTGACTTTGGCTAAGCCATTGTTGAAATCTCCTGCCTCATCAAACTGGGGGCGGATTTTGACCTGTCCTGTTGTGTCTATCCAGCCCCAGGTTTTGTTTTTTTCTATTTTGAAAAAGCCATTTTTAAAACTTTGAATTTCCGAAAATTGCGGCCTGAGTAATGTATTGCCATTTTTGTCCATAATCCCCCATAAAGAATCCTTCATGAAAAAATCTATGGCATATCTTGTTGTTCTGAAATTATCGTACACGGCAAGCGCCATGGGATTTTGCAGGGAAGCTTTTCTGTAATCTACCCAAAAAGCTTCCGGTTCCCCATAGAAACGGTCTTCGTCTTTATTGGCGTGGCCGACCCGGTATGCTTTGGGATATACGAGCAGGGCGTAATCATCCCGCTCTGTCAATTCGTCGCCGTTTTCGCCGACAAACACGAATTGGTTGTTTACCTTAGCCAGCGCAATGCCGTATAAAAAAGAATCGGGGGTTTCGTAAATGAAGCCGTGTTTTCCAAGGAGGCGGCCTTCCCGGTCGATTACGCCAAATTTTCCGTTTTTATAAGCCCAGGCCGCTTTTTCCTCCCGGAAATTGAAGTGTTCAATGAGGCGGTTGGCTCTTTTCAGGTTGGCTTGAGCTTCTTTTTCTTTTCTGTTTGCACGGTCGGCTTGTTCTTGGGCTGTTTTCTCATCCGCTTCCGATTTTGTGATCAGCGCTTTAAATCCCTCAATGATCCGCGTATTCCAGGCTTCCGCCAGCGAGTCTTCTGCTGGCGCGCAGGCACGCAGTGCGCGCAGGTGCATGTGGGCGGAGTCCAATTGTCCCCGGGAAATGACGGACTCGATGTTTTGCAATATTTTATCGTACTCCTTGCAGCGTTTTTGAGCGGCAGCAAGGTTGGCGATACAAAGTGCACACAACAGAATGGGGAGGTGTTTTTTCATGTCGCGGGGATTTATTTATTTTTAAGGGCAGCACCACAGTCCCTGATTTTTTCTTTCAGCCCGGGCCCTGCCTGCTCCAATTCTTCAAAATCGGGGTGCGCAATCCTCAGACTATCGGCAATCTGGTACATTTCGAGGGCCGAATCGAAATAGCCGCCTTTGAACAACTCGTCGCCCCGGTCTATGTATTGGTGAAACTCTAGCAAATCCCTTCCGGCATTGGCGTGCTCTATTTCTTCGAGCCGCTTTTCAGAAACAAAAGCCAGCCAAACGGAGACTACGGCAAGCAATACGGCAATCGCCGTAATATAAAGCGAACGCTTGCGGCGCTTTTCCGCCAAAGTCTTTTGGTCTTCTGCTTCCCGTTTCTGGCGCTCAGCCTCCTGTTTTTGCTCCTCGGCTAAAGCCCTTTGGCTCACTGCCTCCTGTTTCAGGCGTTCGGCTTCCTGCCTTTTTTCTTCTTCTACTTTGAATTTGGCTTCAGCTTCGGCGGCGCGGCGGCGAACTTCCTGTTCTTCCCACTTGCGAAGGCTTTGCAGGGCCGGGTGCACTAAAGTGTCGTGGCTTAACTCATAATACACGCCGGTTTCCCGTATGTCGCGGCGTAGCAGGCGTTCATTCACCAGCAAGGACAGCGTTTCCGGCGCTACCTGGTGGGTGATTTGAATGGTGTCCTGGTCTACGCTGACCCGGCGTTCGTTTTTCACAAGATGGCCTTCGATGAGGCGGCGTGCTTTATCGCGCTGAACCTCATCGGTGATTTTTCGCAACGTATCTTCATAGAACTGGTTGAGTACTTCGCTGAGTCCCTGTTCCCCTTGATAAAAACCGGGAGTAATCAACACCTGGCCTTTGTTGGCTTCGGCGATTACTTTTTCCTCAATGGATTTACAAACCAACTGCAACTGGAAAGATTCGATTTCCGGCTCCTGCATCAGGCCGGTGAATTGGTTTTGGCGGCGACGGCTGAGGTAGCTCAATATTTCATGTACCGCATCCTCCGAAAAATGGTAGGGCGGCGATTTAAAATTGCCTTCTTCCTGCGACCGCGCCGCAGGGTTGACGATGGCTTCTTTGGCCCGCATCGGTTGCAAGCCTCTCAGTTCAAACCGGTTGCGAAGAATGGTGCGTATATCCCCGGAAAGGGCATGCAGAAAGTGGAGCATGTCGGAGCGAATCGAAAATACGATTTTCACCCGGGGTGGCTTTTCCCGTTCCAGTGCTTCAGCGTCGGAAAGCCCGTTTTTGATGTCCTGCTTCAGGATGTCCTGCAATTCTGTGGGCAAAATTCCATTGATGACATCGGCCAAATGGCGCACAAAAACAGCTCTTTGGCTTTCATTGTAAAGGGTGAAAATCTCTTCGAACTGGTCGAAAATTAGAAAAGGCGCCCCATGTCGTTGCTGGTTATAAGTCCTGAGCGTTTCCCACAAGGTGCTGCCTTCGGGCATGCCCGGCAGGATGTCGCTGGAAACCTGGCGTTCGAGCGGTATATCGGTGCGGTTCAGACGAAGCATAATGGGGTCGTATTCGCTGAAGCGCAACAAAGGGAGGATACCAGCCTGAAGCAACGAAGTTTTACCCATCCCCGACCGGGAAAACAGCACCACCAGCGACTGCGACATCAGCAGGTCGTACAGTGACCGGGTCTCTGTTTTTCTCCCGTTGAAAAGGAGTTCATCCTCTTCCCGGAAGGAAGCGGGGCCGGGGTAACGGTAATTCATTGCTTAGGTTTTGAGATTTTCGGTGAGTACGTCTACAATTTTTTCAACTTCCATAGCAATATGCCGAAAGGCTTCATCTTCGTTGTCCCACAGGGTAATGAATTTTTTATTGCGGGGGAGTATGCTGTGCAGTTTAGAAAAAACAGCAGTTTCATAATAGCTGGGTCGGGCCAGGATCGGGCATATCGCGGCTTTTCCCTGTCGCTGGCGTTGCAACGCCTGTTGAAGCTGTCCCTGATATAGTTCCTCTGAAGCCATGAAATCGCTGCTGACCAATAACAAAACTAAGTTGGCCTGCTCGATTTGCCGGGCTATTTCTTCTTTCCATTCGGCTCCGGGCAATAGTTTTGATTCGTCCCAGGTTTTGATTTTCCGGCTCAAACGCAGCGGCGCAAGGCTTTGATCAAGTTGTACTTTCAAAGCCTCATCCTGCTCGTGGTACATGTAGTACACATTTATTTTAGCTTCGACTGCATCGTTAACCGGGGTCGGCTGCGGCGCGTTGAAGTAGCGTTCATGCAATTCCCGAACAAAGGTTTCGCTCGAGATTTGCAAAAACTCCAGTTTGTACTGCCTCTGGAAAAATACCATCGCTCCGGTATTGAGTTGAGCCTGGCCATTGGGCGCATAAAGCGGCGCTTCCTGGGCCTCGTCCAGATTCAGCGCCCGCAACAAAAGCCGTAAATGCCATTGTTCAAAGTCGAAGCCGAGAAACAAATAAATTTTGTCTTTCGTCATCTGCTTGAGCACCTTGTTGGAAATGGCATTGTTGTGGCGAATGATGTCTTCGAGAAAATTTAGTCGGTCTTTTTCCGTCAAAATCAAAGAATCCGGGTTGGAAATGCTACCCAAAAGATGATAGACCAAAGGATTGTCAGGAGAAGCGTCGGGCGCGCTGTCATTTTCTTCCGACAAATTGTTTTTAGCCTCCGAAGTGCGGTCTTTGGAGTATGCGTAGTGCGCAGCGTCAAAACTCTTGAACAATTGGCGATAAGCCTCACTGACCATCAGGTCGGGGCTGGAACAGATGATCAATCCTAATGGTAACTCTGCCAGCAAACTATGGGTTTCGCAACATTGCTTTGCATGCTTGCTGTAAAACCCTTCAACCGCTGAAAGCAGGTTGTATTTTCCTTTTTTGTTGTAATATTCGGTGGCTACATACAGCAGTTGGGATAATTCGGTCTTGACCAAAGGATGATCCGGATAATCCTGTGTTAACTGATCTGCCAGTTCCAGCGCCAGCCATTCCGTAAGCGGTCGGGTAACAGAATCCCGGTTTTTTACGGACAGTCCTGCGCCCAATAGGACTACACATTTACCTTTGGTAAGTGCATACAGGAGGTCTTTCCAGTGGTCTTCCAGCATCGCGTCTCTGATTGTTTCAAGGTAGTAAAAATAGCAATAAATTAACTTCCGGTAAGATATTTCAACTTTCCTGATGTTTTACGCTATTTGTAATTTTTGAGCGCCTTGTCTGTCCCGAAGGCAAACAAGGCGCTCAAAAATTAATTACCAAGGCCGCAACGCATGATTGCCAATGCGCTAATTGTGCCGTAGCAGGCTAATAATTAATTGATCAATTTAAAGGAGTCCAAAAACCGGTCAACAGATTTGTTGGGAAATTTCCCCGTTTCTGTGATGGTTTGAATGATATACATTTTATGCTTAATCAGGTAAAAACGAACTTTGAAGATGGCCAGTCCATTTCTGAAATCAATTTTGACCTCTTTTCCAGGGAATCCATTCAAGGTGATTTCGCTTTCTGACAATAATTTTCCGGAAACATTGTTGACCATCCCGTCAATTGCACCTCTAAAAATAGCAGATATTTTGTCTGTTTGCTCAGAGCTAATCAAGGTATCCGGATATTCAATGTATGTCGCCATATAGACCAAATTGTCATCTGTTCCGGCTTGAGAGGCATCGTACAGAAAGATTTTCATTTCCAATGCCCCGATTTCAGAATCAATTACTTCTGTTGTAGTGGCCGGTTCCTTCGGAAATTCAATTTGAAATACTTCGGATTTAAGCAGAAACCAATCTTCGGGTTTCACAAATCCCATGGTGAGAGCCAACATGGCCATAATGCCAATCAGGCTTTTTTTCGTTTTCATAATGAATGTTTTTTGGTTAACAATGAATCAAATCTTGATTCAGTTGCTTTAACGTTGATGCATCCTTGAAAAATTGCATATAGCATCGTTTTTTTTATTCTAACCTCAAACTCACCAGCCCAACACTATGCTGGCCCGTCAACTTCGCCTCTGGAAGCCCAGGGCCAATGGAAATCTGTACCCCCTCAATGTCCTCTAATTTCAAAGCATCCATGCTGGTGTTCAAAAAATAATAGGGCAAAAAAGTGGGATAAGGCCGCGGCATCGTCACCGTTTTTACTTTGATCAGTTCTGCAACCGGGATTTTGTATTCCTTCATTGCTGTATCGAGCTCAATGATTTTTCCGTAGGCGCTTCCGTCTTTGGTAACCAGCGCTACCTGGATGGCTTTTGTCCCGGCGTCTAACGACCTGGCTTTGACCACCAAGGTCTTTTTACCAGATAATTGCGCCCTCACCGGGTTTATTTTTTTATTGAGATAAGCCTTCGCGGTATAATCATGGATAACCGCTCCGTTGAGGTCTTCATTGTCTTTTTGAAAAAGTTGGTTGACTTTAATCTGGCCTTCCGATTCGTTGACCTGGTCTGTGGGAACCAATTTTGATTCCCTTGACCACCGGGTTAAAGAAAGCCCGTCCCAGTCTTCCTGCGCATTGAATAAATAAACCGGTTGATCTTTTCCAAGCACCCGAACGCGGTAAGGATTGCGGTCGTAAAAATCCCAGTCGTAAGGCAATCCCGGTTTTCCGGCAGGAAATGTTTTTGTTTGATCCCCGGTTTTTACATAAATATAATACGTCAAAAATCCCTGACTCACTTGCTCCCGGGGAATTTCGGCAGCGTACGCAAAGCCGCTTTTTCGTTCCATATTGATCATTTTCCAATTCGGGCCATTCGTCAACTGGAGCTGAACGCTTACTGAAGGATCCGGCGTAATGACCTGCACTTCCACCTTCAACGGCGCATCGGCTATCGCAAAATCAGCAGGTTGATGGACGACGTAGGTTTTATCCACGGTTGATACAGGGGCGTGGAATTCATTCAACCGGATATTTTGCCAGACATCGCTTGCTTTCCACCCGGATTTTTTGCCTGCTTTGGTCAGCAGGTAAGCCCCGGGAGCAACGACAAATTTCCCGTTGGAAACTTCGGGTTGATGGCCGTTCCCGGCATTGAGCGGCTGGATGGAAAAATCACGCCCCAGATCGCTTAAGTTGATCGTCATCGGATTTTGATTCCATTGCACCACCGCTACGGTTTTTTCAAGGCTGTTTCTGCCGTACTGATTTGCGATGATTCCGGCGTCGGGCATCACTTCCAGTCGCCATACGCCGCTTTCCAACTGATCCAGAAAATAAGCGCCCGTTCCGGGATAGGTTACAACGGGAGAATTTCCGAAGCCTGCCACGTGTTTGAGGTCCGAAGGATTTGCCGGAGGAACGGTGGTATGGTTGGTGTAATAATATTTTTCCGCTGTATTAAACAGTGCAAGGTCTTGTTCATAATTAATGGAAAATCCATCAAAAACGGTATTTTCCGGGTAAGATCCATAGTCTTTATACATGGGAATACGGTGGAAAATTTCAGCGCAAATTTTCAAACTCAGCGCTTTGTTGGGCGTATACGCCAAATTCATGTGGTGGGTATTGTATTCCGTATTGGCGTAAGCCAAAAATTGGGGATCATACGCAAAATGCGTAGCGATCTGAATACCTGCTTCCCGGAAGGAGCGGGCCATTGCGGGGTACATGTAGGATTTTGCGACGTCGGCAGCGTCAAACTCATAGACCAATTTGGCGCCTTTGTATTTTTTGATCGTCGCATCAAAAGTGATGTCGTAATCATCCACATTGGGCAATAAATTTCCGGTCAATTCCTGCTGGTAACCCAACCCGGTTGGATACCATTGAAAGGTGCCTCCCTGAATGCCGGCTTTGAAATATGCCTCGGCTAAATGTACGCTGTGGCTGATGTTGTAGAAGATCGGTTTTTTATTCCCCGTTTTTTTTACCGCAGTCACCATGCGCTGAATAAACGCCGTTACTTTTTCCGGCGCTTCCCGGTGGTGGGGTTCATTGCTGATTTCAATGGCAATGAGTCGGGGATCGTCTTTATACGCCACCCCAGTGTAAGGGTTGATGTGGTTCATGAACTGGAACAGGTAGTTCTCCTGAGCTTTGATGGCGCCCGGATCGGTGAGGCAGTTGTCTTTTCCGTATTTGGCAGAAAACCCAGGCGTTGGCTCGTCCGGTTCCGGCCAGCCATTGCCCCAAAAGGCGATTGGGGTGAGGACGTAATTGATGTTTCGTTCGCCCAATTTTTTTAGCAAATAATCGAACGCATGCAGGTTTTCATTGTACAACAAATTGCCCAAGGTATCGCTGATTTCCGTATCCCAAACGTGTACCCGGTACAGGTCAAAACCCAATCTGGAAAAATGATACACGTCTTCGTCAATGGCTTTGAGCGGGTCAATGCCCAGTTTTTTCGCCGAGCGGTAAGCATGCGCAAACGGGACGGTGTAATTGACGCCGAAGCCCTGGATTTCCTGTTTGGTGTCTTCCCAGCGCATGACGCCTTTGTCGTCAACGAGAACGTTTCGTTTAGCATTTGTATTGGTCACTTGTGCCTGTCCCAAGTGGCAGATGCAGATGAATAACAGGGATAACTTCAAAATGCGCGGGTACTTCATGGTTGTTTTTTTATCATCTATAATCATGTCATCCCTTCGGGATTTTGATGGTGGCTGTTGCACGACCATTTCTATAATCATGTCATCCCTTCGGGATTTTGATGGGGGCTGTTGCACGACCATTTCTATAATCATGTCATCCCTTCGGGATTTTGATGGTGGCTATCGAAAGCAGGAAGTGTGCAGTAAATGCAATGAGCTCATGATTTTATTATTAGAGTTGTTGTGTTGTAACCGATTGATTCCCAGAGTTCGTATATTTGCTTCAAATCTGATTTTATGGCAATTAGCTACAAAGAAGTTAGAAATGAAAGGCAATGGA
>JALHRK010000002.1 GCA_022841505.1 Saprospiraceae bacterium | reverse complement strand
GTAAACCGGAATGCCATTGTCCAAATAATGTACCAGCGGTTGTGGCAGGTGCAGGCGGTCTATATGATAAATGGCGGGTGGCCGGGTTCTGTCAAGCATATAAGGACGTAATTTGCTAATTATGTTGCACGGGAGAATTTGCTGGTGTCTGAGCTTTAGGGTTCGAGAGCAAGGCTTGCGAAGGCCCAAAAACGGGAGTTTATTCGCATAAATGACCGCTTTTGGGCCGAGCATAACGCAGCTATCGGACCTTAAAGACAGACACGATTTATCCGCCTACAAATAATGCGGAAATAGAACGATGTTCGTGCGTATTCCGGATGGCGCGTGCAAACAATTTTGCAGTGGAAAGCACTTTAATTTTGGGAGAAGCTTGCCGCAAAGGGATGGTATCGCTCACAATGAGTTCGTCCAGCATGGAATTTTCGATGTTTTCGTACGCTTTCCCCGACAAAACCGGATGCGTGCAGAGGGCGCGAACGCTGTTGGCGCCTTTTTCCAGAATAGCTTCGGCTGCTTTGCAAAGCGTTCCGGCCGTATCCACAAGGTCGTCCACCAAAATGACGTCTGCGCCGCTGACTTCCCCGATGACCGTCATGCTGGCAATTTCATTGGCGCGCTTGCGCTGCTTATCGCAAATAACCAGTTCTTTGCCAAAATGTTGTGCATACATCCGGGCGCGTTTTACCCCGCCCACATCCGGCGAGGCAAAAATGGCGTTCGTCAGGTCTTGTTCCTGGAGGTAGGGGACGTAGATGGCTTCGCTTTTCAGGTGGTCCACCGGCACATTGAAAAACCCCTGGATCTGATCGGCGTGCAAATCCATCGTCATGATGCGGTCCACGCCCGCAGCTTCCAGCAAAGAAGCGACCAGTTTGGCGGAAATGGGCACGCGGGGCTTGTCTTTCCGATCCTGCCTTGCATACCCGAAATAGGGTATGACTGCCGTGATATAACCCGCCGAAGCGCGTTTGGCGGCGTCTATCATCAGCAAAAGCTCCATCAGGTTTTCCATAGGGGAAAACGTAGACTGGATGAAAAAGCTGTAGCTGCCCCTCACCGATTCGTTGATGACCGGTTGCATTTCGCCGTCACTAAAGCGATTGACCTGTACATCCCCTAATTTCTGGCCGTAGAAATCGGCTATTTTTTCGGCCAGATATTGTGATTGCGTTCCGGCGAAGAGTTTGACTTCGATCATTGGGTTCTGCATAGTTTTTGAGCTAAAGTCGCGAATCATCAGCGCTCGAGGAATGCGCGTGCCTTCGAGATTGCAAAAGTACGCAGTCAAAGGTAATTTCTACTTTACCGGGGTAGGTTTATGGATGTTTTTTTGAAAAAGCAACCATTTGTCCGAAATTGTCCGAAACCTTAACACGCTTGCCCTTCCTTTTTCGGGTAAGACCGGCTATATTTGTACACAACGTCTATGACGGCGCTTTCCTTGCATCCCTCACTTGGGAAACTACCCTGCCTGCGTCGTCAGTCAATACAAAGCCGTAAATTTTGCGGCACATTAGAGCAAACACAAATTTTTTGCCATGCCACCCAAGGTGGTCTGTTGGTTCATGCTGTTCTACTACCCCGCCAGGCAATTCCTCCGGAATGCTTGAAGTGTTTGCTTTTTTATATAAACCAAATATGCTGCTTATGAAAAATTTTCTTTCCGCTTTCAAATTTGTGCTGCCGGCCTTGCTTGTGGCTGGGGTGTTTTGCCTGTTTGCTATAGATGGCGGCTACAATCTGTTATTTCGGTTTGATTCAGAGGGGATTACCTCGCTTACGCAAAAAATGGAGGCAAGCTTCCCCTCCCCCCCCCGTGCGCATAATGTCAAGCATGGCTTCTAAAGTTTCCTGCGCACCCTGGCAGGATTTGTTGCTGGGCTCTGCAACCACCTACAGCGCCACCTACGATGAATGCGCGCCGGACACGGTTGTCATCTCCACCAATGCCGTGACGGCATCAGGCGCTACGTCCGACAACCAGGAAATTGTATACCAGGAACTCTGCGGCGATGGCCAGCTCATTGCCAAAGTATCGGCACTATCGGGCGGCTACGCCGGCTTGTTTGTGCGCGAAAGCAACGCGGCGGGTGCGCGCAAGGGCGCCATCATGACCCAGAAAGGCAGCACGGTATTCCGGCATCTGCGGAGTACCACGAATGGTTTGCAATTTCAGGCATCTTATATGGCGTCCGGCCACCAATGGCTGAAAATCAACCGGAGCGGCACGCAGGTCATCGGCTCCTGGTCCACCAACGGAACCAGTTGGAACGTGGCTTTCAATACGGCGCTGTCCATGACCGACTGCGTCGTGATCGGCATGGCTGCTTTCAGCACCAGCAGCGGCACGACCATCAACGCGACTTTTACCAACATCAGCGTGGCGCAGTCTGATACGATTCCGTCCACTGAAGTCACCTTTGCCGATAGCAGCCTGGCAGCTCAGGGCGGCGATACCGTCCAAATCTGCGTAAACCTGCAAAACCCGTGCTATTGCAGCCCGGTAACCGTGGATGTGGCGCTGACCACAGATTCGCTGCCGCACCTGATCGGTTTTGAGCCGCAAACCCTGACTTTTGAGGAAGGCGATACGGTGCAGTGTTTTACGGTGGTGCTGGAAGAATCGGACAGTAGTGCAACCTATACCTTTGAGCTGACGAATTTGGAGGGTGGGAATGATAGCGAGATTGGGGCGATTGGGGAGATGGTGCTGGAGGTGGAGGCGAATGAAGAAGAAGCGCCTGCTTTTGGCGTTTGTGGGAAATTCTACAAATCGCCCCCCGAGATTACGGACAGCAGCGCACTGCTTTTTTCTGACCGATTCGGTAATATTTACCTGGCGGAGGAACTGGCTTTACCAGAGTCACCGCTTGAAGCATGTGGCTGCGATGAATTCACAGATATACCACACTATGAAGAGAATTACTTTGAATTACATTTTCAGGATTGTATAGCCGATATAGATACAGGATTTAACGATAATATTCTGGGGGCAGAACGACGACGGGCTGCCTGCAAGGCTTTCGCTTACCTTTCTCACCTGATCCAAAGAAATGCAAACCCTTGTGACGAAGAAGCAGAACTACCGAAAATCAAGATACACATTAAAACAATGCCAACCTCTAATAGCAAACCCTTAGCCGGAGCAACCCCTGTTTACGAATTTAGCTATTATGCTTCCAATGGGGGAATTATAGATGGATTGCCCTGGAAAATCATTAACAATCCCGGGTATTCCAACCAATCCAATGAAATTTATCATGGAATAGTAGAAGTCAATTTTAATAATAACTACCATCTTGGCGATACTTCTGATGTTCCGGTTAACCAATTTGATTTATATACCGTCATGCTTCACGAAGGGCTACACATTCTGGGATTCGCCTCTGCAATAAAAATCCTGGATGGCGGCTATCTTTTGACAGGATTATCATCCTATACCCGCTACGATACCCACCTGAAATTAGAAGATGGAACACCTCTTATTATGAGGCATCCTACATTTCCCTTCAGTTGGATACTTAATCCAGCTATCGTTGTTGAAACAGATTTGCATGCCAGTTGCACTGATGACCCTGGCCCTCAGATGGAATTTGCCTCCTTCGATAATATGGCAACATTTCCCATTTACACAGGAGATTATACTACAGGACAAGATGAAAGCGCTAATCAGGGTTCTTCTTTCAGCCATTTGAATAATTCTTGTGCGGGCGCTTTAGCTCCTTATCTGATGGATCCTTTTATACCCATAGGGGAAAGGCTCGATCTCATAGAGGAAGGCGAAAAACGAATACTCTGTGATTTGGGGTACCGGGTGTTTGAGATGGAAAATTGTTCCTGCTCGGTTGCAGGGAATCATGACCCAATTATGGCCTGTTCTGAAGAATCGTTCGTATTCTCTTTGTGCGAAGACTCGACATCCTTCACGATTCATCTGGAAGATATTTTGGGCAACGATGTTGGAGCGGATAGTATCGCCTTCATTTCTGCAATCCGCCCTGATATAGAAATTATAGATAATCACGATGGAACTTTGACCATTAATGCTTGTAAGCCAGGTGATTACTCCTTTCGCTATACACCCATGTCAACAGCGTGTTCCCAAGAAGGCAATTCTGTAAGAGTGACTGTATTTGTTGAACGTTGCGAAGATTGCAATTTCTTTATTACCGAAGAAGATGTTCCAAAAGTCAATAGCTGTAATTTAATTTGCAATCCTCATGTAGTAGCTTATGGTGAAGAGGGGGATACCTTAGTATTTTTTGTTGATGTTATACAATGTCCTACCTCAAGTTTCGAGCCTTGTTTTGATTTTCCTGGCTGGTTTGCTGCGACAGAAACCCCTGATTATTCTTCTTATTATGACGCAACTACTCCACCTATTCCACCAGGAGCGCTGCATATTGAAGGCAAGTATATAAGCCCTCTGGATAATAGAGTTGAATCGGCCTATACACCATTGACGTTAGAAGTAGGAGCCTATTTTTTGTCTCTTCAACTGCTTGCACAAGCATCCGGCAGCATCCATTTTTCCATGAATGCCAAAATGGTGGATGAAGGAATCATCGAACAGTTTGCAACCTGTGAAGATCAGCATATTCAATTCAACCAAATTAATACGGCTGAAGGAAATGAATTACAACTGATGAGTTTTGAAACTTCAACCGGTCCCGCCTTCCAAAGGGCAGCTACTTGCTTTAGTATACCTGGGGGCTCGCCCAATTATACAGGGCTGTGGTTTTATCCTGAGATTGACTCCGGTTCAACCCATAGTGTTCATATGTACCTTGATGAATTTGAAGTCATCCCCGACAACTTCACAGCCGGCGAAGACCGCGATTTCTACGAGTGCGATACCCTGCTTGCTTTGGGAGGTGCAGACTTTTGCATGTTGTCGAACATGCGCGTACGCTACACCTGGAAAACCCTGACCGACAGTGTTTTGCTTGAATATGACACCCGGATAGATTCGGCAGGTACACTTACAGTTTGGGTGGATGAAGAAGCCAGCGACACCATCCCCGAACTGCTGGTTTTGCCATCAGAAACCACCACCTACATCCTCATGCGGGAAATCGTCAGCGAAGGCTTTGAAGATTTTGCCGAATGCTTTGCCGAACAGGATAGCGTGACGGTCACGTTCATAGAGACTTTTCCTTATGAACTGTCGGTTTATGACACCGTGGCCTGCAATCTTATACGCGCCTTTGAAGTGACCGGCGGCGATGGCCCGTTTGCGTGGGATTTCGGCGATGGCCAGAATGACACAACCATCTCCGGGCAGATCACCCACCTCTATACCAATGCAGGCACTTATACCGTAACCGTAACCCTGCCGGAACACCCGGGATGCTCGCTGACGGATACGGTAAATGTTTCTGCTACGGTGTTTACGGGAATTTTTTCTTATTCCATTGGAGATTGTGGCGAAGTGGACTTTTTAGCGACTGACGCCCACGCAAACAACTATGTAAATCTCTGGAATTTTGGCGATGGCGATGGATTTGATACAACCTTTGCCAGTGTTACGCATACCTATGCTGATGCAGATTCTTTTCTTGTGGTGGTGCATGTCATTTATAACGAGTGCGGCGAGCCCTTCACAGCGGTGGATACCCTCATCATCCCGCCGTTTTTGCCGGAAGTAGAAGCCAGCGTGACTTTAGATTCAACGACCTGCAATCTCTTTAGTTTCGAGGCAGCCGGAAATGCGGATACCCTCACCTGGTTCTTCCCCGGCGACAGCATCTATGTAGGAGACAGCACTGCTTTTGAATTTGATGAGCCGGGCATTTATGAGGTTGTGCTGGAGGCCGCAAATGAATGCGGAACGGTTTCGACTGTTCTGACTGTAGTAGCGACCAATTGCGAGGCCATAGATTGCTGTCCTGAGGGCGCGGTTGTTTTAGCCGGCAATTTGTTGCTTTCAGACGTTATCGAAGCGGAATTACTGAACCCGGGCAGCACCTCCGAGAACATTTGTATTCAGGGCATTCTAACCATTGACACGAATTACGTTTTCAGCAGCGACACCATCACGCTGGATGCGGGTTCCTCCATTGTCATTCAGTCCGGGCGCAATCTTTCTATTAATTCAGCACTTTTGCAGGGCTGTGATTTTCTCTGGAATAATATTCTCGTACAAGACGGCGCCAGCCTGATGGTACGCAGTTCCATTTTCCGCGATGCAACCAATGCCATCGAAGCGCGCAATGGTTCGAATATAGCGGTTACCGGCAGCACGTTTGAGAACAATTTTACCGGGATACTGGTACCCGGGATAGACACCGGCCAGATCATTATACACAGCATTGTGAACAACGATTTTATATTTACTGCCCAGCACTTGAAGCCGTTGCTTACCGTCTTTGGACCGCTTCCCGTTTTTCCGATTTCTTTTTCAGGCATTGAGGTGAATAATGCTGTCAATTTCACCGTATCCGGGCCGTCGCCTGCCGGACCGACGGATGATCCCTTGAATGCTGCCACGGCCAATCGCTTCAAAGGTTTGTACTGCGGCATCCGGGCGTTCAATTCCAACCTGATTGTTCAAGGCGCGCAATTTGAGGATATTGTCGAGATTCCTTTCGCGGGTTTTGATCTGCTCTCTGCGGGGATTTTATTCCGGGGTGGTAATAGTAGCACGCTGATGCAAACCGGATACGGAGACCAGCCATTTTCTGACAACCCTCCGGGATCGCAAATAGCGACCCCATCCTTCATTAATTGTACCAGAGGTATTGATGTGGTACGGGGTCATGCCAGAATATCCGACAACCGGATGCTGGACATGGAAACTGGTATCCTCATAACAAGAGCCATAGACCGCGGAGTAACCGTGCGCGATAACTACATCGAAGCCACCTGGGAAGGCATCACTGCCGCCATCAACAGCCCTTCTTTGGACACCTTCTCCTTTACCATTGAAGAAAACCGGATCAAAATCGGCACAGACAGCATTTCCGGAAATGCAGGCATTAGCATTAATGAGGGAATGGATTTTGAGCCACACAGTTTGGCCAGCGTCCAGCGCAATGAGGTGGAAGGTCGCTCAAGAAATGGCATCTTTGTTCAAAATGTAGAAAAATGGCGCATTTTGGAAAACTCCGTGATCAATACCGATGCTTTGGGCAATGGTATCCATGTATTGGGTTCCTCCAACAGCACCTTCCAATGCAACCGCATCGGAACAGATGATGGAGACAATGGCCGCCGGGGGCTGAATGTAGAAAACAGCCCGGAGTTGCTCATTGATTGCAACACTTCTTACGGCTTTGAAACGGGCATTCGTTTTGCCGGTACCAGTACCAGCACCACGCTGCGGGGGAATGAAATGAGTGAAAATAACATCGGGTTGCATCTGGATCTGGCTATTTTTAATGCACAAGTGCATCGGGGGAATATTTGGACAGGGAGTTTTGGGGGCAATGGGGCGAGGTTTGATGCTATAATACCTGAACATGTAGAAAATGCCCCCTTCTTTGTTAATTCAGGAGCTAATCCTTTATTAATGCCTCCTAATCCTTTTCCTGGAGTAGGATGGTTTTTCCCTCAGAGCGGGAATACTTACATTTGTGATACAACTGAAAATGCTTGCCTGCCTGGCCTGACGCCTAATTTTTCTCCTGAAGCGACGGATGTTCTGGTGGCCAACGGTGGCATTTTGCACCCTGTACTGCGCTGGATTGCAGAAAAGGACTTATACCACAAAATGCAAAATCACACTGGCTTTGGAGTGGGCATCAATACGTATGAGAATTTTGAAAGTGCCAAAGCAAACGAATCTGTAGGCAAGTTTTATGCCTTGTACGAAGGCATGAAAGATGCTTTTGCTGCTGATTCTATAGAGATAACGGCTTACCGTAACACACAGAATGTCCTTTGGGTTTTGATAGACAGTTTGGCGACAATTACAACCGACCTGCTTACTGCAGTCGGCGGAGATAGTATTACTCTACTTTCCCTCCGAGATGGCCTGTTTGAAGAAATTGGCGAATCCACACATATTCAGGACAGTCTGTATGGAGTCATCTTAGCCCGCCGCAGTCTTCGGGCAGATACATTGCTTGCCGAAAATGCTGCTATCATCGCCCTAAAATTGTACGAAAGCAATGAAAAGTCAGTGGCGGGTATTTCCCTCTCGGTTCTCCTAAAAGGAACAAATTCCTTTACAGGAACCCAGGAAAAAACGCTGCAAGCCATTGCCGCACAATGCCCTTGGGTAGGCGGTGATGCGGTGTATACAGCGCGCAGCCTTTACCGCTTGATTGAGCCAAAGTCAGTATTCAACGATGATGCACTGTGTGGAAGAGGCGGTACGGCGCAAGCCCTACAGGAGGAAGAAGGCTTGCCAGAAGCTTTGGCAGAACTCAAGGTACAGGAAACAGAAGCGCCATCAGGAGCAACAGAAGTGCTTGAAATGCACCTGTATCCCAACCCTGCTAAGGATGGTTTCACTGTGAGCTTTAGCCAGCCTTTACAGGAAGAAGTGCTGTTGATCCTGACCGATCTATTCGGTCGCAGAAAAATCATCCAGCCTTTAAACGCAGGAACGGCCAGTTACTATCTGCACACCGGGGACGTAACTCCAGGAGTTTATGGATGCAGCATTCAGTCAGCCAGGCAGATGCTGGCGTTCAGTAAAATTGTGATTACACCTTAAATACTTCATCATGAGCGGTATCAGGACAAAACCTGATACCGCTCTTTAATTATTAGTTATGAACAAATACTGGCTGTCGTTGGTATGCTTAACGCTATCAGTCACCCATATCAAAGCACAAAAGCACGACTATATGTGGTTGATGGCTCAGGATAGAGATTTGAATATTTCAGGAGTGGACGGTTATATCATGGACTTTAATGAAACCCCGGTAGATATTTACTATATTTCTACCACCATGAACCTGCAACGCACCAATGCCAGCATTTGCGATACAGCGGGTAACTTGCTTTTTTATACGAATGGCATTTTTATTGCCAATGCTATCCATGAGCAGATGGAGAACGGAGGAGGCCTCAATCCCGGGCAGTATTCAAATGATTTTGCACATACTGGCCTGAGTTTGGTTCAGGGAGCTGTTTTTTTGCCTTTCCCGGAACACGATAGTTTATACCTCCTTCTGCATGCTGCCCGGGATTGGACAAATGATCCCCAAGATCCTAGTCATGTAAGAAGATTTTATTACTCTTTTATCAATCAAAAAGCCCAAAACGGTTTGGGTGCCGTCATCACCAAAAATCAACTAATTATTGCGGATACTTTAAACACAGGTAAGGTCTGCGCCGTCAGACATGCCAATGGTCGAGACTGGTGGTCCATCATTCAGGAGCGTCACTCTAACCGCTTCTATAGAATTTTGATCAATCCAAATGGTATTCATCTACAGGAGCCACAGATGCTGGAAGACAGCATCCACTCAGGAGCCGGCCAGGTTGTTTTTACGCCCGACGGGTCAAAATTTGTACAATATACTCTTAGAAGTTTACAGTTGGGGCACTTTATCTATATCTATGATTTTGATAGATGCATAGGCCAATTAAGTAATCCGATTGTAATTAATTTTTTAGATGATGAAATAATTGCCGGGGGTGCTGCTATTTCCCCGAGCTCTCGTTATCTCTACATCTCGGCATTACGCTATGTTTATCAATATGACCTCTGGGCTGACGACATTGAGGCTACAAAAGATACGGTAGCCGTTTATGACGGTTTTATGTCGCCATTTGCAACGGCTTTTTATTTTTGTCAATTAGCTCCAGATGGAAAAATCTATATCAATGCCCCCAATGGTGTAGACGTCATGCACGTCATCAACAACCCCGATCTCCCCGGCGACAGCTGCGATGTCTGCCAGCACTGCGTAGAGCTCCCTACATACAATGCCTTCTCCATGCCCAACTTCCCCAACTACCGCCTCGGCGCCCTGGAAGGCAGCCCATGCGACACCCTGCGCCAGCCGCCCACAGCAGCCTGGAGCTATGATGCCCAGGCGCTGGAATTGACTTTTCAGGATGCCAGTTTTCATGACATCCGAAGCTGGCACTGGGATTTTGGAGATGGATTGACGGATACCGTGCCACATCCGGTGCATACTTACGCGGCAGAGGGGGTGTATAATGTCTGTCTGGCGGTGAGCAATCCGCGTGGGGCGGATACGCTGTGTAGGGAAATACAGGTATTGATTAATAATGTGGCGGAAACAGGAAGTGGCATTTCGGGGAGTATTTCCCCAAATCCGGTAACGGGTGCTATGGCTTTACTAAAGCTCGAAACTTTGGTAAGGTTAGAGCATCCTCAGGTTATCCTTCGGGATGCCTTGGGCCGGGAAATGCTGCGCGAGCCGCTGCGGGTGGTGGATGGGAAGGTGCAGCAGGAGTTGAAGATTGGGCATTTGGCGGCTGGGGTGTATTTTTGTAGTGTGGAGGATGTGGGAAGTGTGGTTTGGCAGGGGAAGGTGGTGAAGCAGTGAGCGCTTGTGGTCGCTGGCTTTAGCCGGCAGACCCAAAAGCGGGCGAAGCCCGGCGGAATACTACACGCGAGGCGGAGCCTACGCGCGAGCGGTAAAATTATTAAACAATATAATAGTCTGAATCAGAATTCGCAGGATTATAGAATTTTCAGAATTGCCCATCCTGAAAATTCTATAATCCTGCGAATTCTGATTCAGACAGATGGGCAGGAAAGGAAAAAATCGTAAAACAAGAACATGAAAATGACGCAAGCTACGCACGATGCTAACCTGTTCACGAAAACCTCCGAAACGCCTCCACCAACCGATCCGGCAACTCCTCCTGGCAAGCCAGCCGGTAATCATTGTAAGAGCAGGGAATGAGCCGGTGCCGCTGGTACTTTTTATTGGTTTTTACCGGTGCCTGCACCCACCAACGACCACTTTTTCCGCTTTTCCAAAAAGTAATGGGGGTGTGGTGGTCTTTAAAATCCACCATGTACTCCATCAGGCCTTCCGTAGAAACCGGGTAATCGTTTTTTCGGTTGTAAAAACCGCTGGTCAGGTACCAGACCATTTGCGCAACCACCTGCGCAGTTTGCCGGTCGCGGTCCGCTTCGTGCCGGAAACCGTAAACACCGAAGGATTTCAGCTTGTCGCTCATGCCGGCGTAATAGCAAATCTGGCAGGCTTCTTCGGTCGTAAAACCGCTGGGCGTGGGCTTTTCCTGGCCGGGTGCTTCCGCCTGTTTGAGCGCAGCAAGGTTGAAACACAGCATGTCGCAGTCGCGCACGATGGGTTCCACTTCGGTCAGATCTGCTTTCGCTTTGCCTAAGCGGATGTATTCAAAACTGCTTTGTTCGATAAAATCCAACACCGCCGGCGGAACGAAATGCGTTTGCACCCCCAGCAACGACAAGTGGAACAAGGCTGAGCGCTTGGCGTGGACAATCTCCGTCAGAAAATTTTCAGCACCTTCCCCGGGCTTATCCAATGGAATGCGTTCGTCCACCACCAACAAGCTCACTAAGCGCTGTACTTCCTGAAACGCTTTATATTGTGCGAGTGCCTGTTCGGGTTGCCGCCCGATGAGGAGGGGAAAAATCTTACCGTTGAGCAATTCCCGGATGAGCGGAATAAAAAAAGCCGGGTCTTCTTTGCGCACATTGCCCAAATCGGCCACCACCAATCCTTCAAATGGGAAAGCCATACGGTACAGCGCTTTCCGGACGGCATTGGCCTCCGACTCCCCGATGCCAATAATGGCCAATTGGGTTGCTTTCAGGTCAGGCATGACTTCCTGATACAACTGCATGCGTTTCCCAAATTGAAAATCACCGAATTCTTCCCCGTGTAAGAGGTCGGAGGCAATGGGCTTAAGCCAGTTTTCGAGCATGAGTTGGTTGACATTTAGCCAGCAAAAGTAATGTCTTTGCAACAGATTTTCCCGACCTTTCGGCCTTCTTATGGAAGATGGGGGAAATCTCCACCCTGTAACCCGTATTTAAAATATCACCAATCCATGGCAGATCGCGTTTTATTGGTCATTATGGATGGTTGGGGCATCGGGCAAAAACCTGAAGCCGACGCCATCGCGCAGGCAGACACGCCTTTTGTAGATAGTTTGTATGTGAAATATCCGCATTCGGAATTGGTCACTTTTGGTGAACAAGTCGGCCTGCCCGAAGGCCAGATGGGGAATTCCGAAGTCGGCCACCTCAATATCGGCGCCGGTAGAATTGTTTATCAGGAATTGGCGCGCATCAACAAAGCCATCCGGGAAAAAGAACTACACCAGAACAAGACCCTTTTGGACGCCTTGCATTTTGCCCGGCAACAAGGGAAACCGGTTCATCTCATGGGTTTGGTTTCCGACGGCGGCGTACATTCCCATATTGAACACCTGAAAGCGTTGTGTTCGATTTGCGAAGCGGAAGGGGTTCCGAACACCTTCATCCATGCGTTTTTGGATGGCCGGGATACCGATCCACGGGGCGGAATGGCTTATCTTCAGGATCTGAATGCGCATATTGCCGGCAAACCGGTTCAGTTAGCTACGGTTATCGGACGGTACTTCGCGATGGACCGCGACAAACGCTGGGAGCGCGTGAAGTTGGCCTACGACCTGATGGTACACGGAACCGGCGAGCTTTCGAACAATCCTTTAGCCACCTTGGCCACGCGATACGCGGAAGGGGAGACTGATGAGTTCATCCAACCCATCGTATGTGCGAACGGCAAAGGCAATCCGGTTGCCACCATACAACCGGGCGACGTGCTGATTTGCTTCAATTTCAGAACGGATCGCCCCAGAGAAATTTCGGAAGTGCTCACCCAAAAGGATTTTCCCGATTTCGGCATGAAAGCCCTGCCGCTGAGGTACGTGACGATGACCCGCTACGACGATACCTATAAGGGGGTGGAGGTGTTGTTTACTAAAGACGACTTGTCGAATACCTTGGGAGAGGTGCTTTCCAAAGCCGGGAAAACACAAGTGCGCATTGCGGAAACGGAAAAATACCCGCACGTGACGTTTTTCTTTTCCGGTGGCCGGGAAGACCCTTTTCCCGGAGAACGGCGCATTATGATCCCCTCGCCAAAAGTTGCCACCTACGATTTACAACCGGAGATGAGTGCTTTTGAATTGTTGGCCGCCATTGTGGAAGATATCCGGGCAAGCCAGCCTGATTTCATTTGCCTCAATTTTGCAAACACCGACATGGTTGGCCACACCGGCGATTTCAAAGCGGCGATGCGGGCAGCAGAAGTTGTGGACAGTTGCGTGGAAAAACTCGTAACAACGGCACTCGAATTCGGCTACGACAGCATCATCATTGCCGATCACGGCAACTCGGATTATATGATTAACGAAGATGGGTCGCCAAATACAGCACACACGAAAAACCCGGTGCCGTGTTTTTATGTTAGTAATAATGGAAGCGGCGCAACCCTGAAAAATGGGAAGTTAGCCGATATCGCGCCCACGATTTTGTACTTGCTGGGGATTGCGGCCCCGAAAGAAATGGATGGCGACGTGTTGATTGCTTAGTGTCTTTATAGTCCGAAAGCTGCGTTCATTTCGACTCGACTTCGACTCTGCTGAGTCTCCAACTCAACGACCGCTCGTTGAGCGAAGTCGAAACGGGGCCAAACATGCCTTGCTCTCGAACTCTAAAGGCCAGACACCTGACAATAGAACAGATACTACTTAGTATAATTTATCTGAACATAATGATCCGGATTTCCTATGCCCTTATTGTCGCTGCACTATTTTTTGCGGCAACTGCCTGTCAGTCGCCGTTGCAGGAAGAACCGCAAAATGCTGTCACAGCAGCGGCGCCGGTATTTTTTGATTTGAAAGGCTATATGTCTGAACAGGTTGAAGGGTTAAAGGCTTCGAAGCCCCGCGTCAAAAAACGGGTTTCCATCAATGGGAAAAGCGAAGAACAACTTTCCGATGACATTAATTTTGAAGAAGAATTGGCCATTTTTATCAATTCCGACATCAACAAGCCGGCCTGGTCGGACAAATATTCGAAGGACAGCAGTTTCTCCGGCGGACAGTTGCAAAACATCCGCTATTTAGCCAAAGAAGAAAACCTGAAAACGCAAATGATGCAGGTTTCTTTTTCAGGAAGCGCTGTCAGTAAAATTGAGTTAAAAAACCGGGCATCGGCGGCGATTGTTACTGCGGAAGAGACGATGACCTATACGCCGGGCAAAGGGTATTCCATCATTTACAAAGAAATGCCGGTTTTGGCGGAAGCCAAAAATTTTACGGTGGAAGCCGTTTTTGAGTAGGCAAATTCTTTACAATCTTCTCCCTACCCTTTCTACCATTTCATTTTTCCAAATTGCAAAATCACCGGCAGCAATGTGCTTTCTGGCTTCGCCAACCAGCCACAGGAAAAAGGAGAGGTTGTGCAGGGAAGCAATTTGCGCAGCCAGAATTTCTTCGCTGTGCAACAAGTGGCGCAGGTATGCTTTCGAATAAAAACGACTGGTTGGGCAAGGGCTGTCTTCGTCTATTGGGCTGAAATCATTTTTCCATTTGGCATTTTTCATGTTCATGATCCCCTGGGCTGTATAGAGCATCCCATGCCGCGCATTGCGGGTCGGCAATACGCAATCGAACATGTCAATCCCCAGGGCAATGCACTCCAGGATATTTGCCGGTGTGCCCACGCCCATCAGGTAGCGGGGCTTGTCTTTCGGCAAAATTTGACATACCATATCGGTGACCCGGTACATTTCTTCCGCTGGTTCCCCTACCGACAACCCGCCGATTGCATTCCCCGATCTTTCAAAACCCGCGATGGCTTCTGCCGATGCTTTGCGCAAATCGTCATACGTGCTGCCCTGCACAATGGGGAAAAGGGTTTGTTCGTATCCGTACAGACCGCTCGTTTGGTCGAAGTGATCGCAGCAGCGTTTGAGCCAGCGATGGGTCAGTTCCATCGAGTTTTTGGCGTAGCGATAATCGGAAGGATAAGGCGGGCACTCGTCGAACGCCATGATGATGTCGGCGCCGATGATTCGTTGGATGTCCATCGCCCGTTCCGGACTGAAAAAATGTTTTGACCCGTCAATATGGGACGCAAAAGTGACGCCTTCTTCTTTGATTTTGCGGCGATGGCTCAGGGAATAAACCTGATAGCCGCCGCTGTCGGTCAGGATGGGTTTGCTCCAGCCATTGAAGCGATGCAACCCGCCTGCCTGCTGAAGGATTTCTATTCCCGGGCGCAGGTACAAATGGTAGGTATTGCCCAGAATGATTTGCGCGCGAACGTCCTGTTCCAATTCCCGTTGGTGAACAGCTTTTACCGTACCTGCCGTGCCGACCGGCATAAATATGGGGGTTTCTATAACACCATGCGCTGTTTCAATGCGGCCTGCGCGGGCATTGCTGTGTGGATCGGTATGTTGAAGGGTAAAGCGAAACAAAATCGTGGTTTTTCAAATTAAATCCGATACCGGTTGCTGTCCAGTTTTAACAACACAGCCATCATCATGGTGAAGCCCAATAAGGAAGACCCCCCTTTGCTGATCAACGGCAGGGGAATCCCAATGATTGGGAGGAGCCCCATGGTCATGCCGATGTTGACCAGAAAATGGATGAAAAAAATTCCGGCAACGCAGTAGGCAAAATGTCGGGAAAAATTGGACCGTTGCCTTTCCGCCAAAATCGTGAGCCGGATGAGCAACAGCAAAAAAAGCGTAATGATGGCAAAACTTCCGACGAAGCCCTGCTCTTCGCCTATCGTGCAAAAGATAAAATCTGTTGATTGTTCCGGCACATAATTGAGCTTGGTCATCGTACCTTCCGTGAATCCTTTACCAAGAAACCCTCCGGAGCTGATGGCCAATTGTGATTGCATCAGGTTGTAGCGGGAGCCGCGCGGGTCGCTCTTGTCAGGATTCAACCAAACATTGATGCGGTCTTGCTGGTGTGGTTTGATCACGTTGTCGAACGCGTAGTTGGCGGCTACAGTAATCCCGATGCCAACCACCAATGCAATGAAAAGCAGACTGACTAAGCGTTCGTTTTTTTGGAACCACTGGAAAGCGGCCAATGCCGCTACCACACCAATACTGCCTAATAATATTTGCGGTTTAAAATCCAGGTCGTATAAATAGATCGCCCATCCCGCAGCGACCACGTAGCCAGCCAGCCAGTAATTTCGGAATTTGAATTTAAGGGAATAAACGAGCGGTAGCCCGGCAAGTAAAACCAGTCCCAGCAGAATGTCTTTTACATCGTCAACGGCCAGACCCAATATCGCCAACAGAGCAATGTATCCGCCGATGATGTAGTAGTTTGGCGAGAGGCCTTCTCGGTACAAGACCACTAAAAAGGAGGTAAAAACTAAAGCCGAACCGGCATCGGGTTGTATCAGGATCAGGATCATTGGCGCCAGCAACAGGCCCAATACATAAAGTTGCGAACGGGAATTCCGAAGGTTGGTGCTGTAATGGCTCAGGAAAACAGACATGGCCAGGCAGGTTCCGAATTTGGCAATTTCCGACGGCTGAAAAGAAAACCCTCCGAAGCTGAACCACGAAGTAGCGCCTTTAATTTCTTTACCGGCAAAAAGAACGAGGAGCAAAAGAAACAAAGAAATTCCATAGATGGGGTAGGCAAAAGTTTGCCAAAACTTCCAGTCAATCAACAGGATAAAAGCAAAAATAAAAAAAGAGATCCCAACCCAGATCGTTTGTTTGCCGATCGAAGTGCTGAAAAAATCGGCCGTTCCACCTGCGTAGCCTTCTCCAAAACTGACCGTATAGACCATCAACCATCCTATCGCAATCAAACTGATGAAGATGGAAAAAGTAACGATGTCTAAATTGCCTAAAGGCGATGCGTGATTTCTCTGCATGTACAAAATAATATTGCATCGGGCTTAAAGCCGGACGAGCATGCAAATTTAGGGATAATATCCAGTAATTTTTCCTAAGGATCAATAAGATGACATACCTTTGCAGCTTCAAAAATCACATCGCTATTTCCCTTTATCACTATAGATATTGATAATAAAATACTTATCCCATGAAAGTATTGAAATTCGGAGGATCTTCTGTTGCCAAACCTGAACGCATCAAGGGGGTTGTGGAAATTCTGAAAACGTATTACAGCCGGGGCGACCGGTTTACAGTAGTCTTTTCGGCATTTGGGGGCGTCACCGATGCGCTGATAGAAATGAGTACGCTCGCAGCCAAAGGCGACGAAGCCTACCATAAAATTTTGGCCGATTTTTGCCAGCGACACGTGGCCGCCGCAACCGAATTGCTGAAAGGCGATTTGTTGAACCAGGTAATGCCTGAGCTGGAAAACAACAATGAAGTTTTAAAAAACCTGCTCTACGGTATTTTTCTTGTGCGGGAAGCTTCGCCCCGAACGCTCGATTACGTGCTCAGTTTTGGAGAACGGAGTTCCGCTTTCATCATCGCTTTTGCCCTGAAGCAGGCCGGGATTGACGCAAGTTACCTCGACGCCCGGAAAGTGATCAAAACGGACAGCAGTTTTGGGTCTGCAAAAGTGGATTTTGAACTCAGTTATGAAAAGATAAAAGAATACTATGTTCAAAATCCTGAAATTCATGTTGTTACGGGATTTGTAGGCTCTAATAAAGGTGGGTTGACCACTACCTTGGGCCGGGGAGGATCGGATTATACGGCAGCCCTAATTGCTGCGGGACTAAATGCCAGAAGCATTGAAATCTGGACTGATGTGGACGGCGTGCTCACGGCTGACCCCCGGAAAGTAAAAAAAGCATTCACAATACCTTCGATGACTTATGCGGAGGCGATGGAAATGTCGCATTTTGGAGCCAAAGTCATCTACCCCCCTACGCTGCAACCCGCATTGCTCAAAAAAATTCCGCTGTACATCAAAAACACCTTCAACCCAGATTTTGAAGGAACCTATATTTCTGAGGAACGCGGAGAAACCGAGCAAATCATTACGGGCATTTCCTCCATCAGCCATATAGCTTTGCTGACCCTTCAGGGCGGCGGGCTTTTTGGGGTGCCGGGCACGGCGGGCCGGTTGTTCAATGCGCTGGCGCAGGGAGGGATCAACATTATCCTCATTACCCAGGGGTCTTCCGAGCATTCCATTTCTTTTGCCGTACAGCCACAATCGGCCAAAGCTGCCAAAAAATTGGTGGAACGGGAATTTGAATACGAGATGCGTACCGGCTTGATCGAACCGGTGAAGAACGAAGATGACCTTGCCGTCGTTGCCGTGATTGGCGAAAACATGCGCTACCAACCAGGCATTGCAGGCCGGTTGTTCCAGGCGCTGGGTAAAAACGGCATTAACATTGTGGCCATCGCACAGGGGTCTTCGGAGTTGAATATTTCAATTGCAATTCCTAAAGAAGACGAGGCAAAAGCGTTGAATGCGCTCCACGAAGCCTTCTTTTTATCTGATAATCAAGTGCTTAACTTGTTTATTGTAGGGGCGGGTCTCATCGGAAGCACGTTATTGCGCCAAATTCAGGAGCAAGCTGCGTTTTTGAAAGACAAACGCGCCTTAGAGGTGAAAGTGATTGGATTGGCGAATAGCCAAAAAATGATATTTGATGAAACCGGCATTGAGCTTTCAAACTGGAAAACCTTGTTGCAGGAGTCAGAGACCCCAATGAGCATGAGCGCTTATGTAGATCAAATGAAGGCGCTTAATTTGTCCAACAGCATTTTTGTGGACAACACCGCCAGCGAAAAAGTGGCGAAGTACTACGAAAGCATTCTTGGCGCCAGCATCTCCATTTCTACCCCGAACAAGGTGGCCGCGTCTGCTTCTTATTTGCAATATGAACGCATCAAGCACCTTGCGGATAAACGCGGGGTATTGTTTTTGTATGAAACGAATGTAGGCGCCGGGTTGCCGGTCATTTCAACGCTGAATGACCTCATGGTGAGCGGCGACCGCATTTTGAAAATAGAAGGCGTACTCTCCGGCTCCTTATCCTATATCTTTAATGCTTTCCAGGCTGGGACGCCATTCAGCCTCGCTGTTGCGCAGGCGCGGGAGTTGGGCTATACCGAACCCGACCCCCGGGTTGATCTCAACGGCCTCGATGTTCGCCGCAAATTACTGATCCTGGCAAGGGAAGCCGGCGCAGCGATTGAGATGGAGGAAATTGAAATCCATAATTTTCTTCCGGAGGTTTGTCAGCAGGCAAAAACGGTTGACGCTTTTATGGAAACCCTTGTTGAAACGGAAAGTTACTTCGATGATTTGCGTAAGACTGCAGAGGCGTCCGGCAAAGCGCTTAGAATTGTGGCCAAGCTGGAAAACAACAAAGCAACCATCGGCCTTGAAGCATTCGACGCAACACATCCTTTTTATATGTTGAGCGGGAGCGATAACATGATTGTTTTTACAACGGAAAGGTATAAAGACCGGCCATTGGTTGTGCAAGGCCCGGGCGCTGGCGCGGAAGTGACGGCCGCAGGTATTTTTGCAGAAATCATTAAGATTGGCCATTTCCTTTCCTGATTTTTTTGAAAAAGAGCGATATGAATCCTGGAATCAAAGTATTCGCCCCGGCTTCTGTGGCAAATGTTGCTTGTGGGTTTGACATCCTGGGCTTTGCTTTGGAGCGGCCCGGCGACGAAATCATAGCCCGGTTTAGTGATGCACCTGGTTTGCGAATCACAAAAATCACCGGCGCATCGGGAAAACTTCCGTACGACATTCTAAAAAATACAGCCGGCTTTGCCGCGTATAAACTTTTGGAGCATCTGGGCGAAACGAATCGTGGGATTGAATTTGAAATTCATAAAAAAATGCCTTTTGGCAGCGGGCTTGGCTCCAGCGCCGCCAGTGCTGTGGCCGGGGTTATGGCGGTGAATGAATTATTAAACCGCCCTCTCACCAAAAGGGAGTTGCTCCCGTTTGCCGTTTTGGGCGAGCAAATCGCAGATGGCGCGTATCATGCAGATAATGTGGCGCCCTCATTACTGGGAGGTATGATTTTGATCAGAAACAACAATGAATTGGACGCCCATCGCCTCCATGTGCCCAAAGGTTTGTATGCTACGGTGATTTACCCGGCAGTGGAAGTCCTGACCAAAGATGCCCGCGATATTTTGTCCGAGTCGGTCACCTTGAAACAACATATTGAACAAAGTGGAAACCTGGGCGGGTTGATTGTGGGGTTGTTCAACGGCGATTTGGATTTGATTGGCCGGTCTTTGAAGGACAGCATCATTGAACCCCAGCGGGCAAAGTTGATTCCCCATTTTTATGAAGTCCAGGAAGCTGCGTTAAAAGAAGGCGCTTTGGGATGCAGTATTTCGGGGGCAGGCCCTTCAATTTTTGCCTTGTGTGCCAATAGCCTGATTGCAGAAAATGCAGGCCGTGAAATGAAAGCTATTTTTGACCGTGCAAAAATTGAAAACCAATTGTTCATTGGCCCGATCAATCAGGAAGGAGCAATTAAACTTTAAAAGCGCCATGAGACTATACAGCACAAACAACCGCAATCATTTCGTCTCTCTGAAAGAAGCTGTTTTTAAAGGGTTGCCGGAGGACAAGGGATTGTACATGCCCGAAAAAGTACCGGTGCTTTCTAAAGCGTTTATTCAAAATTTGAGGCAATATTCCTTTCCGGAAATTGGATTTGAAATCTCAAAAAACCTTTTTGAAGGCGCCATCCCATTGCCGGATTTGCAGGAAATCATTGAGAACGCCATTACTTTTCCCGCACCGTTAGTCGCTTTGGATGAGCAGAAATTCATGCTTGAATTGTTTCACGGTCCATCCTTAGCCTTTAAAGATTTTGGTGCGCGGTTCATGGCGCAACTCATGGGTTATCTGAACCAGGGGGAAGACAAAGAATTGGTCATTTTGGTTGCAACTTCCGGGGATACTGGAGGAGCCGTTGCGGCGGGTTTTTATCAAACGCCGGGCATTCGGGTGGTTATTCTTTACCCTTCCGGAAAAGTTAGTCCGCTTCAGGAAAAGCAGTTGACGACTTTAGGCGATAATATTACAGCGATTGAAATTGCCGGAACGTTCGACGACTGCCAGGATTTGGTCAAAAAAGCTTTTTTGGATGAGACGATCAACACCCGGTTTCGATTGGGTTCTGCGAATTCGATCAACATTGCCCGGCTGATTCCGCAGTCTTTTTATTACTTCGAGGCTTACCGTCAGGTGCAGGCATTGAAAAACGAGACCGATCCTCAAGTGGTTTTCAGTGTGCCAAGCGGCAATTTTGGTAACTTGACTGCCGGTATACTTGCGCATAAAATGGGGCTCACCGTGGAACATTTTGTGGCTGCAACCAATGCAAACGACATCGTGCCGAAGTATATTGAAACCGGTAATTATTCCCCCAGACCTTCAGTGAGAACCCTCTCCAATGCAATGGATGTCGGAAATCCTTCTAACTTTTCAAGACTGTTAGACATCTTTGCCGAAAGCGCTATCTCGAGCGAAGAACGTTCCACGTGGAACAATATGCGCGGGAAAATATCCGGGTATGCCTTCAATGACGAAAAAACGAAACAGGCGATTATTGAAATCTTCCGCAGCTATAACTACATCGCTGATCCGCATGCGGCAGTTGGATACTTAGCTTTGCTTGAATATTTTGAAAAACATAGCTCTGAAAACACGACTGGAATCATCCTTGAAACGGCCCATCCTTCAAAATTCAAGGAAGATATGGACGAAATTCTTGGGCAGGAAGTACCCGTTCCGGAGCGTTTAGCCGTGCTTGCCCATCGAAAAAAGGAAGCAACTTTGCTTAATAATACCTACTCAGCTTTTAAGTCCTGGTTGATCGAAACGCTATAAATGTTCCACGTGGAACATTTATAGCAATCAATTGGCAAGGGATGGAATTTTCCGGGTGAATTTTCATCCCCCAACTCATCCTCTGAACCGCTTATTGTGGTAACTTTATTTATCAGGAAGCAATCCTCCTTTGCTTCTGCTCTACATTTTTTCAAAATGCGACTGTCATGAAAAAACGCAATTACCTCCTTCTTTTGTGGTCTTCTGCAAGTTTTGTCTTTTTTGCTTTAGGTGTAAACGCCCAGGAAAAACAAGACAAGTTTGCCCAGATGTACGACCTGTTGCCGACACCCAATACTTACCGCACCGCATCCGGAAGTCCGGGTCACGAGTATTGGCAACAACAAGCCGACTATGTGATGAACATCGAATTGGACGATGAACAGCAACGCTTATACGGTACAGAAACCATCACATATCTCAACAATTCACCGGACCACTTGGAATATTTATGGCTTCAGTTGGACCAAAATATTTTTGATAAAGAGTCGGATACCTACAAAACGAGTACGGGTACAACCATCAAAGAGCGGATGAGCTTGCAAGACCTGAAAGGGCTGACGCCAACATTTGACGGAGGCAATAAAATTGAGTTCGTCAAAGACGCTACGGGTAAGCCGCTCCCCTATACCATCGTAAAAACAATGATGCGGGTAGATCTACCCAAGCCTTTAAAACCAAAAGAAAAATTTACGTTTCAAATAAAATGGTGGCAAAACATCAACAACCGAATGGAAGTTGGGGGCCGGTCCGGGTACGAATTTTTTGCCGGTGATGGGAACCACCTCTATACCATTGCCCAGTTTTTTCCGCGCATGTGTGTGTACAGCGATGATGAGGGATGGCAAAACAAACAGTTCCTTGGTCGTGGAGAATTTACGCTGCCGTTTGGAAACTATGAAGTTAGCGTGACCGTTCCTTCCGATCACTTAGTCTCAGCCAGCGGGGTTTTGCAAAATGCAAAAGAAGTGCTCGATGTCAACCAGTTCAAACGCTTTGAACAGGCAAAATTAGAGCGCAAAACCCCGGTCGTCATTGCTACGCAGGCAGAGGCGGTTGAACGTGAAAAATCAAAATCAAAAGCAAAAAAGACCTGGAAGTTTAAAGCGGACAATGTCAGGGATTTTGCTTTTGCCAGTTCCAGGAAATTTATCTGGGATGCAATGGGAGTAGAGATGAGTAATGGTAGCGTGGTGATGGCCATGTCCATGTACCCGAAAGAAGGCAACCCGCTTTGGGGACAGTACTCTACCAAAGTCACTGCCCACACCCTGAAATGGTATTCTCACTACACCTTCGATTATCCTTATCCGGTGGCTTGGTCGGTACACACCGATCGCATTGGCATGGAATACCCCATGATCTGTTTCAACGGCGGGCGCCCGGAGTCAGACGGGACCTATTCCGAACGAACCAAATATGCCATGCTCAGCGTCATTATTCATGAAGTTGGGCACAACTATTTTCCCATGATCGTTAACTCAGATGAACGGCAGTGGACCTGGATGGATGAAGGACTGAATACCTTTTTGCAATACCTTACAGAGCAACAATGGGAACGCGACTATCCTTCTTCACGAGGGCCCGCAAACAAAATTGTTGATTACATGATTGCAGATAAATCGGTTGTGAACCCGATTATGACCAATTCGGAGCAAGTTGCGCAGTTGGGCAATAATGCCTATGCCAAACCTGCAACAGCCCTGAATATTTTAAGGGAAACGGTCATGGGGAGAGAGCTGTTTGATTTTGCATTTAAAACTTATTCCAATCGCTGGAAATTCAAGCATCCTTCTCCGGCAGATTTTTTCCGGACGATGGAAGAAGCATCCGGGGTTGATTTGGATTGGTTTTGGCGCGGATGGTTTTACACCACCGAATACGTTGACATTGCCATTGAAGATGTGAAAGCATACCGGATTAATTCCAAAAATCCGGAAGAAGAAAATGCAATCGCCCGCCAGGAAAAAGCCAGCGCACCTAAAAACATCAGCGCAATCCGAAATGAATCCATCGAAAAGACTCAGGAAGAGATTGACCCGAGCTTGAGGGATTTTTATACAGACTTCGACCCCTTAGCGGTTTCCATATTGGACAAAGACGAATACACGCGTTATTTCAATAGCCTGAGTGCGGAGGAGAAGGCATTGTTGAATTCAGGAAAATATTATTATGAAATCGCCCTCAGCAATAAAGGCGGTTTGGTCACACCGTTGATTCTCCTGTTTGAATTTGTGGATGGATCCACCCGGGAGCATCGCATACCCGCGGAAATCTGGCGGATGAATTCTGAAAAAATTTCGAAGGTCTTTGTTGCAGAAAAAGAAATTAACCGAATCATCGTGGATCCTTATCTCGAAACTTCAGACGTGGATACGGAGAACAATTATTTCCCGCAGAAAAAACAAATCAACCGGTTTGACTTGTTCCGCCAAAGAGGAAGCGGGGGTACATCCGAAGAAAATCCAATGCAACGCGATAAACGGCTCAAGCAAAAAGAAGGGAGTAATTGATTGATCTTGCTTAAATTTGCACCACCTTTTGAACAGCGCAATAGCCGCCCGGTTTTTGGAGGCTATTGCTCTGTTAAAGGGTGTATTGTATATATTTAAGTAAAAGATTATCAATTAGATGGATTACAAAAACCCTCATTTGGTTGTTGAAACCGACAAAATAGAACCAGGCAGCGTTTCCTGGAAAAGCCCTTCTAACCTCGCTATCATCAAATATTGGGGAAAACACGGCATTCAACTTCCCCGAAATCCGTCCATCAGCCTGACTTTAGAACACGCGCATACGCAAACCAAGTTAGCCTACGAACCCAGATCGGATTCGAAGCCCGAAATTGTGCTCGAACTTTTTTTGGATGGCGAACCCAACGCGGCCTTCGCACAAAAAGTGAAAGGCTTCCTGGAAAGCATCGTGGATATTTTTCCTTTTTTGCGCCAATTGTCTTTTAAGATTGATACCTCCAATTCATTTCCTCATTCCGCCGGCATTGCTTCTTCTGCGTCCGGAATGAGCGCGCTTGCCCTATGTCTTTGTTCTTTGGAACGCCGGTTTTTTTCCACGTTAAAAAATGAAACAGACTTTTTACAAAAAGCTTCCTACTTAGCCCGGTTAGGGTCGGGCAGCGCCTGCCGTTCTGTTTATCCCTGTATGGCGGCCTGGGGCGAAAGCACCTTGATCGAACACTCCTCTGACTTATATGCTGTTCCTTATGAACAAGCGATGCACGAAGTTTTCCGGACGTACCACGATGATATCCTGATTGTAAGCAAGGACGAAAAAAGTGTGTCCAGCCGCATTGGGCACGAACTTATGGAAAACAATCCTTACGCAGCCAATCGCTACCAGCAGGCTAAGCAACGATTGCACTTGTTGGTGGATGCTTTGAAGGATGGCGATGTGGATCTATTTGGGCAAATTGCCGAAAATGAAGCATTGACCCTGCACGCGCTGATGATGACTTCTCAGCCTTCTTACGTCTTAATGAAAGCGAACTCCCTGTTGTTAATTGAAAAAGTGAGGGCTTATCGGGAAACAAGCGGTCAACCCCTTTATTTCAGTTTAGATGCAGGCCCGAATTTGCACCTCTTGTACCCCCACGCCATCGCTTCCGATGTGAAAGCGTTTATCAATAAGGAGTTGGTGCAATACTGCATCAATAAACAATACATAGAGGATCGGGCAGGGGCCGGGCCGAAAGAAATCAAGGCCGGGAATTCCTGGTTCTCTTTGTTCAAAAAGAAATAATAACATGCCATTATTCCGCATGCTTTTTTTGGTCAACCTGGCACTCCTTGGCGCCGTTCTGCAAGGATGCGCGCAGAAAAATGTCCCCATGGACAAACCGACCTGCGTCAACCCGGAATTTGATAAAACCATTGCCGGCATGCTGAATTTCTCAACCCCGTTGATTGGTGTGGATGCCCTGAAAAAAATCCAGGACGAGATCATTATTTTTGACGCCCGAAAACGGGAAGAATTTGAGGTCAGCCATCTCAAAGGCGCCCGCTACATCGGGTACGACGATTTCGACGAAGTTCGTATAGCGGATGTTCCCAAAGATGCAAAAATTGTCGTTTACTGTTCGATTGGGTATCGGAGTGAAAAAATTGGCAACAAATTGCAGAAGCTGGGTTATAGCGAGGTGTATAATTTGTATGGCAGTTTATTTGAATGGGTTAACCGTGGGTTCGAGGTTTACGATAGTGGTGGAAAGCCCGTCAAAAAAGTTCACGGCTACAACGAAAAGTGGAGTAAATGGGTAGATAACCCAGCCTACGAAAAAGTATGGTAAATTCCTTTATTGAATTGATAATCAAATTTTTTTGAATATGGATTTATTTGAAAAATATCGCAACAACAAAGGCCCTTTGGGGAAATATTCGGAGATGGCACATGGTTACTATGCTTTCCCGAAATTGGAAGGAGCCCTGGGAAATAAAATGAAATTCCGGGGCAAAGAGATGATCGTCTGGAGCCTGAACAACTATCTCGGATTGGCCAACCACCCTGAAGTGCGCAAAGCGGATGCGGAAGCGACCGCAGAATGGGGACTCGCTTACCCAATGGGCGCGCGGATGATGTCGGGAGAAACCAACTACCACGAACAATTGGAGCGCGAGTTGTCTGAATTTGTCAAAAAAGAAGACACCATGCTCCTGAACTATGGTTACCAGGGCATCATGTCTGTCATTGACGCTTTGCTCACCCGTCACGATGTTGTGGTGTATGACAAAGACAACCACGCCTGTATTTACGATGGCATCCGGATGCACATTGGCGAGCGCTTTGCTTTTGAACACAACGACATTGAAAGTTTCAAAAAGCAAATTGCCAAAGCAGCTGTTTTTGCTGAAAAAAGCGGCGGCGGCATCCTCGTTGTCACCGAAGGCGTATTTGGCATGCGTGGCGAGCAGGGCATTTTGAAAGAAATTGCCGAGTTGAAAGAACAATACAACTTTCGCTTGCTGGTGGACGATGCGCACGGCTTTGGTACCCAGGGCGTTACCGGCGCGGGAACCGGCGAAGAGCAAGGCGTTCAGGATAAAATTGACCTTTACTTCAGCACCTTTGCCAAGTCTATGGCCAGCATCGGCGCCTTTGTTTCCGGCGATAAGGATATCCTGACCTACCTGCGCTACAGCACGCGCTCACAAATCTTTGCCAAGTCCATACCACTGCCCATAGTAATCGGAAACCTGAAGCGTCTGGAATTGTTGCGGACCCAACCGGAGCTAAAGGTCAAACTCTGGGAAAATGTAAACCTGCTTCAGAGCGGCCTGCGCGCCAAAGGGTTTAACCTTGGCATCACCAACAGTTGTGTGACGCCGGTGCAGATGAACGGCACGGTAGAAGAGGCGACTGAATTGGTCAAAGACCTGCGCGAAAATTTCAGTATTTTCTGTTCAGTTGTCATTTACCCCGTTGTGCCCAAAGGCACCATCATTTTGCGCCTGATTCCGACCGCAGTACATACAAAAGACGACATTGATAAAACCATTGAAGCTTTCGGGGCGATCTCCGGAAAATTGGCTGCGGGGTATTATCAGAAGGCGGCTGAGGCAGCGGTGTAGAAAATCATGTAGTAATAAAGAAATCGGAACCGGCCCTGGATGTGTATGCATTCAGGGCCGGTTGTTTTTTAGAATAGGGAGGCTCGGCTTAGTAACACGTTGGATGGCGATCATTTTTTTGCCTATGAATTTAATTGAAAATCAGTTATTTATGCTAGGATAAAGAAAAAAAAACGCCAGCGGCTTAGAAAAAGATAAAAAACTCTTTTTATTTTAAATGAAGCCTTTATCTTTGCATTGCAAAGCACGAAAGGGTAACAAGACGGCGCGGAATGCCGCCCTGCTGCCTGGGTTCGATGGAGGAAAGGTGTATACCCTGTTCGAAGCACAAGGTAATGTTGACAGACACTTTAAATAGAAACCAATAACCTATGTTTTCAAAATCATGTGAATATGCAATCAAGGCAATGATTTTTGTGGCCCAAAAATCAAAGGATCAATCACGTGTGAGTGTAAAAGACATTGCAAAAAGTACCGATGCCCCGGAGCATTTTATTGCAAAAATAATGCAGGAGCTGGGGCGTAAACGGCTGGTGCATTCGGTGAAAGGACCGAACGGCGGGTTTTACATGGATGAGACGGATTTAAAAAATTCAATTTCAGACATCGTTAAAGCAATGGACGGGGATAAAATATACACCGATTGTGTATTGGGGTTGAAAGCTTGCTCTGAAAAAAATCCTTGTCCGGTGCATTTTGAATACAAGGAAATTAAAAAGAACCTGATCAAGATGATTGAAAACAATACGATAGGGGATTTTAATGAAAAATTAGATTCCGGAAAATTTTTCCTGAAGAACCAGTAACTTTTTTTGAACTAAAAAAAGATAAAAAGGTATTAAACTGCCTGTATCTTAAATAGCCCTATACAGAACCCAATAAAGCCAACTGAGTCGCCATAAGACTGACAACCATTGACATTTGAATAACAATGAGTAAAGCGAATACCATATTATCCTGTTATCACTGCGGCAATCCGGCGCCCGATCAATCTATTGCGATAGCAGATAAACACTTCTGTTGTACGGGGTGTAAAACGGTCTATGAAATACTCAACGATTACGATTTATGCACGTATTATGATTTAAATGAAAAGCCGGGTTTGGCTCAAAACAAGGTTTCCCGGAAGGAAAAATACGCTTTCCTTGAAAATGCAGATATTGAGAAAAAACTCATTCATTTTTCCAACCAGCAACAAAGCCACGTAACATTTTATCTCCCGCAAATCCATTGCAGCAGTTGTTTGTGGTTACTGGAAAATATCCATAAGGTCAACGAAGGCATTATTACATCCAGGGTTAATTTTCCTAAAAAAGAGGTTTTTATTGTTTTTGATCACCAGGTCACTTCTTTGCGGAAAGTAGTTGAGACCCTTGACGGAATTGGATACGAACCACATTTGAGTTTGAATGAAATTTCGTCGAAAGCAGGAAGCAAAACGGATCGGACGCGCTGGTACAAAATCGGTGTTGCAGGGTTCTGTTTCAGCAATATTATGATGATGAGCTTTGCAGATTATTTTGCGGTTTCCAATACGGTAGACCCCAAAGTAGCTTTTCTGCTGCGTACCATTATTGTTTTGTTGTCTTTGCCGGTCCTGTTTTATTCAGCTACAGAATTTTTTGTTTCTGCCTGGAACGGCCTTAAAAACAAATACCTCAATATAGATTTGCCAGTTACATTGGCTTTGGCCATTACATTTCTCAGAAGTCTGTTTGAAATATTCAGCGGAACCGGCAGCGGGTATTTGGACAGCATGAGCGGGATCGTTTTTTTTATGTTAATTGGAAGATGGCTCCAGGCTCGAACTTACCAAACCATCTCTTTTGACCGGGACTATAAATCATTTTTTCCCATCGCCCTCAATGTTATAAAAGGAGGCTGCATCACGCCCACGGAAATTTCAAAAGTTAAAGAAAATGACCTTATTCAAATTTATTCCAATGAAATTATTCCGGTAGACGCTATTTTATCAAAAGGAAATGCAAAAATAGATTACAGTTTTGTAAGCGGCGAAAGCCTTCCGGTGCAGGTAAATATTGGAGAAATCGTTTACGCCGGAGGCAAGCAATTGGAGGGATTATTGGAATTGATTGTTGTAAAAGAAGTTTCTCAAAGTTATTTAACGAATTTATGGAACAACCCGGTATTTACCAAAAAAGAACCGATTAAAAAAAGCACGTACGATACCATTGGAAAATATTTCACCTACGTGGTGCTGGCACTGGGATTTGGCGCCGGATTTTATTGGTATGGCAGGGGAGAAATAACCCTGATGTGGAATGCCATTACTACGGTTTTGATTGTCGCCTGCCCGTGCGCATTATTGCTTGCTGAAAACTATACCAACGGGAATATTCTCAGAATATTCGGCTTAAATAAATTCTATCTGAGGTCTCCCGAAATGATCGAACGGCTCTCAAAAATCAACCATATTGTATTGGATAAAACTGGTACGATCACGCAAACAAACGGCGCGAATGTCCGATACACCGGAAAAATATTGTCGGAGCAGTATAGAAGGATCGTAGCCTCGCTGCTCAACCAGTCTTCGCACCCCGCAAGCAAGCTGGCCGCCGGGTTCCTGAATGAAAAAGGACGATCTGAAGTTGTCCATTATAAAGAGGTTGAAGGCCAGGGCATTGAAGGATGGGTGGAAGAATGCCACGTCAAACTGGGTTCTCCTGCATTCATTGGAGGCGCCTACCAGGTCGAAAAACCCGGAACCAAAGTGGTGGTCTTCATTGATGGCGAAATTGTGGGGGAATTTATTATTTCCAATAAATATCGCTTTGGCGTAACCAACCTGATTCAGTCTCTGAAAAAGAAATATACCCTGTCGCTCATATCGGGGGATAATGATACCGAGCTGCAAAATATTGAAGATTTATTGGGAAAAGACAGCGAAGTGCTTTTCAACCGGAGCCCGCAGGAAAAATTGGAATACATCAGCCAATTGCAAAACAAACACGACCGGCAGGTGATGATGATTGGAGACGGGCTGAACGATGCGGGCGCATTGAAGCAGAGCAATTTAGGGATTGCAGTTGTGGATGCCGGCAATAATTTTACGCCCTCTTCCGACGGGATTATTGAAGCTACAAAATTGGCCCAATTAGATGCATTTATTCAGTATGCCATAACCGGGAAAAAGATCGTCTTATTCACGTTTGCAATTTCAGCAATTTATAATGTGATCGGCCTGTACTTTGCCATTCAGGGCATTTTATCCCCGGTCGTTGCGGCAATCCTGATGCCTTGCAGCTCTATAACCATCATTTTGTTGACCTACGGCTTAACAGAATGGGCTGCAAAGCAACATGGCATAAAGGAACCACAAAATCATCCATTACCTAACCCTGATTAATTTAACGCTATGAGTGTCCTCATCATATTATTAATTGTAAGCATCTGCATTTCAGGTGGATTTTTAATCGCTTTTTTATGGAGCGTCAAAGACGGGCAATTTGATGACGACCAAAGCCCGGCACAAAGGATTTTATTTGATCAAAAAACTAACAAAAAGTAACTCTGCTATGGGTTTGGAGAAATTTTATTACGATAACAAAATCCCTAAATTATTTGCAATTGCATGTATATTTTGGGGTGTCGTGGGAATGCTTTTGGGCGTAATAGCGGCTTTTCAATTGGCGTTTCCCGTATTTAATTTCAGTGAATATTTCCCGCATTTAGCATTTGGGAGGCTTCGTCCGGTTCACACCAACGCAGTCATCTTTGCTTTTGTGGGCAACGGAATATTTACTGCGGTGTACTATTCCCTTCCGAGGCTCTTAAAAACGCCTATGTGGAATAATACGCTGAGCAAAATTCACTTTTGGGGCTGGCAGTTTATCATTGTTTGCGCTGCGGTAACTTTGCTGATGGGTTTTACCACCGGTAAAGAATACGCAGAGTTGGAGTGGCCGATTGACCTCCTGATTACCTTAATTTGGGTAGTTTTTGGGGTCAATATGTTTGGTACCATTCTGACCAGAAGGGAAAGGCACCTTTATGTTGCGATCTGGTTTTTCATTGCCTCCTGGGTAACGGTAGCCATGTTGCACATCGTCAATTCGATGGAGATCCCCGTTTCATTCATGAAAAGCTACTCCATGTATGCAGGCGTTCAGGATGCGCTTGTGCAGTGGTGGTACGGGCACAATGCGGTGGCGTTCTTCCTGACTACGCCGTATCTGGGGTTGATGTATTACTTTCTGCCTAAAGCGGCCGGTCGCCCGGTTTACTCTTACCGCCTGAGTATCGTCCACTTCTGGAGCTTAATTTTCCTGTACATCTGGGCGGGCCCTCACCACTTGTTATACACGGCGCTTCCCGACTGGGCGCAATCTTTGGGAACGGTGTTTTCCATCATGTTGATTTTGCCGAGTTGGGGCGGGATGCTGAATGGCTTGTTCACCCTGCGCGGCGCCTGGGATAAGGTACGGGAAGATCCGGTGCTGAAATTCTTTGTGGTGGCCGTGACGGCCTATGGCATGAGTACTTTTGAAGGCCCCATGATGTCGTTGAAAAACGTCAACGCCATTTCGCATTACAGCGACTGGACCGTGGCGCACGTACACATAGGGGCTTTGGGCTGGAATGGATTCCTGACCTTTGGTATGATGTACTGGTTGATCCCCAGGTTGTTCAGTACCAAACTCCACTCCGTAAAATTGGCTTCCACGCATTTCTGGATCGGAACCCTGGGTATTATTCTGTACGCGATTCCAATGTACTGGAGCGCATTTCGCTCGTACTTTATGATGAAGGCGTTCACGCCGGAAGGACAATTGCAATACCAGTTTATAGATGTAGTGCAAACCGTTGTTCCTTTCTACATCATCAGAGCCATCGGGGGCACTATCTATTTAGCGGGGGTCATCATCATGGTTTACAACCTGATCAAAACCGCAAAAGCTGGGACTTTTTTAGCAAAAGAAGAAGCAGAAGCGGCGCCATTGGTGAAGGAATACCGCGCTCCAGCCAACTCGTTCTGGCACAGCATTATTGAAAGGAAGCCTCTGTTGCTGCTGACGCTGAGTTTAGTGGTTGTTGGCATCGGCGGTCTGGTTGAGCTGATTCCCACGTTCTTAGTAAAAGAAAATATTCCGACGATTTCGTCTGTCAAACCTTACACCCCGCTTGAATTGCAGGGAAGGGATATTTACATCCGGGAAGGATGCTACAACTGCCACTCCCAGATGATCCGCCCTTTCCGGTATGAAGTGAAACGGTATGGTGAATATTCCAAAGCCGGGGAATTCGTATACGACCACCCATTCCAGTGGGGGAGCAAAAGAACAGGGCCGGATTTAGCGCGGATCGGGGGCAAATACGGCGACAGCTGGCATTTCAACCACATGCTCGACCCCACTTCTATGGCGCCTGGTTCCATCATGCCTCCCTACCCGTCTTTGTTTGAAAAAGACATTGATAAAGGCAGCACGAATTCCAAAATTCACGCTATGCGGAAATTGGGTGTTCCTTATCCGGAGGGTTATGAAGCCATTGCAAACGACGATCTGGATAAACAAGCCAGGGGAATTGCCGATGGATTAAAAGAGAACAAAATTGAAATCATGGCCGACAAGGAGATCATTGCCATCATTGCTTATCTGCAACGATTGGGCAAGGACATCAAATTGGAAGGTCAAAAAAAATAACTCAAGATGAAATTCTCAACCTATCTGGAGCAAATAACGGGCGTGAGTGTCTACCCCATTATTTCCTTACTCCTGTTCGTGATCTTTTTTGTCCTCGTGACCTATTGGGTTTACAGCATTGATAAAAATGAAATCAAAAGGATTGAAAACTTTCCTTTAGATGACAACTAAAATAATATTGCCATGCTTGAATTAAATACTGTTTTGCTGATTATTGCGGTGGTCTTATTGCTGCCGTTGTACATGACTGGGCAAACCTTGCTTTTGGCAGCAAAAGACCAGTTGAATAACAGCAAAAATAAATCAGATTTGAATAAAGGACTCGGGGTGTTATTGCTTCTGATGTTCTTCTCACAACAGGTTTCTGCACAAGCAACTGACGCAGCGGCTCCGGCCGCTGCGGCCACAACAACCGGGTTCGACATCTACACCTGGTTGTTGATTCTCGTGATTGTGGTGGAGGTGTTTTTGATCGGATTGTTTTCGAGGCTTACGTCCAATTTCTTCCGCGCTGCTTATACGCCGGTTAACGAGGCTGGGGTCGCTGAAAAAAGCTGGTTCAGCCAGGTTTGGGATAAAATGAACCGCTTCAAACCCCTTGAAGAAGAAGGCAGCGTGGATACCGGCCACAACTATGATGGCATTCGGGAATTGGACAATATTACCCCGCCGTGGTTTACCGCAGGGTTTCTATTGACGATTTTATTTGCGATCGTATATTTATGGAGATACCACGTCAGCGAATCCGCTCCGCTACAGGTACAAGAGTACGAAATGGAAATAGCCCGGGCAGAGATTGAAGACGCGGCCCGGTTGTCCTCTCAGGCGAATAAAGTGGATGAGAACAGCGTTGTGATGTTAGGGCCTTCCGATATCGAACAGGGCAAAAAAATCTTCGGAGAAAAATGTGCTCCCTGCCA
Source organism: Saprospiraceae bacterium (assembly GCA_022841505.1). Classification (GTDB taxonomy): domain Bacteria; phylum Bacteroidota; class Bacteroidia; order Chitinophagales; family Saprospiraceae; genus JABWAJ01. Next base: position 20,517 of record JALHRK010000002.1, on the reverse strand, counting down.
CATGGCGCACGGGGGCAGTATGACCGGTGGCGTAGGGCCTAACCTTACAGACGACTACTGGATCAACGGAGGGTCTTTAAAAGAGATCTTCACGACCATCAAATATGGCAGGCCCGACAAAGGGATGATTTCGTGGAAAGATCAGCTTTCACCCATGCAAATGGCGCAGGCTGCGAGTTTTGTGAAATCCATCAAAGGGAGCAATCCTCCGGGCGCTAAAGAACCGCAAGGCGATTTGTACGTCGAAGAAACAACTACTGCAACGGCCCCGGATACTGTGAATGTAAATAAATAATAAGGCATTGAAAGAGGAAGATTTATTGCACGCAGAAACTTTCAGAGACCGAGTCAGTTCGGTCTCTGAAACTGGGCGCCGGAACTGGATTTATGCTTTAAAGCCCTCCGGGAAATGGACGAATTACAGAAAGTATTTGGCCTGGCTTTATCTGGCAGTATTTTTCATCATGCCCTTTATCAAAGTGAACGGCATGCCTTTCATGATGATCAACCTGCCCGAAGGTAAATTTATCCTGTTCAGTAAAATCTTCTGGCCCCAGGACTTCTTTATTTTTGCAATTGGGATGATCACCTTTATCATCTTCATTGTTTTGTTTACTGTAATTTACGGGAGGTTGTTTTGCGGGTGGACTTGCCCCCAGACGGTTTTTATGGAATTTGTTTTCCGGCCCATCGAATGGTTGGTGGAAGGTTCCCCCTCGCAACAAAAGAAGTTGAACGCAGGGGAATGGAATTCCGGAAAAATTATCCGGAAAACCATCAAACACGGTTTGTACCTGCTGATTTCTTTCGTCATTGCACATACCTTTCTGGCTTATATTCTGGGGATTGACGAATTGGTTAAGATCATCAGGGAACCGCTGGCGGACCATGTTGGGCTGCTGAGTGGGCTGGTGATTTTTACGCTCCTTTTTTATGCTGTATTTGCATTTGTCAGGGACATAGTCTGCACGACAATATGTCCTTATGGGCGACTTCAGAGCGTTATGTTTGACAAAGACACAATGCAAATCGCGTACGATTACAAAAGGGGCGAACCCCGGGGCAAATTCAAAAAAAATGTCGTAAGAACCGAAGGCGATTGCGTTAGTTGTCTGAAATGCGTCCAGGTTTGCCCAACCGGAATTGACATCAGGGATGGCGTTCAGATGGAGTGCGTAGGTTGCACCGCGTGTATTGACGCCTGCGACGAAGTCATGGATGCGCTCCACTTCGAAAGAGGGCTGATCCGGTATGCTTCTGAAAATGAAATCAGTACGGGGAAACCGGCTCGCTTCAACACCAGAATGAAGGCGTATACAGGCTTGCTGGGGGTTCTGTTGGTGGCAATGGTCTTTCTGGTAGCGACCCGGAAAACGGTGGATACGTATATTTCAAGGGTAAAAGGCCAACTCTATCAGGAAGTGGAAGGCGGGAAAATCAGCAACTTGTTCGATGCAAAAATCATCAATAAAACAAGAGAGGAAATTCCGCTTACGCTCAAATTAGAGGGCATGGACGGAACGATTAAATTAGTTGGAAACCAGCAAATTACCCTGAAAAAAGAAGCCATCAGCGAAGTGACTTTCTTTTTAGAAATACCGAAAGATCAAATCAAAAAACGCAGCTCGACCTTGCGAATAGGCGTCTATCAGGGGGATGAAAAAATTCAAACCGTGAAGACCAAATTTTTGGGACCATTCAAATAAAAGCCATGAACTGGGGATATAAAATCACATTTGTCATCATCACCTTCATCGTTGCCATGCTGACCATGGTGTATGTGGCGATGCAGCAGACCAATGAGATGGTAGACAAAAACTACTATGCACAGGAATTGAAATACCAAAACCTCATAGACGCCGCGCACAACCTCAACGCGGTGAGTACGGACCCTCTGGTATTACAGAATCCTGACGGCGGGATCGCTGTGCAAATTCCTGCCACCCTGCTTTCAGGCTTTAAAAATGGCAAAATTGAATTCCTCCGAAACGACGATCAGGATAAAGACATCAGCCTGGAGTTTTCGCCAGATACAAACGGCGTATTCCTGATTGACCAGGCTAAGTTTTCGCCGGGACTGTACAAAGCGCGGATTGGCTGGGACAGCCAGGAAAAACAATATTACGAAGAGCAGGAAATCAATATCAAAGGATGAACGAAATTGTCGTAGTGCTGCTTTCCGGGCTTTCTATCGGGTTGATCGGAAGTATTCACTGCGTGGGTATGTGCGGGCCGCTGGCTTTGTCTTTGCCGGTTCATCATTTGCCCGGTTTTCAGAAAACAGTTGCGATTTCTCTTTACAATATTGGCCGGGCAGTATCCTACGCTTCGATGGGCATCATTTTCGGGTTGCTGGGACAGGGTTTTGCCCTGTTCAAAATCCAGCAATGGTTGTCCGGCGTAGCCGGGCTTTTCATTTTGGTTATTTTATTGAACAACCAATTCGGCAACCCAAACATCAATGCCCTGAGCCGGTTTACCCAATCCATCAAAGTCAAACTGGGGCACTACCTGAAATCGGAAAAATCTCTTTTTTCCTATTTCACCATTGGCGCCGTCAATGGTTTTTTGCCGTGTGGGTTAGTCTACGTGGCCATCGCGGCGGCATTGGCTACCGGCACTATTTTGAAAAGCAGTCTTTTAATGTTTGCGTTTGGGATCGGCACCTTGCCGCTGATGGCCCTTACGATGGTGTTTGGGAAATTTATTCCCTCCGGAATCCGGATGAAAATAAATAAAATGATTCCCCACCTCACCATGGCGATTGCGGTGCTGCTCATCCTGCGGGGGTTAAATTTGGGCATTCCGCTGGTAAGCCCGGCGCATCACCCTGGAGGCAGTGATCCTAACCCTCCAGCCGTTATTCATTGCCATTAAGCTGCGCAATTACTGCAATACTACTTTCCGCGTCTGCCGGTTTTTCCCATCCCCTGCCTGCACTACATACACTCCACGCGGCAAATGCCCCACATCAAGCGTCGTTTGGAAGGCAACATTTGGTATACATGGTTTCACCGCTTTATACACCACTTTCCCGGAAAGATCCACCAATTGAACAGGCAAAGTGATGGCATTGGGGGCTTTGCAGCGCAGCGTCAGTTGGTTTTGCCCGGGAATTGGGAAAACATCTACCGTTGCCTGAAGCGCAGGGATTTCTTCGTTTGAAACAGCGTCTTCCAATTTAAAATCCCAGATGCCACGGCCATACGTGCCAAAACGCACCGTATTCAGGTCTTCCACAAACTCCACCGACCAATAGGTTTGGGTAGGCGCGCAATCGCCGAGCATATCGTACCACTGGTTTTCTTCCACCACATAAACGTAAGCGCCGGATTCCGTGGCAGCAAAAATCAGGCTTTCGTCGCTGTTGGCAGCTAAGCCCAAAACTAAGGTTGACGGCAATCCGGAAACAACCGGTTCAAAATTATCGCCGCCATCTGTCGAGCGGAATACCGCCGGGTTGGAGTATCCGCTACCGGCTACGTAAACCGTATTTTCATCAAATTTGGAAACAAACAACGCCTGCCCGTATAGGTAGTGGCCTTCCGGAAAAAAGTTCAGCGCCTGCTCCCAGGTTTCACCACCGTCTTCTGAGCGGAATACCCGCCCGTTCGTGGTAGCCGCATACCAGCGGGAGCTGTTGGAAGGCGCAATGGCGATGGCCGAGACTTCGCCGCCGCCGGATTCGACTTTAAAATCAAAATCACCCTGACTTGGTACGATTTCGTCGCCGACCACAGTCATTTTGATGATGTAGGAACCCGATCCGCCGTTTATATTTCCACCAGCCATGTACGCTGCATTTTCCGCAGGATCGGGGCTGGCTACCAATGGCGGAATCCAAACCGACTCGTTGTTGGATTGCACTTCGTAGGAGTGGGTCAATTCACCCGATTGCGCATTGGCGTAGCAGGTAGCCCAGCCGCCAGGATAAACCGTCCACAGCGATTGGCCGCCATTTGCAAAAACGATATGGCCATAATCGCCGGAAATAACCTGGTCGAAGCTTTCCGCTCCAGGTTCACCGACTTCAAACCCATTCGCCAATTGAAAGCCCTGGTCCTGAGAGCCCGCATAAACATAGGAAGGATTGATTGGGTCGGTTCGGACGCTGTAATATTGGCTTACGTTCAGGTTGGACAAACCGATGTTGAACTGGTTTTCCATGTAATTGGGGCTGTAGGTGACACCGCCGTGATTGCTCACTAACAGAAACGGCTGGCCGTCGTCAGCCCCAACAAACTCCGCGAAGTGCATGATGTCCGCGTGGATTTTTCCTTCCACATTGTCGTAATATTCCCACCAGTTATTGACTTTGTTCCACTCTACGCCGGCGTCGGTGCTTACAAAACACTCCACGGCACCCATCAGCAGTACATCCGGATTGGAAGGCAATACGTACATCCCAACGTCCCAGGGGCGTTCGGGCAATTCGCCTTTCAGGGTCCAGGTGAGGAGGTCTTCGCTTTGATAAACCTTCAGCGTACTGCTTGTTTGGGTATAGCAATAAAAGCGTTGAGCAACATCGCCGACCCAGCCGATCAGGTTAGCTGGCGCGCTGCCAAACTGGATGGCGCCTGTACTCAGCATAGTGATTTGATTGGTTTCCGGATTGTATCTGGAAAACTGCGCCGCGTTCTGCGCGTTTTTCTGAACGAGGTACAAGTCGTTGGAATTGTGCGGATTGCATAACGCGATCCTGCTGGATTCACTGGTCGTAAAGGTTCGGGCTACCGCGAAACTTTCACCCTGATCATTCGACCGGTAAAGCTTGAAGTTTTCAGAACCGGTTGACTTTGAGAAAACAAAAATGCTGTGATCTTCATTTTTGTACACCAGCGGATTGTGGCAATTCCCGCCGCCGTCGTTGTGATAAATGCCGGCGGAAACATTCCAGGTTTGGCCATCGTCGCTGGAATAGTGCGGTTTGCGGTTGCTGAAAGCCAGCAACCTGCGGCCATCGTTGTGGGGAACAAATTCCAGCAAGCCGTCATTGAATTGCAGGTCTTGATTGACCACCGCCCAACTTTGGCCAAAGCGGTCGCTGTTCCAAAGCGTTCCGCCCGCAGAAATAGCCCAAAGTTGGTCTGCCGCCGGGTCATAAGTGATGTCCAATACACTGCCAGCCTGATCAACGCTGCCCCGCTCGGTCCAGCGACCAGTGAGTTGCCCGTTCGCCAGCGTTTCAACATCGCCGCACTGGCCATCCCGAAAACCGATCGCTGCAGCCCGCCTTTGGTGGCGCGCCATTTGATTTTGCCATTCGATGTTCCTCCAGTTGACGCCTGGGGCAGCCTGGTGCATCAACTCCAGCCAGGCGCCACGTTTATCTGCGTTTTCACCTTCTTCCCCGTGGTGGATGAGGGTGCGGCCATTGCCGGGTAAAGGCAGGTCAGTTGCCTTTAAATGGCGGAAAAAAAGAAAAGAAGCAATGCCAATAACCAGGAGGCCGGAAGCAGGACGCAGCAATTTCATAGAATTCGGTTTGAATTTTGAACTTGCCGCCAAAGATATAGACAGTTTTTAATTTTTACAGTCGGCTGTCCGTCACTTGGCACATCCGGTGAGTTCAGTTTTGTCTTTTTCAACTTTGCTGCCGTATGGATAGACTTCATCCGACATGTTGTCGGAGCATTGGCCTGCTTCGATAATGATTTTGATGTTACTCCCGGAAATGGCGGATTCAAAAATTGTTTTGGCGCCCTCCTGCCTCGGCAAAGTGTAAGGATAACGGGTAATCCCTTCATCCATTTGATTGTAAATGATGCCGCTGTCTGGTTCGATTTTTACATACCAGAAGGGTTCTGTTCCTACGCAGGTGAAGCGCGGCGCATTTTCCCTGGCCACTTTTTCCATGTTTTGAGTGGCAGGCGAACTGGTGGGAGGTTGGTTTTTACAGTTTTGAAAACACAAAGCCAGCAAGGCGCAAAATAACAATCGGGTGGTTGACATGGTGGTGGTTGTTTGATGTTGTGTAAAAATACGGAAATGTTTTTTGGAAATGCCTGTTGGTACAAAACGAAACAGCCCTTCAGATACTTTCCGAAGGGCTGTTTCGCATAAAAAAGCAAAAATATTACCTGAGCAAGGTCACATCACCGCGATAAAGCAGGATCTCCTTGTCTAAGAATTGGACTTCGATGAGGTAAACATAAACGCCCGGATTCATCAACCGGCCATTTTTTCTGCCATCCCAAAGGCGCAAGCCCCCTTCGCAAACCGGTAACAGGCTGTCAGCCTCATAGACCATTCCGCCCCAGCGGTCGAAAATCTTCACAGAATTGATGCTAGTCACCCCGGTACAGGCAAAGATCCTGAACTCATCGTTCGGGCCATCGCCGTTGGGTGAAAAAATATTGGGGATATAGACATTCCGGTTGGCGTCCAATTCCACAAAAACATCAGCAGTCCCGGTGCAGCCATTGATGTCAGTGACCAACAGGTTGTAATCGCCGCTGGCCAGGAGTTCATTGAAGAAGGGGCTTTGAACTGTGTCGGACGATAAATACGTCCCCGGCGTCCAAAGGTAAGACTGAATTGGCAAGCTGGAAACCACGATGGGCTCTAAGCGGGCGGTTGAATCTCCCAGTTCCACTACTATTTCCGCAGGCAGGATCACCTGAATTTCCGCAGGTTGATCAATGTTCACCATTTCTTCTATCCGGCAACCTGCAGGATCTTCCACCGTGATGATGTGCGGGCCTGCAAAAACAGTCGCCGGCTGATCGGGTGGGAAGCTAAGTCCATTGTTGTCTATCTGGTACGTATAGTCCATCAGGGAGGTTCCCGTACCGCCATAAATAGTGTCAATAATAATTTGCGTCGGGTCGCCAAAACACAATGGCGCAACAGGTGGCACGATCACGACTATCAACGGCGGCGGCTCCGAGATGGTATAAGTCAGTGAATCCTCGCATCCTTTGGTATCTGTAATGGTCACGCTGTACGTTCCCGGGCCGAGGTTGTTGGCAATGGAAGAAATAGCCGGAGCAACGCCATTCGACCAGGTAAACGGCGCGTTGCCAACCGGGTTGATGTTTTGGCCGCTGTTGAAGACAACGGAGATGATCCCGTCCGTGCCATCCGCACAGGATACAGTTGGCGTGGTCAGGCTCGGATCAATCGAAAGCATCAATTCGTCGGGTTGACCTATTTGGACCGTTTGCGTTCTGGTACATCCGTTCGCATCCGTAACGATAGCGCTGTATACGCCTGCAAGCAAACCCGAGATCGTTGGTGTCTGCTGCCCCGAAGGCGACCATAAAAAAGAAAAAGGTCCTGTGCCGCCGGCTGGTGTCAGGGTAATCGTGCCATCTGACAAACCATTGCAGCTTACAGCCGTAGAAAGCACATTGATGGAAATGTCTTGGGGGCTTGGGATGGTAACGGGAAGAATAACGCCGCATACGCCGTCGGATACCGTTACAGATTGTGCGCCCCGGCAAAGTTGCGTAGCGCTTGCATTGGCCACGGACATCGCCGTTTCGCCCGAAGACCAGGTGAAATTGAACTGGCCTGCGGTGCCATCGCTGTAAAGTGCCGTCGCCGTGGCTCTGCCATCGCAGGTTTGGTCATCCGGGCAACTAACCGGCAGGATGCCGGAGAAACTGACCTGAATAGACGGCGGGTCAGGGAGGGTAATCGGCACAATCAGCGGATCGCAGCCATTGGCATCTGTTATGGTAACAGCGTAGCTGCCGGCGGTAAGCCCCGGAAGCGGATTAAGCGTGCCAGGGATATTGTTCGTAGACCAGGTATACGTATATGGCAGGGTTCCACCGCTTGCAAAAACCGTGATGCGGCCATTGCCATCACCCGGGCAATCCGGAAGGCGCAGAGACGTGCTGTCTAAGGTCAAAGGCAGTGGCGACAATACCTGGGCTGTGTCTGTAATTGAACAGCCGTCTTCTGCTGTTACGGTAACAATATAGGTCCCAGGCGCCAGGTTGTTGATGGTTTGTGTAACACCCCCACCAGTCCAGGCGTAGGCTGCGATGGGTGCTCCGCCAGGCGTTGCAATGACCGTCAAAGAACCGTCGGTGTCTTCCGGGCAACTGACTGTGTCATCTAAAAGCGTCACAATGGCTGGGGGCGTGGGCGCCAGTATATTTGCTGTGAGCGTGCCTGTACAGCCGTTGGCATCTGCAATATCTACAGTGTAGGTATTTTGCGACAAGCCGGTAGCGATGGAATCTTGCAAAGTGGCATCGTGCGACCAATCGTAGGTGTATGGGAACGTTCCTCCCGTTACGCCTACTGTAATGCTGCCATCGTTGCCAACCACGCAGGTTTCATTCACTTGTTCGAGAATGGTTGCGACGAGGGGCTGGGGTTCATTTACCGTGAAGGTGCGAACAATTTCACACCCCGCAGGATCGGAATCCGTGAGGGTGAGGGTATAATTGCCTGCTGCAAGCCCCGTCAACTGGCTGCTGGTATTGTTGTTTACCGGCGGGTTGCCCATGGCGCTCCAGGTAAAGGTATAAGGCAGCACAGCCGCTGCACCGGTAGCGGTACCCGTAACGAAAATTTCACCATCGTCAACGCCGTTACAAGAAGCATCGGTGATGACCGGCGTTGCTCCCAGCACTTTCTGGGCGTTTACCGTATAGCAGTTGTTGAACAAACAGCCGTTATCGTCCGACACGGTCACGCAATATTGCCCCGGATCGAGGTTGCCCACCTGGGAATTGGTCGCGATAACCGTACCCAGGCCATTGTCCCAGGAAAAAGTATAACTGCCGTTTGCACTCGTACCGCCGGTGGCCATGATGGAAACCGCGCCATTTTCAGCGCCTTCGCAGGTGGCATTGGTAATGTTGGTGTTCGGGCCGGTAACCGTGAGCGGCGCAGGTTGAGACAACGTGGCGCTGGCCATCGCTGTACAACCGCTTGGGTCGGTCACCGTGACCGCATAAAATCCAAAAGGTAAGTTGGATAAAACCGGTACATTTCCGGGATCAGGCGTGGTATTCCACTGGTAAACATATCCGGGGCCCGGATTAGGCGTTGCTACGCCGTTCAAGGTGACAATAGCCGTGACGCTGCCGTTGCTTTCTCCAAAGCAATTTGGACTGTCGCCCTGTATCTGAACCCCCAGAACCGGTCCGCTGAGAACTTCAGCAGTGTCCCGCGAAACATTCATCGGGTTATTCGAGTCCATCACCGTTACTTCATACAAACCGGCCTGCAAGTTATTGGCCGTGAACATGCTGCCTGCGGCAGGTACGGCAAAAGGTCCGTTCACCGGCCCGGCAGGAAGCCGCCGCCAGGTGAGCTGATAAGGCGGCGTGCCGGCAGCAACGGTTGCAGTGAACGAGCCATCGGCAAGCCCGGGACAGGAGACACTGTCGGTGCTCGTAACCAAAAAGACGACATCGTTCGAGATGTTGACCTTGCCATTAATGCCCACAAAGCCATATTCATTGGGTAGGGGAACACCCGGATCTCCAATTTCAATAGGCGTTGGCGTATTGGAAAAATTCAGCGGGCTGCATTCGCCCAAAGAACCGATAACATCAAAGCAAACTTCAAAAAGCGTTTCCCCGTCGTTCAGGGTAACACCGTTAAAAGAAATATCTGCCCAGGTAAAGGTCAGCGTGTCGTTGTTCGGAGGGAAGGCATTGTTGAAAGCGTTGTTGTCTAACCCCGTTACATTTGGGTTAATCGCATTGATGTTGGTGAAATCAATGATTGTGCCATCCCACACCATCGTAAACTGCATCGAACCCACATTGACAAAATCCTGTACGGTAAGCGGTACGCAGATGTTTGTGCCCGGAGAAGCGTTAACCAGCGGAAAGCTGAAGGTAACCGCCTGGCAACCGCTCATATTCATGGTGAAGGTAGCGCCGCAGCTTTTTCCGTCCTCAACCGAGATGACATAAATGCCCGGCTGGGGTACCACAAATTGAATGGTACTGCCGTGTGTGGCAACGCTGTTTGTAGTGCCTGTGATGGCAGGATTGCTTTGCAGCGCTATGGTGATGTTGTAATCCGTTGTATTGTTGTCAAATTCCGGCAATCCGCCCCTGACGACAAAAGAGCCTTCGCAACCGCTGGCGCCCTGATTGACCATTTGATTGGAGGCCGTAATCGCATTCAGGTAAACAATTGAGAACGCTTCATCCGTATTGACATCCACACAAGGGCCGCCATTTTCAAATCCCTGGGTTGCAAACTGGTCGAGCGTAATGGGAGCAAACCAAAATTGAATCGGTTGAGGCACACCATTATTAAAAGCCGATTGCAACCCGCCGTTGTTAATGAGGGTAATGTTGCCATTCGGACTTTGGGTCGCCACCCACACGCCACCGGTTTGCGGAATGGGGTTGCCCCCTACAAGGATCGGATCCGTATCGTTGATGCAGGGATCTGTGAGCACCGTTGCAAGGTTGGGACCGGTTTGTGTCGGCGGGCAATCGTAAAAGACGTAACCGATGCCAGGTTGTGTAGCAGGTTGCGGATCGCCCGACAAATCGGAATTGTTGTCGTGGTTCACGAAGAGCGTGTCGCCAAAGCAAAGGTATTTCACCGTTTGTCCGACATCGTTGCTCTGACCAAGGTGCTGACCGAACGTAATGGTGCCCGCTTCGTTGCACATTCTCGGCCCGCTTGAAGAAGAAGCGTGTTGAAGCGCTCCGTTGATAACAATGTTGGAGGGTGTTTGCGCCTGTAAGCCCGCAGCAACTGCAACAAGCGACAAGACCGCGAGATAGTGATAGATTCTTTTCATTTTGCTGAATGTATGCGTTGAATGTTTAAGGGATATGGCTGACATATCGCAAATTAAAAACAATGTTTAAAGTTTGGGGCGCAGCAAACCGGGTAATGTGACTATTGATAAAGATGCTATTGCTTATTTTTGTGCTGCCTCAGAAACGAGGGGCAAAAATAGGCATCGCCGCTGAACTCGGCTGCATCGGGATTGCTAAATCTTTTATGCTTTACTTTGCATGCGGTGGACGCTGCCGTCATCTGCTGTCAGATTGCGGAATTGCGAACACGCTGGTGTGGTAAACGCCTATCCAACGTCGAAAGTGGATTCAAAAGTACATCTTAAAATGAGTATCGAATATGAGACCCGGTAGATGGACGCTACTTAGCTGTATTTTAGTGCAATTGAGCTTAATCATGCCTGCTGTGGCGGTTGCTCAGGATAATCCGGTATTTGAAGCCCGGTCGGATGCACGACAAATCGTTCTGGGCGGTTTTTTTGAGGTCGTTTTTACCTTGAAAAACGGAGCGGGCGATAATTTTCAACCGCCCGGATTTTCTGATTTTCAGGTCATTTCAGGCCCGAACGCCATACGCAGCACCAGTATTTTAAACGGCAGGGTTTCCCGAGAAATGGGATTTGCTTACACCCTCGCTCCCAAACGCATCGGAAAATTTACGATTGGCAGCGCAACCATTCGGGTGGATGGACAAACGCTACGCACCCAACCGCTCCGGGTGGAAATTGTAAAAGCAAAAAAAGGGAAAGAAAAAGAAGGGGAGCAAGTCTTTCTTCGGGCAGAATTGAACACGGAAGAAGCGTATCCCGGTCAGCAAATTCTCCTGGATTACAAACTTTATTTCAAGGATAAAAACATTGAAGCATCCGACATCGTGCTGGAAAGCGATTACCAGGGCTTTTTTGCCCGGGATATCCGCCGGTATGACACCCGCCGCTCCCAGGAAGTCATCAACGGGCACCAATACACCGTGCTGACCATTAAACGGGTTGCTTTGTTTCCCCAAAGAATCGGGCAATTGTCCATTGATGGCATGTCCATGCAATTGGGTATACTGGAAGATGTACCGCCCTCAAATAACTTTCCAAGCCTTTTTTTTAACCGACAACTGATCCGGGTTGCGGTTACCTCTGATCCGGTGACGATTTCCGTAAAGCCGCTTCCTGATGGCGCGCCGGATTTTTTCAGCGGGGCTGTAGGGGAATATGAAATGACCACCAGCCTTAGCCGGACTGAACTTAGCACAGACGACGCGCTATCCGTTCGGCTTGCAGTTCGGGGCAATGGCGACAACAAACGCATTCAGCCGCCGCCGGTTATTTTTCCAAAAGAGTTTGAAGTTTACGAACCAAAAATAGTCGAAGAGGTTGCCTTCGACCACGATGGCCAGTTGATGAACGAAACGGTGTTTGAATTCCTACTGCTCCCCAGAACCGCCGGAACCTTCAGCATTGCGCCCAAGCTTGGCGTGTTTGACCCGTCAACCAATAAATATGCAACAGTGGAGGACGGGACAGTTGAGGTTACGGTCACCCAGGGGAAAGGCATCCGGCAGCCGGTGGAACCGGATGGGTTTGAAGCCCTGAAAGACGACCCGGCGGGCGTTGCCAATGCAGGCGTGCCCTGGACTTATATAAAAGGATTGCTCTGGATTGCGCTGGCGGCATTGCTGATCGCCGGAGCGGTTTGGGGGAGAAAATATTTTCGCAAGCTTTCGGAACAGCGAACAACCGCTGAAATGCACTTAGAGCGCGCTGAAAAAATTGCCAAAAGCCACCTGAGCACGGCCCACGGCCATTTGCAGACCGGTCAAAGCGGCGCTTTTTACGAAGAAGTGTCCAGGGCTTTGCTGGGTTATGCGTGCCGGAAATTCAACATCCCGCTGGCCGCGCTAAACCGGGAAAACCTGCAACAGAAATTGCAGGAAACCTCCCTGCCTCCCGAACAAATCGCGCAGTTTTCACAAATTGTAAAAACCTGCGATATGGCGCTTTATGCAGGTATGGATAATGCAGCAAAGATGGAAGAAACCTATAATAATGCCCAGGCAATTCTGGTGCAGATGGAGCGGGTTTTGAAATAACGGCAGGGCTTGCCTGCGAGTTTGCCAACTTGCGGGCTTGCCAACTTGCCCATTTGCTACTTAATCCGATCCTTTTTATCCTTGGCAAACTGCTCCCAGCTGCTGTATTTTTTGGAAGCGCCGCTCAACGGCGAAGTTCCCTGATAATGGTGGCAAACAGCAGTGGCTAAGGCGTCTGTTGCATCGGCGTATTGCTCCATCAACGGTTCCTGCATGATGGTGCTCAGCATAGCCGCTACTTGTTCTTTCGACGCATTTCCGTTGCCGGTCACGGATTGTTTGATTTTTTTGGGAGAATATTCCGTGACTTCAATGCCTTTCACCATGGCCGCTGCGATGGCCACACCCTGTGCCCGCCCTAATTTGAGCATAGACTGCACATTTTTGCCGTAAAAAGGCGCTTCGATTGCCATGGAATCGGGCTTGTGTTCGGTGATGATCTTTTGAATGTGTTCAAAAATGTATTTCAACTTCAGGTAAGCTTCCGACTCACTCTTCATGTGCAGCACATCAATGTCTATAAGGCGCAGCTTTGTTGGCTGGTATTGCACTTCAATGACCGCATAGCCCATAATATTAGTGCCGGGGTCAACGCCGAGGATGCGATGGGTTTTGCGCGGGTTTTCCAAAATTAAAGTAGTTTAGAACTGAAAGGTAGCGTAAAATAAGGATTCTGCGAGGCTATTTTTTGTAAGTTCCTGAGGTCTCACATCTTTTTTGAGCCGCCTTAAATTATATTTTGCAGCGATTGAGGGGTATGACCTGGGCCATATTTGCCAAAAATTACTGCAAAATGAAACGTTTATCAAAAGTGCTTTTCGGCGAATACCGCCCTACTGCTTACCAAATCACCTGGTTACTCTTTCGCCTCCATGCAGGCCTTTCCATTGCCATTGGCGCTGGTTATTCCAAATTGTCCATGCCGGAATGGTTTACCCAACAAGTGGGAGACATCGGGTTTACTTTTCCTTCACCTTTCTTTTGGGCCTGGCTGGCCATTTGGGGCGAATTTATGGGGGGACTGCTCATCGCCTTTGGCTTATTCACGCGATTGGCTGCTATTCAACTGGCTTTCCAGTTTTTTGTCATCTCCTTTATTTGGTACGAAGCGCCGGAACCGATTACCGGCATGTATTTCCAGCAATTGTTCTTCTGGGTGTTTGTGCTCATCACGGTTGTCGGAGGCGGAAAATTTTCCCTTGATGCGCTTATTGTTAAACGATTGGATTGGAAAAAAGTCCCGGTCGCTATAGTGGCTACATCGCTGGTGTTGTTCTCTAACAGCTCAGTTGCACAAAGCAGCCAAACCTATAATTCTCTTGCTTCTTCAACCATTACGGTCACTTTTGAATTGGACCTGAATGGAGTTGCTAACCTGGTTGAGAAAGAAACAGTTGGCATCCGGGGAAATATAGCTCCATTAATCTGGGAGAAAACATTCCCAATGACGGATGTGGATGGCGACGGAGTTTATACCGCAGTCATTACTTTCGATTCAAAAAAAGACAAGCCCTGGCTTCGTTATAAATATGTATACGGCAACGTGGTGTGGGAATTGGAACAATTGGCCAACCGGGTGCTTGCCTTAAATAGCGCGCCTTCGGTAGTTGCCAACAAGTGGAATGTCTATGTTCCTTTTTTGGAAAATCATCGGCTCTCGGTGGCTCAATTGCAGGAAGAATTTAACCTGATCAAAACAGCCTATTCAACAATTCATCCTGGTTTGTTTCGCTACAACAGCGAAGGAGCTATGGCTCTGAATTTCAAAATGCTGGAAGACTTTCTTCAACAAGACCGAACCTTGCCGGAGCTTTACTTAGCCTATTCCAGATTTTTGGCGAAAATCAAATGCGGCCATACCTACTGTAATTTTTACAACCAGCCTGATGAGGTCAGGATTCCTTTGTTTCAACAGGCTGATCGCGTACCTTTTTGTTTTCAACTAATTAACCACCAAATGATTGTAACACACGACCTAAGTAAAACAGGCCGTTTGGAAGGGACAGAAATTCTAAGTATCAATGATGTCGCTGTTCAAACTATACTCGATAGCCTGATTGCTTTGGTAAAAGCCGACGGAGGAAACAACGCCAAACGGCTGTATGACCTCCAGGTCTCCGGACTGGAAAAGTATGAGTGGTTTGATATTTATTTCCCATTAGTTTTCAACATCAAGCCGGATGCATTGCTACAGGTACAGGCAAAGGATTTAAAAACAGGCGCTATTTTTAATACCACTGTTAGTACCACAACAACCATTGCTCGAAAAGCCATACTCAATGAGCGTTACCCCGAGACTCAGGCAACCCTGCCCTGGCAGTTTTTCCTGATAGATGAGCAAACGGCTTGCCTGAAATTCAAAACGTTCACTACCTGGAATCTTGCTATGGATTGGAAACAATTCCTCGAAAATGCAGCCCGTGAATTAAAGCAAAAACAGATCAAAAACCTTGTCATAGACATCCGGGGCAATGAAGGTGGAGCCGACGAGGCACTGAGCTACATCGCTCAGTATTTTATATCGGCAAAAATAATAAAGAAAGGCATCCACCAGTGGCTTCGTTTTCAGGATATTCCAGATACACTACGCCCCTTTTTATCAACCTGGGATAATTCCTTTTTTGATCTGAAAAACAAAGTCGTTCCAACTGAACGAGGTTATTACCGCTTGAAAACGGATCAGCCCAAAGACGTTGTATTGTCTTCCGGCAAAAATGCCTTCAAAGGGCAGCTTTATCTGATTACAGACTCCGGTAACAGCTCTCTGACCTTCCTGATGGCGCAATTACTCAAAGATAATGATGCCGCCATTCTTGTTGGGCAAAATACAGGCGGAAACAGGAAGGGCATTAATGGAGGCATGATTTTTTTCCTAACCCTGCCACACTCCCGCATTGAGATGGATATTCCGGTGTTTGCCGGGTTTCCTCTGGAAGATCAGCCAGATGAAGGAGTCAGCCCCCATATTCTCGTAACCCCTAACCTGGACGACATCCTGCAGGGAACTGATACCGAGGTGGAGATTATAAAAAAGATGATCAAACAGAAACAATAAGCTGATTTCACGTTCTCAATATCTTCAGTATGAAAAAACTCCATCCACGATACCTGAAAGTAAAGCCGGCAAATTAAAGGCCCCGAAAGCAATCGTTTTTCTTACAGAATTGCAATCGGCAGTTGGGCAGCAGAAAGGAAAAATTACCCGTAGGATCCCGCATTTTAAACAATAAGGGAGAAACGCTCGTTAACATCAGCGCAACAAACGACGGGAAAACGTTGAATCTTTTCTAAGCTGACAACATGTCTTTATATACCACACCGCTCCAATTTGGGTACTTTTTTGGATTGCTGTTTGCAGTCCTACTCTGGATCAGGGGCTGGCAGGAAGAGTCCTTGTCCGACAAGCTGCTGGGCTGGGTACTTTTCCTGCTGGCCATTGATATCCAGGATTATACCTTCGGATTTTCCGGGATCAACTTCTTGTGGGAAGAATTGAATGGATTCCCCCGTTCCCTGAACTTACTTTTTGGGCCGGCCGTATATTTTTACCTGAAAAGCCAGGTCAACCGGCAGTTTCGGTTGAACAGAGCAGCCCTTTGGCACCTGATGCCCTGGTTGGTTTATGTTCTTTTCAACCTCGCCATTTTCCTCCAGGGGCGTTTTTTTGTGCAGGCATGGCAGGCTTCCACAGAGTACCAAATCGTCAATTGGATTGAAACAGCGCTTTTACTGTGCTCTTATGGTTTCTACTTCAAAAAATCACTGACTCTTTACCGGGATTACCGAAAATGGACGGAGACTCAGTTTTCTGATACAGAGTCGGTTAGCCTAATCTGGTACCGCAATTTCCTTTACCTGATGATTTTTACCATTGTCTTTAAATGGACCTGGTTTCTGATTGACGTAATCCTGAACCTTGATTTCTATCAGGATTGGTGGTGGAATTTAACCACGGTTGGCATCATCGTCTACGTTGCCATCACGGGATACCGGCAGCGGCAGTTGGCCCAATTAAACTTTAAATCGCCCGTTGAATTGCCGAAACGAGGGGTTCCGGACCTCGATACCGCATTGTGGAAACAAAAGTTGCTGCATTTGATGGAGGATGAAAAACCATATTTGGAATCCGAACTCAGCCTGGGCGACCTTGCCAGAAAATTGAAAATCGCCCCGCCCCTGCTTTCGCAGGTGATCAATACCGGTTTTGAAAAAAATTTCAACGATTTTGTCAACGCTTACCGGGTGGAGGCGTTCAAGAACTGTATAGGAAGCGAAGACTTGAAACACCTTACGCTTTTGGGCGTCGCTTTGGAGTGCGGATTCAATTCAAAAGCTACTTTTAATCGCGCGTTTAAGAAGCATACCGGACAATCGCCAAGCGAATACGGGGCAAGCGCGAACCACAATGAGCAAACGTACCATAAACCTGATTTTTAAAATTGCCGTGGCGCTGGCGCTCCTGGGCGCGGTATACTATCAAATCGCTTACAATGCGCGCATAGAGGTGCTTTGGCAAGCTTTTCAAAACGGCTTGCACCCCCGTCAACTTCCCTGGCTGCTTTTTGCGACGCTGCTCATGCCGCTCAACTGGGGCTTTGAAACGCTGAAATGGCATGGACTGATCCGCCGGTTTTCCGCGCTCACTTTTTGGCAGGCTTACCAATCAGTTCTGGCCGGCGTAGCCGTCTCTTTGTTTACACCCAACCGCATCGGCGAATACGGCGGGCGCGTTTTGCTCGTGGAGCCCGGGAATGGCTGGAGGGCGGTGGCCGCAACGTTGATGGGCAGCACCAGTCAATTGGTTGCCCTGCTCTCCGGCGGCGTCGTTGGACTGGCGTTGTTCGCAAGTCTGTATTTCCGGTGGGAGCCTTATTTGTTGTGGAGTGTGACTTTAACCGGAGCTGCGCTGTCAGTGGGCTTACTTTTGATTTACTGGCATATTGACCTGGTTGCACAAGTATTGATGAAGCTTCGATTTGGCAGGCGCTGGAAAATTGCGGGATTTATCGCCAAACCGGTAAAAGAAATATTGACCTTGTTTCGGGGTTATGAAAAAACCGAATTGAAACGGGCTTTGTTCTATGCCTGGGCCCGCTATTTTACGTATTGCTTTCAGTACTGGCTTCTGATGCGCTTTTTTGGGGTGGAAATTTCGGTTGTGGAAGCCTGGCCGGGCATCGCCACCATTTTTTTCCTGCAAACCAGCGTACCGTTGCCACCGGCGATCAGCCTGCTGGCGCGGGGGGAAATCGCCTTGTTAGTCTGGACGGCTTTCGGCGTCAACGAACTCAGCATTCTGGCTGCTACTTTCGGCCTTTTTATACTAAATCTATGCCTGCCGGCGTTACTTGGCGGTTGGTTTATAGTCAAAACCAACGTCTCGAAATCATAGAACTATGAAAACTTTTTTGTTCAAAGCCAGCGCTTTATTGCTACTTTTTGGCGTCATGGCTTTCACGGCGCCTTCTTCTGTCAACAACGCTGATTTGCCGCTTTTTGAGCAGGCCATCCCGGAGCGTTGTTCCATTGACAACACGACTTTCCAACACGGGGAAGAGCTGACCTATAAGTTGTATTACAATTGGAATTTCGTCTGGCTTTCTGCCGGCGAGGTCACTTTCCGGGTGAAAGACCTTGGCGCAGAATACCACTTATCGGCTTACGGGCAGACTTACAAATCCTACGAATGGTTTTATAAAGTGCGCGACCGCTACGATTCGTTTGTGGACAAAAAAAGCCTGCTGCCCAATATTGCCATCCGCGACATCCAGGAGGGCGGTTACTCCGTTTACGACAAGCTTACTTTTGATCAGAATAAAAAAACGGTCAAGTCGCTGCGCGGAAAAACGAAAGAGGCGGCCGAGTTGAAAGAATACGCAACCGGCGATTGCATGCACGACATCATTTCCATTGTGTACCACTTGCGCAACGTTGACTTCGCCCAGATGAAAAAAGGCGACAATATTCCCATCAAACTGTTCATGGACAAGGAAATCTGGCCGTTGAAAGTGAACTACCGGGGCAAAGAAGCCGGTAAAAAAATCAAAGGACTCGGCAAGTTCAATACCTTGGTTTTTGGTCCGGAAGTCATCGAGGGTTACGTATTTAAAAAAGATTCCAAACTCAATATTTGGGCCAGCGACGACGAAAACAAAATTCCGCTGATCATCGAATCGCCGCTGTCAGTGGGTTCGGTTCAGGCTGTGTTGAAAAGTTATAAGGGTTTGAAGTACAACATGACCGCCAAAATAGGCAAAGATTAACCAACGCATGAAAAGATACGGCCTTATTGCCTTGATTCTGATTGCCTGCTTCGGCGCCGGCATCTGGATGGCCACTTACTGGCGCAATCAAAAAGACGCCTCCATCAGCCGCTCGCAATCCACCGTGCTGTTGGAGCAGGTGCGCAAAGTGTGTAAATTGGTCACGGTAGAAGGCACGTTCACGGAGCTGTACAACGACACCAATATCCGCAAGATGACGTTGTACCTGCCCTTGCCAACCACCTGGAATTTCTCCAAATCCGCCCTGCTGGAAGTAAAAGGTAAAGTTTTGGTCGGATACGACCTCGAAAACATCAAAATCACCGCCGACAGCACCAACCGCGTCATCCGGATCAGCAACCTGCCGCAACCGGAAATCCTGTCCATTGACCACGATGTACGGTTCACCAATATGGACGAAAGTTTCTTCAACGGCTTCACCAAAGAGGACTACACCCGCTTGGCGCAAAATGCCAAAGCCATGCTCCGCGAAAAAGCAGTGGAACAAAAACTACTGGAAGAAGCCGCTGCGCAGGGCAACCAGTTGTTTGATGTGATGCAATTTATGGTGGAAGGAGCGGGATGGAGGCTGGAGATTGAGGGGGCAACACCGCAGCCGGTAGAGGTTGATTCCTTAGCGAATTAGAGATTTCAATTGTTCGTCAAAGACATTACCGAGATTTAACATAAGCCACCTTCTGGGATTATAGCCTGTTTTTTCCTACCTCTTGGCAATGGGATTTTGGAGATGGTTCGGCAGGCAGTACCGAGCAAAATCCGATGCATGAATACGCGGAACCAGGCGTGTATGAGGTTTGCCTGACGGTGAGCAATGCAAATGCGAGTGATACTTATTGTGAGTGGGTGGAGGTGATGGTGACGTCTACAGGCGAAGTTATCCCCGGTGGAATGGTCGTGAAAGTTTACCCCAATCCGGCGAAGGATTATGTGGTCATCGAGCCTCAGCAGCGCTTGCCGCAAGGAGCTTTTTGGTCGCTGCGCGATGCCCTGGGGCGGGAACTGCGCCACGGTGAATTGCCGGAAGGACAACCGCAGTTGGTGTTGAATTTGGAGGGGCTGCCGGGAGGGGTGTATTTTTGTAGCATTGAGGCCGAGGGAATAGCGGTTTGGCAAGGGAGAGTGGTGAAGCAATGAGCGCTCGTGGTCGCCAGCTTTAGCTGGCAGACCCTAAAATCGGGCGAAGCCCGCAAGAATAGTACACGCGAGACATAACTTCGACCTGACTTCGACTTACTTCGACTTCGCTCAGTACAAGTCGCTCAGTACGAGTCGCTCAGCCGCCAACTCAGTTGCCGTCTGCATAAGTGCGGGAAAATTGCGAAACAATGATTGAAACCTTCAGGCAGAGCCTGAAAAATAGGACACGCGAGGCGGTACTTCGACTTCGCTCAGCAATCGCCATCGCGCGAGCGAA
>JALHRK010000001.1 GCA_022841505.1 Saprospiraceae bacterium | reverse complement strand
TCGATCAGTTTGAAACGGAAGGTATCCTGCCCGAAATACCAGTTTATGTGGACAGCCCGCTGTCTGTAAACGCAACCCGGATTTTTGGCGCGCACCCGGAGTGTTTCGACGTCGAAACGCATGAATACATGTTGATTGACCCCAATCCGTTCGGATTTAATTCGCTGCATTACATTAAAGAAGTTGAGGATTCCAAAGCCCTCAATGCCTCGAATGAACCCTGTATCATCATTAGTTCTTCGGGCATGGGCAATGCAGGCCGGATCAAACACCACCTCTTCAACGGCGTAGACAACCCCCGCAACACCATCCTGATCGTAGGTTATTGCACGCCTGACACGCCGGGTGGCATCCTGCGCTCCGGCGCCCCCACCCTCAAGTTATTTGGCGAAGTGAAAATTGTCAATGCCAGAGTAGAAGTCATGGATTCCTTTTCTGCGCACGGCGACCGGACCGAAATGGCCGATTTTATAGCCAATCAGGTGGGCACAGTGAAGAAAATTTTCCTCGTGCATGGCACGCTCGATCGCCAGGAAAACTTTGCGGAATTCCTTAAAACTAAAGGGTTTTCGGATATTGCGATTCCTGAGCTTGGGGAAACGGTTGAACTGGGGTAAAGCTATTCTTTTACGAAAATACGACAGCGTTGCCTATCTTTGCGCGCAATTTATCAAAGCCTTCACTCAGCCATGCCCAAAGATACTTCCATTCGTTCCGTACTGATTATCGGCAGTGGCCCTATTATCATTGGGCAAGCCTGTGAATTTGATTATTCCGGCAGCCAGGCCGCCCGCTCTTTGCGGGAAGAAGGCATCGAAGTTTCGCTCATCAACTCCAATCCGGCGACGATCATGACCGATCCGGTTACGGCCGATCATGTCTATTTATTGCCGCTTACGGTGGACAGCATCATCCAGATCCTGGAAGACCGGCAAATTGATGCCGTTTTGCCGACCATGGGCGGACAAACGGCGCTCAACCTGACCATTGAGGCGGGGCAGCGCGGGGTTTGGGAGAAATATGGAATCCGACTCATCGGGGTTGATTTAGATGCGATTGAATTGACGGAAAACCGCGAGGCTTTCCGCAGCCACATGCTGAAAATCGGGCTTTCCGTAGCGCCTTCCCGTATCGCCAACTCTTTTCTGGAAGGGAAAGAAGCAGCACAGGAAATTGGCTTTCCGCTGGTGATCCGACCATCTTACACCCTGGGAGGATCCGGTGCTGCTTTTGTTCACAAAGAAGATGAATTTGACGCGCTGTTGCGGCGGGGCCTCAGCATGTCGCCAACGCACGAGGTGCTGGTGGAAAGAGCGGTGCTGGGCTGGAAAGAGTTTGAGCTGGAATTGCTGCGCGACGCAAGCGACAGTGTGGTCATCATTTGCACGGTCGAAAACCTCGACCCCATGGGCATCCACACCGGCGACAGCATCACGGTAGCGCCGGCCATGACCCTTTCGGATACCGCCTACCAGCGCATGCGCGACGAAGCCATTCTGGCCATGCGCTCCCTGGGCAATTTTGCAGGCGGCTGCAATATTCAGTTTGCCATGCACCCGGAAACGGAAGATTTGATTGTGGTGGAAATCAACCCAAGGGTCTCGCGTTCTTCGGCTTTGGCCAGTAAAGCAACCGGCTACCCGATCGCAAAAATCGCAGCCAAATTGGCCATTGGCTACAATCTGGACGAACTCAGCAACCAGATCACCAAAACGACGTCTGCGTATTTCGAGCCGACTTTGGATTATGTGATTGTAAAAATGCCGCGCTGGAATTTTGAAAAATTCGTTGGCGCCGATCACCGCCTTGGCCTGCAAATGAAGTCGGTCGGCGAAGTGATGGCCATCGGCCGAAACTTTCTGGAAGCGCTTCAAAAAGCCTGCCAGTCGCTCGAAAACAACCGCACTGGGCTTGGCGCCGATAAAAAAGAATGGATCAGAACCTCTGATATTCTGGAACGCTTAGAGCAGGTGAGCGACGACCGGATTTTTCGCCTCAAGGATGCCCTGCGACTCGGCGTGCCGGAAAAGACAGTACAGAAATTGACCCATATTGACCCCTGGTTCATTCGCCAGATCAAGCGGTTGGTCAAGATGGAAGAGCGGTTGCTCCGGTTCAATGTGGCCGAAGACATTCCTGCAGATTTTTTCCTCGAACTGAAGCAGGTCGGCTATTCAGACGCGCAAATCGCCTGGGTATTGCGCATCAAGGAGGAAGAAGTGACCCGGCAACGCCGTAAACTGAACATCCGCCGCACCTACAAAATGGTGGATACCTGCGCCGCTGAATTTGAAGCGAAAACGCCATATTTCTATTCCACCTTCGATACAGAAAACGAAAGCATTCCATCCAACAATAAAAAAGTAGTGGTGCTTGGCTCCGGCCCAAACCGCATCGGCCAGGGCATCGAATTTGATTATTGCTGCGTGCATGGCCTGCTTGCGATCAAAGAAGCCGGCTACGAAGCCATCATGATCAATTGCAACCCGGAAACGGTTTCCACGGATTTCGATATTGCCGATAAATTGTACTTCGAACCGGTCTTTTGGGAACACCTCGAAGAAATTCTCGAATTGGAAAAACCGGAAGGCATCATCGTACAATTGGGCGGACAAACGGCACTTAAACTTGCGCAAACCCTCCACGAAAAAGGCTACCGGATTTTGGGAACCGATTTCGCCTCGATGGACATGGCGGAAGACCGGGGTGCGTTTTCGGATTTGCTGAAAGCGCTGGAGATTCCTTATCCAAATTACGGGGTGGCTTTGGACACCGACGAGGCAATTAAAGTCGCCCACCAAGTTGGCTATCCGGTATTGGTGCGGCCTTCTTATGTATTGGGTGGCCAAAACATGCGCATTGTCATCAACGACGACGAATTGGAGCGCCACGTCTTGCATTTGTTCAAAAGCATGCCCGACAACCGGGTGCTCATTGACCATTTCTTAGAGCGCGCCAAAGAAGCGGAAATTGACGCGATATGCGACGGCGAAGACGTACACATCATGGGCATTATGGAGCACATCGAACCGGCGGGCATCCACTCCGGCGACAGTTCGGCGGTGCTGCCTACCTATAGCCTTTCCGTTGAAGCCATCAGTACGATGGTGGAATATACCAGAAAATTGGCATTTGCCCTCAATATCCGGGGGCTGATCAACGTGCAATTTGCCATAAAAAAGGACAAACAAAGCGAAGAGGAGCACGTTTATGTGATTGAAGCCAATCCACGTGCGTCGCGTACAACCCCGTTTATCGCCAAAGCCTACAAGGTGCCGTACCTGCAAATTGCCACCAAAATTATGTTGGGTACGCACAAGCTCAGCGATTTCGATATCCGGCCACAGCCCAGCGGCTATGCGATCAAGGTTCCCGTCTTTTCTTTTGATAAATTTCCGGATGTGGACAAAAACCTCGGCCCGGAGATGAAATCCACCGGAGAAGCCATCCATTTTATCCGCGATTTATCGGATCCGTTTTTTCGGGAGCTGGATCGGAATCGCTACATGTATTTGACGCGGTAGGGATTAACCTGCCTCCGGCGTTTCCAACCAAAAATTATTAACGCCTTCTCCCTGGGTGATGGCCACCAATTCCATATTAAGCAAATCGAGCAGCGCCAAAAAGGTAATGATGGCATGAATCCGGTCGCGGCACTCCCCGAAAAGTTGTTTAAACCCCGCTTTAGAACCGGCGTGAATTTTGGAAAGGATAAAGTTTTGCTGGTCTTCGATGGTGTAGTTGAACTGGGCAATGCGGTGGATGGTGGTCGGGTTGCTTTCGTCGAAACGGCGCATGACACGCTCGAAGGTGCGCAGGAGTTTGAACAGGGTCAGCGCCTCCAGTTCCGAATCCACTAAGGCTTTTGTGGCAATTCGGCGCAATTCTTCGGTCGCGTTGCCGCGCAAATTTTGTTGGGCGCGTTGTTCTTCCAGCACGCGCATTTCCTCCAGGATGCTTTTGTAGCGTTTGTATTCCAGCAGGCGATCCACCAATTCCTGGCGCGGGTCAATCTCATTCCCTTCTTCGTCCACTGGTTTTCGCGGAAGCAGCATTTTAGCTTTAATGCGGCAAAGCGTAGCCGCCACGAGGATGAATTCGCTGGCCAAATCAATGTTCATGCGCTCCATCTGGTGGATGTAATTGAGAAAATCGCCGGTAATTTTGGAAATCGGAATGTCGTGAATATCCAATTCATCCCGCTCAATGAAAAAAAGCAGCAGGTCGAAAGGCCCCTCGAATTGAGGTATTTTTATGGTGTAGGCGGCGTTGTTCATGCTATGTCAGCGAATTCGTATCGTGGGCAAACTTAGCCTGAATTTACGAGATAATGGCTGGTGTTTTTAGTAAAAACAGGAATGGGGCATATTGAAAAGCGATCATTTGTCCCATCATGTACAAAAACTTAACACAAGTCACCTTCTTTTTTCAGGATAGACCAGCTATATTTGTCCACAACGTCTATGACGGCGCTTCCCTTGCATCCCTCATTTTGGGAAACTACCCTACCTGCGCCGCCATCATTCAATAAAGCCGCAAAAATTTACGGCACAACACAGAGCAAACACAATTCACGCAGCCATCCTTATGTTTGGTATGCCGTTCATGCTGTTTTACTACCCCGCCAGGCAATCCCCATGGAATGCCTGAAGTGTTTGTTTTTTTCATTTTAAACCAAATACCGATTATGAAAAATGTTCTTTCCGCTCTCAAATTTACGCTCCCGGCTTTGCTGCTGGTTGCCACGTTTTTTCTGTTCGCAACGAATGGCGGCCAGTACGCTTTGTTCCCGGCCGCGCCGGATGCAACAGCCATTGTACAACCTGAAAAGGGAGTGGTAATTTTACCCCCCCCCCCGTGGGCCATGAGTAGCGCCTGCGGTAGTTTGCAGGACGCAAACATCGGCTCCGTGACCGGGTCAGCTACCTACGATGCCTGCGACAGCGACACCATTTCCATTTCAGCCAACAATGTTCCTTCTGCCACTGCCGACAAACAGTACAGCGTGCAGCGGGAGGTGTGCGGCGACGGGGAAGTCATTGTTAAAGTGTTGAGCGTAAGCGGCGGTTTAGCCGGACTGGAATTGCGGGCGGACAATGCTCCGGGCGCCATAAAAGTTGGCCTGAGAACCGCGCTGGGCACTTCCGTGCAGCGCTTCGTCCGAACTTCAACGGACGGCTCCCAATCTTCAAACAATACCACCGCTTTGGGACACCAATGGTTGAAATTGGTGCGCAGCGGCAGCAGTGTCAGTACCTATACTTCCACGAACGGCAGTACCTGGAACTTTGCGGCTTCCTATACCGTCAGTTTGCCGACCTGCGTGCAGGCAAGTCTGCTGGTGCAAAGCGTCAACGTCAACACGACGCATACCGGAGTTTTCAAAGACCTCCAGTTTTCCAGTTTCACAGCGCCCGCGGGCGATACGACGACAGTTGCGTTTGACCAGGATACGATTAGTGCGAATGCGGGGGATACGGTAATGATCTGTGTCAACATCGCTAACCCTTGCGACTGTTCGCCTACAGAGGTAGATGTGGAGTTGCAGGGTAGCGCATCACCCCACCTTACTGGTTATACTACAGAAACTTTGGTTTTTGATGATACGTCAAGTCAAAAATGCTTCTCGCTTTCCATAAATGGCGCATGGGGAGATCATAATTATACGTTCAGTTTACAAAATATTAGCGGTGGGAACGGAGCAGAAGCTGGAAACCCGGAAAATTTAGTCATAGAGGTGGATGGAGATGATCCACCTGTTCCTTTTTGCGGTGTTTTAGATTCCATTACTTTTGACAGCGCTTTGACATTGGATATAGTGGATCGCTTTGGTAACGCCTATCCAATTGAATACATCAAATTGCCGGAAGTAGTGATGGGAGGAGGAGAATCAAGATTAGATAGTGTCCCCGGTTGTGGATGTTCCGAATTTGACATTTCTACCGGGTATTTTAATATTTATTTTGAAGATTGTATTTACACAGAATCCGGATTCAATGACCCGGTGCTTGGAGCTGACAGAAGACGCGTAGTATGCCAGGTGTTTTCAGAGATAGCAGATACAATCGTTTTGCAAACTACGGGCGCTTGTGATGAGCTGGTACGGGAAGTAAATGTGCGAATCTTGCCCTCCCAGGTTGTGCCCGAACTTGGACTAACAACAACTTTGGATTCAGATGTGTTAGGGGTAGCCACTCCATATGGTCGCCCTTCTATTGGCTTAAGTGTCGGCTTCCCTTGGCTTATTATCAATGCAGCGGACGTTCCGGCAACTTTTCCTTCGCCTGATAATTATCATGGCACGATTCGCATAAATTTTGAAGATGATGTGAATGCATCGTATTGGTATGGCACAGGAAGCGGGCCATCTTCAAGTTCCGGCCTTACTGATCTTTATACAGTTGTTTGGCATGAGGCCCTTCACATGCTCGATTTTCGATCCAGCATATTAGGTAACGTTGGAGCGTACACATTATATGATCAATATCTAAGATTTATATACTCTGCTGCACCAGGAACACTAATTCCTATTATTGAGGAAACCCCTGGCGAATGGCCATTCTGGATTCGTAATATGATGATTGATCCAGGTAGTGATTTTTATAAAAGTTGTCAGGATATACAGAGTATTATTGGACCGGATCTATATTTTGAAGGTACAAACGACAAGTACCCTGTTCTTTCCAATAATGGTTCTGATCAATTAATGCAACAATCTCATTCTCACCTTAATGCCAATTGTGATGCCACAATGACCCCAGATTACTTAATGAGCGGTTTTTTGCCTCCTGAAACGAGACGCCAAATTACAACGGATGAATTAGACATCATGTGTACTTTGGGGTATCACATGGGAACTGAATGCGGCTGCACTGTGGCAGGGGTTGAAGATTTTGGCCCTGACTGTGAAACACGCTATGAGGTAGATATGTGTGATAGTCTCACAATTTATGTAGACGATCTGGTCGCTAACGATCATCCGGACGTAACAGGCATATCAGAATTGTTCCTTTTAACACCTTTATATGGAGAATTAACCTGGCAGCCAATGTCTTCTAGTTATCTTTTTAAGCCCAACAGGCCAGGGTTAACCCTACTCGGATATACGCCCACAGGTTGCGATGGAAGAAAAGGTAATTTTACGCTTGTGTATGTACGTGTGAAGGTCTCTGACGATTGCATTCCTACAACAGACTGTGAAGTCGTATATGATTGTGAAAATGAGCCTATATTTCCTGCTTGTCAGAGTTTTGAAGATCCATTCTGTGATAAAAGTTCTTTCTGTAACAACCTGCTCTGTAATCCTGGATTTTGCAATGGAATGGTGTATGGAAATTTTCAACAACCTGCTTTTACTACTTTAGGAGTTATTGATCCTCCTTTTATGATTCTTAGTAATCCTTTTGCCCTACTTCCCGGATGGTATAGATCGCATGGAACACCTGATCTCTTGATTTCAGAAAACAGTTCCACGATACGTTTAGGCGCTAATGATCTGGATGATTTTTCTGAAGGTGTGTGGACTTTATTGGCAGGGGAGTTAATAGAAGGTCGCTACCTATTTGGAGTTTATCTCGAAAATTCGTTCACTAACACAGGAACACTGAGCTTTCATGCTGACCTTGTAGAAGCAAATGAATTGGAAATACCTGGCGATCAAAGTATTTTACCTCCCTATAGTGGCACAAGCACTACATTACTTGATTTTTCTACCGATGTTGATATAACTGATAAAATTCTGGCAAGTTGCATAGAGATAAATCCTTCTGATGAAGATGCGCTGCGACTCTATCTAACCCACGATACTGAGTTTGGGAATGCCGATGCAACACTAACTTTGGATTATGTCGAATTAATGAGGGATGACTTCACCGCAGGCGAAGACACGACCATTATAGAATGCCCCGACACCGTTCTTTTGGGCAATAAATTTTGCATGATTTCCGGAATTACGATTCGGTATGAATGGTTTGAACTCGATGAAAGCGACGATCCAATCTTGCCAGCCATTGCGTCCTGCGAAGTGTTGAACAACGAGATCAGCAACATCAACGGAGCTATTGATCCGGAAACGCATCTATTGAGCGTTTCTCCCTTAAAAACAACTACTTACAGATTAGTTCGCACTGTAGAAAATTATGGAACTGTCCATGAAAGTTTTGAATTGTGCTTAGGCGAAGATGATGTTGTCGTTACGGTTTATCCACCTGAACCCGATGCATCCTTTACCTATTATGAAGAGGATTGCCTGTGGTACTTCACCAGCAACAATACGGCTGAAGACTTAGAACACAATTGGGTTTTCGGTGTTCCCGGTCCCACCAGCGACGCCATGAATCCCTCTGGCATTCTTCTTTCGGATGGGATGGTGATCGTTACGCATACGGTTACCAATTTATGTTTGCCAGGTGTTTTTAGAGACACTATTACCGTAACTGATTGCTGCGAATTTCCCTTCCCCACAGTAGATTTTGATGCAGGCGCGCTTATTGATTCCTGTGGGGTTTACCGATTCCGGATAAACAGCACTTCTGAGGGCGTTAATTCTATTCTTTGGAATGTCAATGGCACAACGTCCGATGAGGAAGAATTTGATTATACATTTCCTGATTCCGGTACCTTCCCTTTTACGCTGACCTTGACAAATCTTTGCGGACAGGTTCGAATTTATTCGGACAGCATCGAAGTTAAGATTCGTGATGCTGCATTCACGCCCACGATCTTTTGCCTCAATACCTACTTCGAGCCTGCGTATACTGTTGGAGGTATCCATTCCTGGACATTCGGCGATGGAAACGACAGTAACGGGGTGTCGCCTCAGCATACTTATGAAGAAGCGGGGGTCTATACTGTAATCCATGAATTTACAGATACCATCTGCGACAGGATCAGTGCCGATACGCTGATGATCACCCTCGTTGAATGCGATACAACGGGATTCGATTGCCCTTGTGATTCTCCATATAATATAGACGCGTCCATGCTGGACGATGGTGAAGTACTGCTGAGCAACTTGATCAATACCGGTACTCTGCCTGCCGGTTTTCTGGCAAACACCTGTCTGGCATTAAATGGCCGGCTGATTGTAGATGTAGATTATACCTTTTTGTATATAGAAGGCCGCATGCAATCCGGCGCCGAGATGGTCGTACAACCCACTGCGACATTGGCACTTAGTAGTGTGACCCAGAATGGCGGCCTCCACGGCTGCGAAGAAATGTGGCGTGGTATCCGGGTATTCGGTTCAGGAGGAGGGTTACTCCGCTCTAAAGGCTCAATAATATCCGATGCGCAATATGCCGTGCATGCGTTGGACAAATCCACCATAGATATTCAGGGAACAACGTTCACCCGAAACTACATCGGCATTTTCTTTAATAGAGAAACACCGGGCGCTTTCAACCTTCTGCCTTTCTCAGGCAATACCTTTGATGGCGAGGAGAATTTATTAACTCCTTATTCCGGACAAACACCGTCGGTGGGCGACCGGCCTTTCACTGGAATCTTCATTCGGAATTGTAACTCCCCGATCCATATTGGAACAGCAGCAATTGAGCCGGGTGGCATAAATACCTTCCGCGACATTCACAATGGTATCTTGACTGAAAACACGCCGCTCTCGGTGGAGCGTAGCATCTTTGAAAACGTCGTCGGGGTGACCGATGAGCCAAACTACGCCTTCACCGGTTTTGGCATCCGGCATGAAGGCGGAGCAGCGCATCTCCTGAAGCAAATTGGTTTAGGCAATGACTCCACTGATCTGGTTTCTTTCGCTAACTGTACGAATGCTATTTGGGCCAGAGGAACCCATGCCGACATCACCCAAAACAAAATGGAAGAGGTGGACACCGGGGTTCGTCTGGAGTTATGTACAGAGCGGGTGCTGATAGTTGAAAACAACCTGATCAACGCCAAACAGGCGGGGGTGTATTTGTTCCAGAATGCGCCTGCGACATCAATTTCCGTGCGCGACAACAATATCAGCCTGGACGAAACCAGCGCCCCTACGGGCGCCGGTATCCGGGTAGAGGAGAATGCCTTGCCACATCCCGCCTCGAGCGCTGTAATTGATAACAATGGCATCTCCCTGAACGGGCCGTTCGACCAAGGCATTCGTATCAGCAGTGCTACTTCCTGGGAAGTGACAAACAACAGGCTGAAGTTGGAAGGGCTGTTAGCTGGTATCAACGTAGTTATGGGAAATAACAACTGGGTTCGTGGAAACACGGTAGCGGGTAACGGGTCGGGCTACGGTATCAATGTCAATGCATCGGGTGACATCCGATTGGAGTGCAATACAGTACAAGGCTTCGAATGGGGTCTGAGCATGGCAGGCAACAACTCCGGCGCTGATGTGGTGACCACGCTTTTCCGCATCCCGATGGTTACAGGTCTACGGTATACCAATGGCATCCTCGCGCCCATTCAAAATGGACGCGGCAACCGCTGGGAGGGTACGGCTGAGGATTATGGGCAAACAAATGGGCAAGCAGCGGCCGTGCATGAAGGGAATGATATTGGGGCTATTCAGTCAAATGCCTATCGTGTTTTTGAACCCTACGACGTGGGAGAAACTGTCAATACTTATCCACCGAGTATTGCATTGCCGAATGCTCCGCTTATAGATACGGCAGAATGGTTTCAACCATATGATTCTATTTCAATTATCTGTACCGAACAACCACAGCTTACTGAGGAAGAAGAACAATTGAATTTAGCCCACCGGATTGCTAAAGACAGCATTAATCATTTTCCTGCGGGTACTGTTTGGGATGCAAAATGGGGACTCTACCAAAAGCTACTGGAGAACCCTGCTTTGATGACTGAAGATACTATACTGAGCAATTTTTTTGACGAAGAGGAATTGAACACGCTGGGTCAATTGATAGGAATCGAACAGACAAAAACAGCTTTATTTGATCCTACTACTGAAACTGAAGCGATCGCCTCATTTGTAGGGGAGTTAGACAGCCTCATCCAACTCATCCGTGAGTTAGACAGCCTGATTGTGACCGATTCCATCACTATCATGCCTTCGGAAAGGGAAGAATGGTTTCAGCAGGCTAACCAGTTAGTAGACACGGTGCAGCAATTGTCTCACTTTACAGACAGCCTGCGGCTGCTGGAAATAGAAGAACTGATTGAAGAAAACGAGGAGATCAGCGCCATTACCCGCCCGGAAAAAAACCAGCGAACCGTCAATAAATTGTACCTCGACGTGCTGGCCAAGGGAAATCTGAGTTTTACCCAACCCGAAAAAGACACATTGACAGCCATTGCCATACAGTGTCCGGAAGAAGGCGGGCGCGCTGTGTTTGTTGCCCGGGCTATGCGTGCGTACTTTGCTGATTCGACCTACGTAGAAACCGAATCATGCGCTGATTCTATATCTGCATTTGTAGTACCACAGGGTAGCATAGCTCTCCTGCAGGAATCATTAAAGCCGCAGCATGAAGGAAAGGAGGCAACAGTAAGGCTCTTTCCCAACCCAGCAGGAGACTATGTGATGATTTCTCACGGCTTCAGCCAAACCACTCAATTACTATTGTATGACGCCTACGGTAAGATTGTAAAAGTAGTTGGATTGCCTAATACTGGACAATTACAGCGAATTTCAACTTCTGACATGGCATCGGGTGTATATATTGTCAGCATCGTACCCGATAATGCTGAAGTGGTGAATCTCCGCTTATTGATTGTAAAATAATTTGATCATCTATAGCCGGGGTTTCTTCTACTTGAGAAGCTCCGGCTGTTTATTTTATAGCCATGATCAGACTTATAATCGTTTCAATTTTCTTCCTTACGCCCATATTCGTTATTTCACAGCAAGCTTTCATCCGTGAAAAGCGCGATTATATCTGGACTTTCGGATGGGGATCAATGAGCCTTCAGACTAGAAACTTCTGGCTGGACTTTAAGGATGCTCCTGTTTCCCTTCATGAACGACCTAAGACAATTAA
Organism: Saprospiraceae bacterium; assembly: GCA_022841505.1. Classification (GTDB taxonomy): domain Bacteria; phylum Bacteroidota; class Bacteroidia; order Chitinophagales; family Saprospiraceae; genus JABWAJ01. Next base: position 53,045 of record JALHRK010000001.1, on the reverse strand, counting down.
TATAGATATTGCTAATACTGGGATGTGCGATGCTGACGGCAATTTGCTGTTTTCTTCTAACGGCTTTATTATCATGAACCAACATCATGAAATCATCGAGAACGGGGAAGGGCTGAACCCGGGGGTAATGACCGATGATTGGTTGCCTTATGGGCAGCCCCTTGACCAGGGCGCAATTGCTTTGCCCATGCCCGGATCTGATAGCTTATACTATCTTTTTCACGGCAGAAGAGAATACCAGGAAATGGATGAATACGAGGTTGTATCCAGTGTATTTCCCTTTTTTTATTCTATAATTAATTTTTCTTTTAATCAACTTCAAGGGGTGGTTTTAGAAAAGAATGTTATTTTAGAAGAAAATCAAGTCAGCCTGGGAAAACTAACTGCTGTTCGCCATGCCAATGGGCGGGATTGGTGGCTCATTGTATTTAAATATTTTTCCAATACTTATCATCGGTTTTTACTTGGACCAGATGGAGTTACTGAACTTGAAATAGAAAATGTGGGGAATGCATCTCCTTCAGGGGTCGGCCAGGCCGTTTTTTCACCTGATGGCACCAAGTATGCTAAACTCAATCTTTATAAAGCAGCTCAAGATCAATATCTCGATATTTATGACTTTGATCGCAGTACAGGCTTATTATCTAATCCTCTACACTTAATTTACCGAGATACTGCTTATCACGGGGGCATTGCTTTTTCTCCAAATTCCCGCTATTTGTACCTTTCCTCGGATCGAAATCTTTATCAATACGATAGCTGGGTACAAGACATCGCCGCATCCCGTATTACAATTGATGCATTACCTCCTCCCCCCAGCGGAACAGACTTTGCGATGATCCAGTTGGCACCCGATCAAAAGATTTATGTTTCCGGCTATAACCTTAAAGAATTACACGTTATTCACAATCCAAATGCTAGCGGATTAGCATGTAATTTTGAAAAAAATGCCTTATCTTTCAGCCATAATCTTGGTCGCTCCATCCCCAACCACCCCTACTACGGCCTCGGCCCCTGGGATGGCAGCCCCTGCGACACCCTCGGTATAGACCATCATCCGCAGGCAACGTTTCAGCATGCGGAGCAGGAATTAGAGGCCACCTTCTGGGATTACAGCCTGTTTTTTCCTACCCAATGGCAGTGGGATTTTGGGGATGGATCGGCAGGGAGTACCGAGCAAAATCCGGTGCATGAATATACTGCGCCGGGTGTTTATGAAGTGTGCCTCACCGTGAGCAATGAAAATGCGAGTGATACTTATTGTGAATGGGTGGAGGTGACGGTAACAACAACAGGCGAAGTTACCCCTCATGGAATGGCTGTGAGAGTCTATCCTAATCCGGCGAAGGATTACGTGGTCATCGAGCCGCAGCAGCGCTTGCCGCACGGCGCTTTCTGGTCGCTGCGCGATGCCCTGGGACGGGAACTGCGCTGTGGCGAATTGCCAGAAGGACAGCCACAGTTGGCGTTGAATCTGGAGGGGCTGCCGGGAGGGGTGTATTTTTGTAGCATCAAGGCCGAAGGAAATATAGTTTGGCAGGGGAAGGTGGCAAAGCAGTGAGTGCTTGTGGTCGCTGGCTTTAGCCGGCAGACCCCAAAATCGGGCGAAGCCCGAGATTCTCTGGCGGGAATGACACACGCGAGGCGGAACTTCGACTTACTTCGACTTCGCTCAGTACAAGTCGCTCAGCCGCCAGCTCAGCCACCGCCTACGCGCGAGCGGTGTAGGCGGCGTTGATCTTCGATCAACTACTTTGGATATTTTTCCACATTGATCTTAAACCATTCCTCCTGAGCATCTGCATTGTGCTCACGCTCCACCTTTTTATCCAATTTTTCCTGCGCATTGCGGATGGAACGCGAAATCATGGTGTGTTCCATGGCTTCATTTTCAGCCATACCCATTTTTTGCATTAGGGCGATAAGGTTATCCCCGCCAAAAAGTTGCAGGAGCGCGTCTTCCATTGAAACAAAAACGACCACGTCCTTCGGCTTCCAGCTTTGCATCACTTTTGTTTCCCGGCTTGCAAGAGGGTAATGCTCCAGGAGAAAGACGTTCCGGTCTTTCACATCCAAAGGTTGGAGGAATGGGACGGATTCTACGCGAACAGAATGGCCCGCGTCATCAAGAAACTGTTGCCATTCCTGGACGGTTTCGTCGAACCAGGCGGCAATGACCGGGTCTTCTGATGCGGCAATCAAAGCCAGCGCGCCCCGCTTTTTAGCTGCGGCGCTCATCCAAACCAGATCCCGGATCGGGGGCATGGATTCCTTTTTTTTGAAAAGACCGAACATAGAGACTTATTTATGCCTACAATTTTATAGGACGATTTAATGTCTGTTCTTTAGCGTTAATGCCAGGCGGAGCCCGACAAATAGGGCACGCGAGGCGGAGCCATCGCGCGAGCGTACCGTTAAAGACAGACACTATTTACAAGACAACTCTGTTGCGCTCGTCAGGAAAAACAACGCTCGGCTTGAACAGCTTCGCTTCTTCGAACTCCATCCAGGCATAGCCCATGATGATGACGAGGTCGCCCACCTGCACCAAACGGGCAGCAGCGCCATTGAGGCAAATCATGCCCGAACCGCGTTCGCCAACGATCACGTAGGTTTCAAACCGCTCGCCGTTGTTGTTGTTGACGATTTGCACGCGTTCGCCTTCGATGAGGTTGGCGGCGTCCATCAGGTCTTCGTCAATGGTGATGCTGCCAACGTAGTTGAGGTCGGCTTGTGTGACGACTGCCCTGTGTATTTTGGATTTAAGTCTCTGGATCAGCATGTTAACCTATTTTCTGTAAAAAGGGGCAAGGGGCAAATTGGCAAGAGGCAAATTAGCAAATCTGCAAGTTGGCAATTTGCCTTTTGCAAACTTGCACTTTGCCAATTTGCAAACTTGCCTTTTACCCAAAACTACATCCGCCTAATCTCCGCCCCAATCGCATTCAGGCGCGTATCAATATATTGGTAGCCGCGGTCAATCTGGTGAATGTTGTGGATGACACTTCTGCCTTTGGCCGACATGGCGGCGATCAGCAGGGCAACCCCTGCGCGGATATCCGGCGAAGTCATTTCGATGCCGCGCAACTGGAACCTGCGGTCAAGGCCGATCACGCTGGCGCGGTGCGGGTCGCAAAGAATGATCTGCGCGCCCATGTCAATCAGTTTATCTACAAAAAACAGGCGGCTTTCAAACATTTTCTGGTGTACCAGCACGCTGCCTTTGGCTTGTGTGGCAACAACCAGGATGATGCTCATCAGGTCGGGGGTGAAGCCGGGCCAGGGGGCATCGTAAATGGTCAGAATGGAACCGTCAATAAAATTTTGAATTTCGTAGTGCTCCTGAGCCGGGACAAAAATATCGTCTCCCCGGAATTCCATGGCGATGCCCATGCGTTCAAAAACGCGCGGAATGATGCCCAGTTCAGGAATCTGAACAGACTTGATGGTGATTTCGGATTGTGTCATGGCCGCCAATCCGATGAAACTGCCCACTTCGATCATATCGGGTAGCAACCGGTGCGTGGTTCCGCCTAAGCTGGTTACGCCCTGTATGGTAAGCAGGTTGGAGCCAATGCCTTCGATTCGGGCGCCCATGCGGTTGAGCATTTTACAAAGCTGCTGCACATAAGGCTCGCAAGCTGCATTGTAGATGGTGGTTGTGCCTTCAGCGAGCGTGGCGCCCATTAAAACATTTGCGGTGCCCGTGACCGAAATTTCATCCATCAGAATATAACTTCCTTTCAGGCCGTGCGATTCAACGGTAAACGCGTTTTTATCCGGGTTGTAGTGGAATTGCGCGCCGAGTTGTTCGAGCCCGAGGAAGTGCGTATCCAATCGCCTGCGGCCAATTTTGTCACCGCCGGGCTTGGGCAGGAATGCTTTTCCAAACCGCGCCACTAAAGGTCCGATGATCATGACCGAACCCCGGATCCGGGCTGCATGCTGCTGAAAATCTTCAGATTCAATGTGAGCCAGGTCAACGCCTGCGGCACAAAACGTGTAGGTATCTTCCTGCAACCGGTTCACCGTAACCCCCAGGCCTTTCAGCAATTCAATCAGCAACCGGACGTCGAGGATGTCGGGAATATTGGAAATGGTCACTTCGTCGGAAGTCAGCAGCACGGCAGAAATGACTTGCAGCGCTTCGTTTTTGGCGCCTTGCGCGATGATTTCGCCTTTTAATTGTTTTCCGCCAATGACTTCAAAAGCATCGGCTGAGGTGGCGCGGGAAGAAGGAGTATTGAGGACCTGCATCAGGAATCAGGAATAGAATATGAGGAATAGAATGCAGATCCTCTATGGTTGCCAAACTTCAATGCCCGGGAACCATAGAGGACGATAGAAATCGCTTATTTTTTCTTGCGAATCATTTTGTTGTTGCGCGACTGGTTGCTCGGGTATTGCTGATAGGGGCGATTCCCCCCGCCGTTATTTGGCGGACGGCGATTCGTGTTGCTGCCGCTGCGGTTTTGTTCAGGGCGGCGGCGGTTAGAGTTGGCTAAGCCGTCAATGGAAGCGTCGTCGTGCAGCACCAATTGTTCGCTGGATAAGCTCAGCAGGTCCGTTTTAATGACTTCATCGCTGACGTAGTGTTCCTTGTTCCAGGTTCTATAAGCCAATTTCATATACGAGCCAATGACGCTCACCAAGCCTTCTCTTTTGGCGCCTTTCTCCATGGCCAGTGCTTTTTCGATCAGGCGCTGCACGTGGTTGCCGTAATGCCTGAAACGTGCTTCTGACCTCGGATAGGGAACCCTTTCCGGTTTTTTCTTCGCGTCTTCCGGCCGGGGCACGATGCCGCCCGGAGGCGTCACGTCCAATTCGTAATTGGCAATGTGAAACAAATGCTTCCAAAGCCGCTCGCGGTAATCGTCCGCATTGCGGTTTTGTGGATGCATCTGCATCATCAGGTTGATGATTTTTTCTACATACGCCTGGCGATGCCGCCGGTCTTCGATGGTTTTGGCATAACGGATCAGGTTTTGAATATTCCTGCCGTATTCGGGTATGATGAGCTCCTCCCGACGGGAGTTGTATTCCATTTCAAAATGTTCCATGACAATAAAAATGTCTGATGTAAAAATTAAAGGCTAAAAAAACAGGCGTCAAACCCGCGTTGATTATTCAACGGTCACTGACTTCGCAAGGTTGCGTGGCTGATCCACATTACATCCCCGCATGACGGCGATGTGGTAGGACAACAACTGCAACGGAATCACAGAAAGCAGCGGGGTTAACGGTTCTTCGGTATCCGGAATTTCGATGGTGTGGTCAGCAATTTTACTGATGACCGTATCGCCTTCCGTAACGATTGCAATGACGAAGCCCTTTCTCGCTTTCACTTCCTGAATATTGCTCACAATTTTGTCGTAAGCGCTCTTATTGGTTGCAATCACAATAACCGGCATCTCCTCATCAATCAACGCAATGGGCCCGTGCTTCATTTCAGCGGCGGGGTATCCTTCGGCGTGAATATAGGAAATTTCTTTCAGTTTCAAAGCGCCCTCCAGGGCAACCGGGAAGTTATACCCCCGGCCCAGATACAAAGCATTGGTGCGGTCTTTGATTTCGCCGGCAATATACTGGATCAGCGCGTTGCTCTCCAATACTTTGCTCACTTTTGCAGGAATATTGCCCAATTCTTTCAACAACTTGCGGAAGTATTCATCGCTGATGGTGCCACGCTTTTGGGCAAGGCTCAATGCAATCATTGTCAGCAGGGTAACCTGCCCCGTAAAAGCTTTGGTAGACGCAACCCCGATTTCAGGCCCGGCGTGAATGTAAGAACCGGCGTCTGTAATGCGGGCGATGGAAGATCCGACCACATTGACGATTCCATAAATCATCGCGCCTTTTTCTTTCGCCAATTCCAGTGCTGCCAGCGTATCTGCGGTTTCTCCGGATTGTGAAATGGCAATCACCACGTCTTCATCCGTAATGATCGGGTTGCGGTAGCGCAACTCCGAAGCATATTCTACTTCTACCGGAATACGGGCAAGGTCTTCAATCAGGTATTCTCCAATCAGGCCGGAGTGCCAGGAAGTGCCGCAGGCAGCAATAATGAAACGTTGCGCTTTTGCAATGCGCGACGTGAACTCGTCCAAACCGCCCAATTTAACCCAGCCTTCTTCCGCATTCAGGCGGCCCCGCATGGAATCGCCAATGGTTTTGGGCTGCTCATAAATTTCTTTGAGCATGAAATAGTCGAACCCGCTTTTTTCCATCATCTCGATTTGCATGTCCAGTTCATGAATGAACGGCGTCTGCACTTCGTTTTCGATGGATTTGATTTCGAGGCGGCCATCGCGGGTTGCCATCACGATTTCTTCATCGTTCAGGTAAATTACCCGTTTAGTATGCTCAATGATGGGGGTGGCATCCGAAGCCATGAAGTATTCGTCATCGCCGATGCCGACTACCAGCGGACTGCCTTTGCGGGCTGCTACCAATTTGTCGGGTTCGTCGCGGTCAACCACAACAATGGCGTAGGCGCCAACTACCCGGGTAAGGGCAAGACGCACGGCTTCTTCAATGGGCAGGTTTTCACGCCGCTTGATTTCTTCGATCAGGTGCGTCAAAACCTCCGTATCGGTTTCGCTTATAAAAACATGGCCATCCTGTTCCAGGGCAGCTTTCAACGGGGCATAATTTTCGATAATGCCGTTGTGAACCAGCGCCAGGGTTTTATCGCCTGATTGATGGGGGTGTGCATTGATGTCATCGGGGGCGCCGTGTGTAGCCCAGCGCGTATGGGCAATCCCTAAGGTGCCATCGTGTGGGCGATCTGCTGCGAAGTTTGACAGTTCGCTTACTTTTCCCTTTTTTTTCAGGACGTTGATACTGCCATTGCTGAGTAAAGCAACACCGGAACTGTCATATCCGCGATATTCCAATCGTTGCAATCCTTTGATTAGAATTGGGTAGGCTTCTTTTTTTCCGATGTAAGCTACTATTCCGCACATGCGATACTCGTTTTGAGTGGATAAGACAATTTATTGAACATCCGTGAATGCAACCTTTAGCCGAATGGGGTAAAGTGGATGCTTTGACCCATACAAGGTTACAAACGCTGCGTCTTCAGGTTTCGGAAACGCGGTAATATAAAGTTTATTTGATACAAGTCCGTCAATCACATCCTGAAAATGAGCGGAAATATTCATTCTGTAAACATCCGGCCGCCCCAACGTACCTTTTTCAAAAACTCCGCCGAAAACATTGAACCTCCGGGTAGAAGCCAGGGTAATATCACTGACGACCTGAAAGGTATTGTCGCTTTTTGGGTACAGCAATGAAAGGAACTCTAACGAAGGGTAATCCACGTTATTGCCTAACCCATTTACAAATACTTCCAATTCCGCTTTATTGACAATCAGTCCTTTAAGTGCTGCTGCGTTCGGAATTTCAATAGCCGTATTCAAGCCTCTCATTCCCTGAACAAAAACAAGGCTGTCCCCTAATTGCTGGTTAGTAATGAAATTAGCAACGGGTGTGCCGCTGTGGTCATTTACATAATTGGCAACGCGGGCTGCCAGAGCATTGAAAGGCAATTGGTATTCGCGGCCTTTGCCGTCGCGGGTATAATAAATGTAGATTCCTCCGGTCGCGGATTTCAGGTTGAAGCTGATGAGCCCGCCATTCTGCGAAGTCGGCTTAAGTTGGATGCCTTTGAAAAAGTCGAGAAACGCAGAATCACTTTTGTACGTGGCCGTGTCCCTGAATATAAACGCGCTACCCCACATCTGGTTGAGCGGAATACGCAGTTGCATAGGAACTTTCACCGTATCCGGGTTCGTTCCGGTGTAAGTGACGATCTCCACACTGTCCTTTTTGGGAATAAAAAATTTGCTGCCGATTGAAACAGGGAGCGTTTGGAAGGTTTGATTGGAATAATAATCGGCCGTATCTACCATAGATTCAGACAATTCAAACACCTCCATGCCAAACACTTCGTTGGTTATTCCATAATACCCGGCGGTGTCATACGGCAATACCAGGACAATGGAATCCAGCAGATCGGTGTCTTTAAATCCAGGTTCTACGACGAAACCTGTTGCGCCCTGGGGCATGCGCGCCTGCACGTAAAGCGTGGAGGCAGAACGGCCAAAAACAGGGCTCGTAAAATCACCGAACAGGTACCTGTTCAGTTGTGAAGCAAAGGCTCCTGTATAAGTTCTCACCGAATCCCCTTCAACTGTGTAGGTAATCAGGGAGAGCGTATCTGTAAATCCGGCGCTGATCTGGTCTTCTTCCAGTAAGTCCGCGCCCAGTTTGGTTGGATCGGTACAGGAAAAAAGGGTCGCCATCAGCAACAGAAAAACTGTGATTGATTTATTCATGTTATTTTTAAGGTTGAAAATTAGTAAATAGAGCTGCCTTTTGACATCAGAGACATCAAAAGGCAGGTAAGCCTGTCAAGGGAAAATGTTGAGCCGGGTACGCAACACTTACGCAGGCTCATTTTCGGCTAAAAGCGTGTTGTAAAACTCCAGGTAGGCGCTTAAATAATCGGCTTCCTGAAAAGGCAATAAAGGTTTGTCTGTTGGAGGCACGGTGTCGCCAACGGAAGCACTCCCTACAATCACCGCATCAGAATAGGCAATCGCCCCTTTGTGCAACGTAACGCCGGAACCATTCTGGTAGCTGGCCAGATCGCCGGGTGTAAGGTTATTGATCGAAGCTTTGGCCAAAAACTTATCCGAGTACATTTGATCGAACGGACTGTCGTACATCGAATAAATGACTTTTGAGTTTTGGAACAAAGGTTCGGTTTTGTAAGCCGTCTTGAGATACAAGGGAATAAGGCTGGTCATCCAGCCGTGGCAATGTATGATGTCCGGCGCCCATCCAAATTTCTTAACGGTTTCGATTACGCCTTTGCAAAAGAAAACCATCCGGTCTGGATTGTCTTCGTAGGGCGTTCCTTCTTCGCTTTCGAAGGTGGACTTGCGACGAAAAAAATCGTCATTGTCTAAGAAATAAACTTGCATCCTGGCTTCCTGCAGGGAAGCGACCTTAATAATAAGGGGAAAATCATCGTCATCTACGATGATATTCATACCCGATAGCCTAACTACTTCATGGAGCCGATGGCGACGCTCGTTGATGACGCCAAAACGGGGCATCAACACGCGAATTTCCATACCTTTCTCCTGAATATACTGCGGCAATTTGCGGGAAATTTCTGCGATTGCGGAAAGATCGGTGTAGGGTTCCATCTCCTGGGTCACGATCAGCACTCTCTTTTTGCTCATACAGCGCAGTGGTTTATACAGTTTATCCACATAGCAGCTCCGGGTGATTCTGAAAGGCCTGGTACAACCGGGCTATTTACCAATACACGCCAACGGGCTGAACATGTAACTACTATGGTCAATGAACGGGACGCAAAATTAACAAAAAAAAATGCACACTCCGCTATTTTTCAAAGACTTTCAATCAAAAAGGATTTCAATGAACTTGTTACTGGCTCATTTCCCATTTCCAGGACACATTTGTTGAGGAAACGTCTATATTTGAGCCGCTATCAAAGCATCAGAAAACAATGCATATTTTTCAAAAAGCTGCCGATCTCCGGAGCCATTTAAAAACGATCCTGCGGGAACGTCGTAGCAATGCCATCGGGTTCATACCCACGATGGGGGCTTTGCATGAAGGCCATTTGGCACTCATCCGCGCCGCTCAGGCCGACGGATGCTACACCGTATGCAGCATTTTTGTCAATCCCACCCAGTTCAACGATCTTTCAGACCTGGACAAGTATCCCCGGACACCTGAAAAAGACGCAGCATTGCTCGCGAAGGTTGGATGCGATGTGATTTTCATGCCGGAAGTCGAAGAAATTTATCCGCCAGGCGCCATTCCCGACTTTGAAATTGATTTTGAAGGCCTTGACGAGGTCATGGAAGGGCTTTTTCGCCCTGGACATTTCAAAGGGGTTGCCCAGGTGGTGAAGCGTTTGCTAGACCTTGTTGACCCCGGGCAGCTCTACATGGGGCAAAAAGATTTTCAACAGGTGGCTATCGTTCGGCATCTCATCCGCGTCACCGGATTTCCGGTGCAGTTGGTCGTGGTGCCCACCGTACGCGAAGCAGACGGATTGGCCATGAGTTCACGCAATGTGCGCCTTTCTCCCGAGGGGCGCAGACTAGGCTCTGTCATCTATCAAACACTGGTGGCAGCCCAAAGCAAGGCCATGAACGGAACCCTTCCGGGTGAAATCAGCCGGGAAGCGATGACCGCTCTTTCAGATGCCGGATTCGAACCCGAATATTTTGAAATAGTGAACTCCGAAACCCTGCAGCCTGTACAGACCATGCTGGAAGCGCCCCAAGTGGTAGCGTGCGTAGCTGCGTGGTTGGAAGGCGTGCGGCTGATTGATAACATGACGCTTAAATAGCGTCTGTTTTTATAGTTCTGTACGCTCGCGTGATGGCTCCGCCTCGCGTGTACTATTCTTCGGGCTCCGCCCGGACAGATACTAATCTGCTAGCTCTAAAAACACCGCACAATGATCGGAATGCACCACACTCATCTTATGATCGGAAGCGCGGAGGCGATCGCGCAGGTTATCGGTAACCGATAAATAATCAATGCGCCAGCCCTTATTGTTGGCACGGGCATTAAAGCGAAAACTCCACCAGCTGTATTCAACTTTGTCGGGATTGAGGTAGCGGAAAGCGTCCGTGAAGCCATTGCTGAACCACTTGGTCATCCAGGCCCGTTCTTCGGGCAGGAAGCCGGATGATTTTTTATTGCCCACCGGGTCGTGAATGTCTTTTTCGGTATGCGCGATGTTGTAGTCGCCTACGACGATGAGCTTGGGGCGCTCTTTTTTTAACGCTTCAACCCAGTTATAAAAATTATCTAAGAATTCCATTTTGAAATCCTGACGCGCATCGCCGGTGGTGCCTGAAGGAAAATAACAGTTGAGCAGCGTCCAGTCGCCAAAGTCTAAGCGGATGATCCGGCCTTCTCTATCATAGGCATCAATCCCACAGCCCTTGATGACCTGGTCTGGTTTGATTCGGGTCAGGACAGCTACGCCGCTGTACCCTTTTTTTTCTGCGTCAAACCAATAATGATGGTAGCCCAGTTCCTCAAATTCAGACCGGTCGAATTGCCCTTCCTGGGCTTTGGTTTCCTGAATGCAGATGATGTCAAAATCGTTGGCGCGCACCCAATCAATGAACCCTTTTGAAAGGGCCGAACGGATGCCGTTGAGATTATAGGTGATGATTTTCATACCGGGTGCGGAGGTTTGCATGCTGATCAAATTTTGATGCAATAATCGCTTTTTTTGCGGGAACAATAAGCCATTCTGATTGCTTAATTGCTGCCTTGCTCCTAATAAAATACCCACCCGACCTTCAAAATCATAGCACCTCGCGCTTCTGTTTTCCTGTTTGGTTGATGGCTATAACGCCAGTGGCGCGAGCCATTTTTAAGAAACACAACATCTTCGGGCAATTCGCTGAATGCCCACTGCCGGTCAAAAATAAAAAATGAAATCCCCCAATCCAGCGTCAAATTTTTCCCCAAAAAAAACAAAAGGCCTGCACTTACTTTGCCGCCAGTGCGCTGATCCTTCACATCGTATTCCAGGCGCTGCGAATAGTTTTGATCCTGGCGGCTGAAATCCCCGCTGATGTTTCCTTCCAGTTCCTGGTAAGCTATGCCGCCAGCCAGCCACCATGACGGACGAATGTTGACGCTGGTCAGGGGTCTTGTGAAAAGCCGGTAAGACGCCTCAAATGTATACCCGGAAAAATCATTCCACGCAACTTTGTGGGCAGCTATACCAAACGGAATGAGTCTGCCGCCGCCGACCTCCACGTATTGTCGGGGCGTCATCCGCCAGGCTGCGGATAGATGGACTCTCGAATATTGTGTGCCGATTAAATCGCCGATCGAGGCTTTTAACATCAGCCGGGGAGCGGCTCCCGTACTATCCGCGTGTTGTGCAAATGCAACAAAGGGAAAGTACCAGGCAAAAGCAATAAAAAGGCAGGTGTGGCGCATGGCTTTGGATATTTTATACCTCATTATCAAAGCTTCAAAACGGCATTTCTGCCAACAAGTGAAGGGCTGCCGGATTCGAATAATCGAAAACCAAAACCCGGTTTTCGCTTACGACGGTGAGCCGGTTTTCGCCCACCTGAACCCGGGTAGCAATCAGATCACTGCGGTGCGACAGCAGTTGTATTTGGTCAAGGTCAGCAATTGAAAACACCTTTAGCCCACTTAATCCGTCCGCAATAAAAAGCAGATCGCCCTGAATTGCTACGTCCCGGGGATCGGCAAGTGATATCGTCTTAATCATTGTTTGTTCGGGAAGTGGATTTGATACAGGGATGATACGAACCATGCTGCCTTGTGCGAATGAAGGATTGCGGCAACCTGCTGTGATGTTTTCCAGTGAAAAAAAATACCCGGCATGGGAGACAACCGGCAAACAGCCATCAAAAAGCTGGGTTTCCAATGGTGTTTCGGGTATGCCATTCACATTTAGTGGAAATACCAGGCTTGTAAAATTGCCTGTAACGGCGCAATACCCTGGTGTCGCCTCCACCTGGAATACCCCGTTTTCAGTGAACGCTGCGCCCGTTAAAGCCGGTGCGATCGGATCGGTCAACTCAAACGACCGGATGTTGCGGGTATTGGCGAGGTAGAGCTTGTCATCCTGGATGTCGAAATCATAAGATAGACGTGAAAACCAATCCCAGGGCGTCTCATCAATTTCAGGGCAAGAAAGTTGGGTAAAAGTAAAATAGGCAAACAGTAAAAAAAATAGCTTTTTCATAAGGTAGTGAATTTAAAGGGATAAGAAACAGGCGCTTATCTCCAGCATTCAGGGCTTACAAGCAGTGCATCCTCCCAATCAATGACCGGGCCGCGTTCGTCGTCAACACATTCAAAAAAGCCACGATGGTGTGAAGGGAAATTGCTGTCAAAATCCATCTCAAAAGCATTATCAAGTCGCTTTTTCAAGGTAAAGACAGCGCCAGAGCCGATTTCAAAAATGAGCAAGTCCTGGAAGTTGTTGACATAGAGATACGCGCCATGAAGGGCCATTTTTTTACAGCCAGGAACTTTCAAAAAACCAATCTTATTCAGAAGGTCAGTCTGAGTATGGTCAATAATGTGAATGCCTTTTCGGTCGTCCAGCACAAACAGATAGCCTTCGCGGCGAATCACCTGAACGGGCGTGCTTATGGTTTTTTCCGGTTCGGTTTTCACATCCTGCCAATCTAAAGGCAAATAGACAGGCGCCAATCCTTGCGTCTGTTCCGGAATATCGGTCAGCGCAAAATCTCTGCAACCAAAAAGGAGCAGGCTGCACGCAAGCAGCAAGAGGTAATGTTTTCCTGGCATGGTTCGGCTTTTATACTTCACGTTGCTTAGCTTAGCGCATTGCCTTCAGCTTAATCACATGATTTGCAACGTTCAGTATGACAAAAAAGGATTCGCACCTAACAGTGCGAGACCTAATATAATGACGCAGAACCAACGTGTTTCGCTGCTTTACTGCAACGCTGTTGCATTGAAAAAAAGGATTTGCCCAAACAACCAAAGCCCAAAGCCCAACAAAGCCATTCCGGAAATTCGACGAAGCCAAACGATGTGGTTTGGACTTAAAAAATGCCGGATCGCTTTGGCGAATAAGACTTTTGCGGAGTCGGCCAGCATGATCGTCAACATAATGCCCAAGCAGAGGGTCCACAAGTCACCGGGCAAAAACGCCTTCTGAACAGCCATTGCGCCAATAGCGCCCATCCAGAAAAAAACAGTAAACGGGTTGATCGTATTGATCAAAAAACCTTTGATAAATAATTGGATATCTGTTTTCCGGGAAGGAGAAAAATTATCGGGCTCGGGCGTTTTTTTGGAAAGTAACATACTTACTCCGCTACCGCCAAGCGTAAAAGCGCCCAACAGCGTTATCCAAAACCGGAAACTGGGATTCGAACTCAGTTCATTTAAAAAAGAAAACCCCCAAAGCAAGGCAGCAATAAATAGCCAGTCGCTGATCCAGATGCCCAAAGCCACACTAAATCCTCCGCGTGTGCCCCGTTCAATACCTGCCTGCAGTAATGCAAAGAGCAAAGGACCTGCCAAAATGCTGAGGAGGAGGCCGATTTGCACGCCTTCTATAAATGTAGTCATGGAGTTGTATTCCCAATTCTAATCCCTACTGCCCGGCTATGCCCGACCAACGCTTCCGCTTCGGCCATGCACATCACCGAAGGGCCGAGTAATTCTAATCCTTCGCGGGTGATTTCCTGGAAAGTGATCTTTTTTACAAAAGAATCGAGCGAAACGCCGCTGTATGTGCGGGCATACCCGTTGGTTGGCAGGGTGTGATTGGTGCCGGAGGCATAATCGCCGGCGGATTCCGGGGTATAATGCCCGAGAAAAACCGAACCGGCGTTGGCAATGCCTGCTGAAAATGCGCTGGCATCTTCCACCGACAGGATCAAGTGCTCCGGGGCGTAGGCATTGATGAAGTCCGTGGCATCTGAACGGTTTTTTAAAACAACAGCTACACTATTGGCCATAGCTGCCTGTGCGATATCGCGGCGTGGCAGGGATTCCAATTGTTGTTCGATGGCTGCCAGCACTTGCTGTACGAAGGTTTCTTCAAAAGCAACCAACACGACCTGGCTGTCGGCGCCGTGTTCAGCTTGCGACAACAGATCAGCGGCAACAAATTCAGGGTTTGCTGTGTGGTCGGCACAAACCAGGACTTCTGAAGGGCCGGCTGGAAGGTCAATGCTGACGCGGCTGCGCTGCACCAATTGTTTGGCGCAGGTAACGTACTGATTACCCGGCCCGAATATTTTATAAACTGCCGGGATGCTCTCCGTGCCAAAAGCCATGGCGCCAATGGCCTGCACGCCGCCGACTTTAAAAACGCTGCGAATACCAGCCAGCCGGGCAGCGTACAGAATTGCCGGATGAATGGAGCCGTCGGTTCGTGGGGGGGAACACAAGACCACCTCGTTGCACCCGGCCAATGCTGCGGGTACGCCCAGCATCAGAACCGTCGAAAACAACGGCGCCGTGCCCCCTGGAATGTAAAGGCCTACTTTTTCGATCGGCATACTTTTTCGCCAGCAGCGCACGCCAGGCATGGTTTCTATGACCTCCACCGTGTCGTGTTGCCGGACATGGAAGCGCTCGATGTTGTCTTTTGCAAGGCGGATAGCAGCTTTCAGGTCTTCTTCCAACGCCTGTTCAGCCGCTAAGAATTCTGATTCGCTCACTGCAAGCACCGTAATTTCGGCCTGATCGAATTGTTGGGTATAGCGTTTTACAGCTACATCACCTTCCTCCTTTACGGCTTGCAGGATACTGTCAACAACCGTTTCCAAAGAAGCGGTATCCATCGTCGGACGACGTATAAGGCTTGGCCAGTCGCTCCGTTCAGGCAAAATATACGGGTTCATAAGATCATTTTTTCAATCGGCGTGATCAAAATACCTTGTGCCCCACTTGCTTTCAGTTCATCAATGATGTCCCAAAAACGCGCTTCGGGAATAACGGTGTGGATGGAGCACCAGCCTTCTACCGCTAACGGCATGACCGTCGGGCTTTTCATGCCCGGCAAAATCTGCGTGATGCGCTCCACCGAACTAACGGGGGCATTCATCAGCAGGTAGCGGTGTTGCCGCGCTTCAAGCACCGACTGAATGCGGAAAATCAGTTTATCGAGGATGCTGCCAATCGCAGGATCCAATTGTTTGTTCGCATAGAGGTGCGCTTCCGAGCGCAGCACAACTTCTTTTTCTTCCAATCCATTTTGGAACAGGGTACTGCCCGAGCTGACCAGGTCGCAGATGGCGTCGGCAAGGCCAATATTGGGCGCAATTTCTACCGATCCGGAAATTTCATGGATTTCGGCTTCAATGTGGTGCTTTTCCAGAAAAGCGCGCAGGGAATTTGGATAAGAAGTCGCAATGCGCTTGCCTTGCAGCCATTGCACGCCGGGATACTCCGTCGTTTTGGAAACGGCTACCGACAAGCGGCATTTGGCAAATCCCAAAGAAATGACCGACCGGATGTCTTTTTGCTTTTCCAACCAGGTGTTTTCGCCCAGAATGCCGGCGTGGGCGACCCCGTCTTCGATGTATTGCGGAATATCGGAATTGCGCAAATAGAGTAAATCCAAAGGGAAATTGCGCGCCTGGGCTCGCAGTTGGTCCTTGCCGTCGTCCACCCTGATGCCGCATTCGCGGAGCAAACGCAGGGAGTCTTCCTGCAAACGACCTGATTTTTGTATGGCAATCTTGAGCCTCGGTTCCATCTAAATTAATATTTGAAGAGCAAAGATACCGACATCAGCCGATCAATTGCCCGAAATAGGAATTCATAAAAATTCGGTTGGGGTCCATCTTTTCACGGATAGCCAGAAATTGCGGCCAATCCGGGTACATTTTTTGGAAATTTTCAGTTGTGCAAGTGTTCATTTTCCCCCAATGGGGCCTGCCGCCGTGCGCTTTGAAAATGGCTTCCAGTGTTTCAAAATAAGGTTTCCAGGGCATTCCTTTATACATGTGTACGGCGATATAGGCGCTGTCGCGGCCATTGGCCGGACTAAGCAGGAGGTCGTCTGCTTTTGCCCAGCGGCATTCTACCGGAAAATGAACGGCAAACTGGTGTTTGTTGATGGCCGTTTCCATATCACGAAACGCTCCAACAAAGTTTTCTGTTGGAATGTTGTACTCCATTTCTACAAAAGGCACCAAACGTGTTGTGGCAAAAACGCGGTGGCTCCAATCTACCCGCTCGCCGTCTGAAATAAGGTTCCCGCATAGCCGGCTTATGCCCATTGCCTGGCTTGGGAACCTGCGGGCATAGCAGCTCAAAGCCCCAAAAGCGGCATTTTCGATGAGGACGTCATTTATCCAGCGCAGTGTGCCGTTGTGGCGGGGTGAATCGTCCGTGCGGTTCACCAACTTTAGCTGGACGGATTTGGTATGGGGGAACCAGTAGAATTCAAAGTTCCGGTTGTTGTGTTTGTAATCCTCCAGATTTCCTAAGGTTTCGTCCAGACTGCCTTTCCGGTGCACATAATGCAGGCGATAGGCCGGCTCCAGGCGCAATTTGAGCTCGGTGATGACCCCCAGCAAACCCATTGAAACCAGCGCTGCCCGGAACAGCTCCGGAGCCTGGGTTCGTGAACAAGTATGCGGGTTTCCCAGGCCGTCTATCAGACTGAGTTCTTCCACCTGTGTTGCTAAAATGCCAAAACCCGTGCCGGAGCCATGCGTTCCTGTGGTCAGCGCCCCTGCAAGCGATTGCCGGTCAATGTCGCCGAGGTTTTCCATGGCCAGCCCTTCCCGGAACAGCAGTTCACCTAATGTATAAAGCTTTGTGCCCGCTTTTGCCGTAGCAGTTCGGGATGCTTTTGAAACGGCGCTCAATCCCTGATAGCGATCTAATGACAGGAGCCAGTCCTGCGTTTCGATCAAAGGAGAAAAGCTATGCGCGCTGCCCACCGTCCGGATTTTTTTGCCTGTTTCTGCGGCGCGCCGGATATACGTTGCGATTTCGTCCGGATGCTCCGGGAGCAGGTAGTTTTCCGGCTTGAATTGGACGTTGCCGGCCCAGTTTTGGATGGATTTGGTCATGCTATGTCTGTGAATTGAATTATCCAGATCAAATATAGCTACCTCTATTAAAGTTTTTTGATTTTTTACCAAAAAGGTATATATTTGCAGTACATCTAAGTCAAATGAAAGTCTTCCTTGATGACAAAGAACTGGAAAGCCTTTATCTCTCTGGAAAATCCAGAAAGCTAAAGTTGCCGGAACAGGTAATTGACAAATTCTTTGCAACGATCCAGAAGATTGAAGCGGCAGTAGACGTACACGACTTACTTTCAGACAAAGGCCTGCGTTTCGAAAAATTAAAAGGCTCCGAGCATCGGCATTCAATGAGGCTAAATCAGAAGTACCGGCTTGAAATGAATATAAACTGGATAAACGAATCTTGTACAATTGGTGATTTTTACCTGCTCACTATTTCAAACCACTATGCTTGACTCCATGATCAGTACAGCTCAATCAAGACCCGCGAAAAAATTTGGTCCCGGTTATTTTATCCGTGAACAACTCGAGCTACGCGAATGGAATCAGGAAGACTTTGCTGAAATTACCGGCTTTTCACAAAAGCATATCAGCGAAGTGCTGAACAACAAAAAAAGTATAAGCATAGACATGGCGCGCATTTTGGCAGAAGTTTTTGACACTTCTGCGCAATACTGGCTCAATCTTGATTACGCCTACCAATTGTGGTTGCAGGATGTGCCCACCGAAAAAGAAAAAATAGCGGATATTAAAGCTCAAATTTATGCACGAATGCCTGTGCGTGATATGATAAAAAAGGGGTGGCTGCGGCCGCCTCGGGATTTAGAAGATCTTAAAAGCCAAGCGCTGAAGTTCTGGGGTAAAACGGAGTTGGATTTTAAAGATTTTGATGAGAACCTGCTTCCTTTTCTTACTCGAAAATCAGATGTATATAACCAATTTAATGCTGCTTACGCAATAACCTGGTACCGCAAGGCGCAGATAGAAGCACTACAAATTCAAGTAGAGGATTACCGGCGCCAAAAATTGGAGGAGCTTTACCAAAATATTGCAGTATATACAGTAAGTGAAAATGGCATTTCGGATTTTTTAGATGAACTCGGTCGTGTTGGGGTTAAATTTCTGGCATTGCCTCATTTGGAGAAAACCGACATAGATGGTGCTGCTTTCTTTAGCAATGGTAGCCCAACTGTAGTCTATACTGGTAGGTACAAACGAATAGACCATTTTTGGTTTACCCTGGCGCATGAGTTGGCGCATGTATTGCTACACCTGAACGAGGAAGTCCCTTTTATTTTGGATAATTTACACAACGGAGAAAATAGCACAATAGAAGAGGAAGCAAACAGAATGGCTTCGAAAATGCTAAAGCACCCGGAAATACTGGAGACACTCAAAGGTGAATTACACTATTTAAGTGTAAACCGTGTAGAAGAATGCGCAGTAGCATACGGCGTACATCCCTCCATTGTGATCGGCAAACTAGCACATGAAGGCAAAATGCATTTCAAAAATATCCACTTATACAACGGGAATGTTTTGGAATTAATCCCGGAGAAATACAAAAAGTAATCAGTTCGTCTTATGTCTAAAGAAAAGCTTTTCACCCCATACCAAATCTTCCTTATTGCCACATTGGCCTTCCTGCAGTTTGCGATCATCCTGGATTTCATGGTGTTGTCGCCGCTTGGCGCGCAGATGATGCCCCTGTTAAACATCAACCCCTCCCAATTTGGACTGGTTGTTTCTGCCTATGCCCTGAGCGCCGGCGCTTCGGGTTTGCTGGCGGCGGGTTTTGCCGATCGTTTCGACCGAAAAAAGTTGCTGCTGTTCTTTTTTGCGGGATTCATTGCCGGCACTTTTTTATGCGGGTTTGCGCCCACCTACCCTTTACTGCTGGCTGCCCGCATTATCACCGGAATTTTTGGCGGGGTGATCGGCTCGATCTCTTTTGCCATCATCACCGATCTTTTTCCACTGCAAACCCGGGGACGGGTCATGGGTTTTGTTCAAATGGCCTTTGCGGTAAGCCAGGTATTGGGCTTGCCCGCCGGGTTGTACTTGTCCAATTTATGGGATTGGCACGCTCCGTTTTTGATGATTGCCGGCCTGTGCATTCCACTTTTGGGGTTGATTATGTGGAAAATGAAACCGGTGGACGCTCATTTGGCCATTCAGAAAGACCATTCTGCTTTTCAGCACCTCATAGGAACGGTTTCCAAACAGCGCCACCTGCGCGCCTTTGCGGCAACAACCCTGCTGGCAACGGGCGGGTTCATGCTTATGCCGTTCGGCAGCGCTTTTGCCGTCAACAACCTGGGGGTACGCTTAGAAGATTTACCGCTCATTTATTTAGTCACGGGCATTTGTTCAATGATTGCAGGCCCTTTGATTGGCAAGTTGACCGACCGCGTCGGCCCAATGCGCGTTTTTGCAGGTGGTTCGGCCTTATCCATCCTTTTGGTTTTGATTTATACCAACCTCGGCGTCACGCCATTGTGGCTGCTGATTGCTTTTAATGCCATCCTTTTCGCGGGCATTACGGCGCGCATGATTTCTTCGTCGGCGCTGTTGACAGCGGTGCCTGCCCAGGTGGACCGGGGCGCCTTCATGGGCGTAAATGCATCGGTCTCGCAAATCTCCGGAGGGATTTCCTCCGCGATTGCCGGCCTGATCGTCCACCAAACAACCAGCGGGCGGTTGGAAAATTACCCGGCTTTGGGTTGGGTGGTGGCGTGTACGATGCTGGTTTGTGTGTGGTTGATGTATAATATTAACAGAGAGGTAAGGGGTAAGGCGAAGCATACTGATCTCAATCATCCAGTTCCTCTAACTCCTCCCCGCTAAAACTATTCACGGTTCCTTTCAAACGCACAAAATTGCACCAGGCACAAGAGGGTTCGCCACAACCTTCATAAAATTCGTGGTTCAGGATGCGGGCGTAGGTTTCGCGCAGGAGTGCGCGCAGGAAAGCGGCGTCTTCGTTGCTGAGCGCAATGGAGACCTGGGGAAACACGCCAGTCGGGTCGGGATCCAAATAAGAAATTACACCGGTATCCGCCCGTTTTCCGCTGTTGTCGTAGTTTTCGTAGAGTAGTTTGTAAAATACCAATTGCCGCCAGTAGCTGCCGCCGTAGGGCTGGGCGCCGCCGGGTGGACGCAGTTTGGCGTCGCGGTGACTGCCCGTTTTGTAGTCTACCAGCACCACGCTTTGGTGTTCGTGGATTTCCACCTTGTCAATGATCCCGGTGATCGGTACCCCGTCCACAACCGCATTGCGAACCTGAAGTTCGAGGCGCACTTTTTTGTGCCAGTGTTCGATGTGCTGATGGTAGTAGGCACTCAGGTAGGCGCGACCGGTTTCTACGCGGCGATCGAATGCTTTCGGTGGAAAATAGCCCCGCATTCTTTCCATTTCCCGCTCGAAAAGGTGCAGGAATTCGCGCAAGCCGGGAAACCGCTGCCCCTTTGCCGACAACATGCGCTCAAACAGGCGTTGCAGGGCGTTGTGCGCTGCCAACCCGTAGCTGGCCGCTTCGCTTTGCAGGGCGGGCGCCCGTAACACGTTTTCATAATAAAAACTCAACGGGCAGCGCAGGTAGCGGTTCAGCGCGGAAATACTGACTACAAAGCCTTCCAGTAGGGTATGGATGGCGGCTTCGGCTTCGGCGGGAATTTGGGGGCGCCCCACTTCGGTCATTTGCAGCAATTCAGCTTCCGCCAGCACGGCGGGTGGCAAGGTACGTTCTGAAGCGACAAGGCCCAACTCATCTATAAAAACTGCGGGCCGGGTATCCTTCCCTTTCGCGTCCTGGCGACTGTAGGAGAGGTACAGGCGCTCTTTGGCCCGCGTCATGGCTACATAAAACAGCCGGCGGCGGGCTTCCAGCGCGTCTTCTTCGCCCGAAAAGGTAAGCGTATCCGGGAGTGCAAAACGGCCGTTGCCGCCACGACTCTGGGGTTCCCAACCGTCTTTGACACAATCAATCATAAAAACGATCTGAAATTCCAGCCCTTTGGCGCTGTGAGCCGTCAGCAGGTTGACGCCGTTTTTGGCGACGACTGATTTGTTGATTTCGATGGCTAACCGGTTGTCGTCCATATTGCGCAGGATGTCGAGCAGGCGGCGCAGGGTGAGTCGGGGATTGCGGTCGCTCTCTTCGAGAACGAAATCGAAAAATGTTTTCACCACCTGGGTCAGCCATACTTTTTCAGGGTGCTGAATCACTAAGCCCAGTATGCCGCTGCGGTTGAGCAGCCGTTCCAGAAAAGCCGGCAAACCGAGGTTGGCCACCTGTGCAATCAGGTCTTCCAGAACAGCGGAAAATCGGGTAGTGGCTTCGCGCCAATCCGCTTCCGGGCCTTTGGTTTGCAAAGCATCGCGCCAGAAGGGCCTTTCAGCGGTACCCGTCCCGGCGATGGCCCAGCTCAGCCGCGACAGTGCGTTGGGAGGAATGCCCGAAAAATCGAAATGCAGGATTTGAAAAAGCAGGTGTTCGCCACTATAAGGCCGGGTATATTCGAGATAACAATATTCCAGCAGGGTTCTCATGTTGCGGATGAGCGGCAAATCGAGAATGTTCACGCGGCGTCGCGTTGCGTAAGGGATGCCTTTTTTTTCAAGCAGGGAAGCGATCGTGCGCACCTGTTTGTGCCGGGCGTAAATCACTGCCACTTCCTGCAAGGGGAAACCACTCTGCCAGAGCGCTTCTATCTGGGCGACTACGCCGGTTTCCTCCTGGGCCAGGTTGGCATAAGACAGCACCTCCGGCAGAAAAGCCGAGCGGGAGAAGTTGTCGTTGCGGGCAGTTAGGATCTTTTGAATACCCACGTTGTCTAAACTATTTACAATGCGCCGTTCGTTGACGCCGATCAAACCGTGCGAAGCATCTAAAATATGTTGGGAAGAGCGATAATTGTCGCGGAGCACCACTACCTTCAGTTGTTCGCGGTATTGGGCGTAAAAGTCCAGCAGGTTTTTCAGGCGCGCTCCCTGGAATTCAAAAATGGACTGGTCGTCGTCGCCAACAATGAATACATTGGGCGACTCCCAGTAGGCGATCAACCGGCGGATGACCTCATTTTGGGCGCCATTGGTATCCTGGTATTCATCCACCAGCAGGTAGAGATAGCGCTCCTGATAACTGCGCAGGAGGGCTTCGTTTTCAGCAAATGCGCGCAAAACCCACAGGATCATGTCGTCGTAATCGTAGCGCCGCATTTGCCGCAAGGCCAATTCATATTGGGGGTAAAGCGCTGCGGCTGCGCGGAGCCGTTCCATTTTTTGGCGGGCCTCTTCTATTTGCGCCGTTTTGGGATCCCCTTTGCGCAGGTGCCCTCGGTTGACCTGGTACCTGAACTCCGGGCGTTGTGGCAATGCTTCGAGGTATGTGTCAATTTTTTCGTGGAGGAGCGCGGGCGTCCAGTTTTCCGATTTCATGCGCTGAAAAAGATCCCGGAGGTGGGATTCATAAAAGTAAGCGTCTGCGCTGCGGTAGAGCGGGTGCGCGGGGTCGAGCGTGTCAAGCATGCGGCGGATAATTTCCACCCGTTCGAGTTCGCTGAGTGGCTCAATGTCGCTTCGGCCAAAATACTCAAGGTTATCCTGGATGATGCTGTTGCAAAAGGCGTGGAAGGTGTGGATGTGTACACGGTGTCCTTCCGGGCCGATCCATTGGAGCAGGCGTTCGCGCATGGCATGGACGCCCGCGTCGGTGAAAGTAAGGCAGAGGATATTGTTGGCCTGGGCGTCGGTTTCCGACAAAATACGGCCAATGCGGGCGGCCAGGATATGCGTTTTGCCAGTGCCGGGGCCGGCAATGACCAGCATCGGGCCTTCGATATGATCAACCGCCTCGCGTTGCGAAGCGTTCAATGCATCTAAGGCATGTTTGAACGCTGCGTTGTACTGCTGTCTTTGCTGATTGCTGTTTTGCTCCATACGCGGGTAAAGCGAAAGAGGAAAGGTACAGCGATAATTACAAAACAGGTAACGCTAATCGGTTTTAGTATACTTAATTGTTTCTCTGAAAAGCGCTCAACCGGTAGCGAATCCGGCGATAGTGTCCGAATGCATGGCGCAGGACAGAAAAACGCAGACCAGAAATACAATCAAAGCGATGACTACGTCGATTGTTACGACATTTTTGGGAGCACCAAAGTTCATAGGATTATGGTTTAACCGTTTTTGGGCACTAACTCATACAGGATTAACATGCCTGAATGGCATACAGTTTTCAAAGGTAACTTTGAAGCATATTAAGTTTCTCAACAGGGAATAGTTTGACACCCAATATCCGGGGGAAGAAAGCGTCGTTACAAAAGGGGAAGTAAGTATAAGGTTCCGTTACTTAACGGTTGGTGCAGGCCGTTCCGTATAAAGTTTGGTAACAATTTACAAAACAGACCTCAACCGTTGCCCAAATTTAACAACATCATCCCAACAACACATAAATTTGAGGTGAAAAAATTATTCCTGCTCTTTGAATTTTAAAGCAGGAATCCGGTGTGATTTGGAAATTAACCACCTGATTTTTTTTTAAACATTTAATTATCAGTTGGTTATTATAAAAATAAAAACTAATGTATTTGATCCGTAACACCATCCCGGCGGATGTAATAAAATTGGAAGCGCTCCAACGAACGGTATTCCCTACGCTCGCTGAAGAAGAAAGGCTCGCCGCACCACACTATTTGCGACACATCGAGCTGTTTCCGGAAGGGCAATTTGTGGTGACGGACGGAGAGCGTCTGATTGCGATGAGCAGCACCATGCGCACCAACCACCCACTCGAAGCAGACCATACCTTCCTGGAAATTTCGGATAACTTATGGTTGAATACCCACGACCCGCAGGGCGTATGGTTGTACGGCATGGATATGGGCGTTGATCCTGCTTATCGCGGACAAGGCGTGGCGCGTGCTTTGTACCGAACCCGGCAGGAATTATGCCGTAAACTGGGGTTGAAAGGGCAGGTAACTGTGGGTATGCTGAACGGGTATTTGCCCTATAAAGACCATTTGACCATTGATGCATACGGCGCCCGGGTGTTGAATGGTGAATTAACAGACCCCACCATTACCCCGCAACAAAAGGTGGGGTTTGTTTTGGTTCGCATCGTAAAAAACTACCTGAACGACCCGCAATGCGGCAATGCAGGTATCCTGATGGTGCTGGATGCTGCCAAAACGGTCTGATCCGGAGCAGGGAAGGGAATTTTTGTATCTTAACGCAGCAATGCATTCAAAAAATCAAATACTTATGGCGGATAAACCAGGAGGCCCGATCAGACAACGCAGCATAGACATCATCCAGGCTGGGGTGGTATTGCTCAAGGAGAAACAAGGGTATTCCCAACTACAGATCGTTGAAAAAATGGAAGTACTTGGGTTCATTGTATCTGAATCAGCGTTTAGCAAAATTGTCCGAAAGAAGGAAGGGGGCAACAAAATACTGAAAATAGCGGCTGAAGGCATTCAGGAACTTATCCGCAGGGAAATCGGTGTGGAATGGGAAGAGACTCAATATGGTGAAGCTGTACCATCCAATTGGGCCCCAATCCCTATAAAAATCGAAACAACAGTGCACCCTTCGGCTCATCCTGGATTCACATTTTACGAAGACGGCCGCCTGACCATCGCTCAAAAAGTGGATTTCATTTCTGATGCAAAACAGGAAGTCATCGAGTTTGGGGTGGTGCTGAATACCTTTGCAGGCTATTTTTTCTCCCGGAATGAAAAAGAGTTCAAGCACCATGTGCAGGAGCTTTTGGCTAAGGGCGTCAATTTTAAATGCTACCTGCTGGATCCCGACTGCGAAGAAACCCAGCTGTATTTCAGCGACCGGGCCAAACACTTACCCGATGAGTTGAAAAGCATTGGCAAAATCAGAGAAGCCATTGAAAAGCTCGGTAAGGTGCAACAGCAATTCATCAACGCCGGGTACCGCGGCACTTTTGAAATATTCGCCTACCAACATATCCCTGCCAATTATTTCATGACCGTTGATGGGGATAGTCCCGACGGGAAAATTATGGTTTCGCATTATGTCTATGGGGTTTCGCGTGCCAATTGTCCCGTTCTTGAATTTTCTAAAAAAAGCAATCCTGCACTTTACGACCGATATTGGAATTCCCTGCAAATGCTGGCGCAAAATGCAAGGCAGCTTAAGTTTTGAGTTGATTTCCGGACTTGCCACGCAACTTGCCCTTCATGCGGCTGGGGGCAGCTGCATAGTATACCTCCACTTGCCGGAGCAGCCAGTCTTCAAATTGAATCGGCTTCAGAGTTTTTATCTCATTGATGATGCGTTCTTTGTCTTTTTTTCTGAAAATCACGATTTTGAGCATTTTAATAAAATTGAGGACTGACGCAATCGCTTCGGTATTCCTTTTCTTGTTTCGGAAGATATATTGTTCAAAAGCAAAACAGTATTTCTGGATTTCAACCACTTCCTGGCGGAGTTCACAGATGCTCCTCAACGTCAGGGACCTGGCACGAAGCTCATAAAACAGGTCGCCGCCGGGGTTTTTCTTCAGGACACTCATCGTCTTTTTATAAAAACCCTGTTCAAAAGCAATTTGGGCTTGTCCCAATGCTATGTTGTTTTCGCGGATGTCCTCCCCGAGATATGGGGCATACGTTTTGACGAAGTTTTGAGCCCATCTAAAGGATCTGGTTTTACAGGCAGCATTGATGATGTTGGTAAATTGAACCGGCGACATACTCCCCCCTTCAATGAAAAGCTTCCTTTTGATGCCATATTCATTCAAGCGATGAACCATGCTCCAACCCTCCGGATGGCCCAGTCGGATTTGGGCAGCAGCATAATTTAAGAGGTGAATAACGATTATGTGCTGTTCCCGGTTTTCGATCCTGTCCGTATTTGCCCGCAATAGTGACTCCACTTTTTTGAAGCTTTCGTGCTGTTTATTCACAATGAGCAGGAACAACTCCATGTAGATGGCGATGAGGGGGTTGCTTTTTTTTAAATTTGGAGAAAGAACCCCTACTAAACTTACGGCCTGAAACGCAGAGTCCATTGGCAGATTTAGCGCCAGTACATTCTTTTGCGTTGCGATTTCGCAGGCCATTTTTAAACGGGTACTTGTATAAAAACAATCCAAATCATCAATGAAGGTTAACAAAGAGGCAATGCTCCTGGCTGAATTATCCTCAAGTAACAGGTAGTTTGGAATGTAGCTTGCTGCAAGTTTGTCCAGATAACCGGGAACATCTACCGGGGACGAGTTGACCTTTTTTTTCAGTTTGGGATAATGTGTTTCAAACGCCCGGACCTTTCTTCTGTCCAGTAAAACACCCGACCATAGCAGCTCTTTTTCTAAAGGATATTTCTTTACTTTTTGGATGATGAGGAATTCCTTTAGAAACAGGAACAAGTCTGAAAGTGCATTCAGCAGTTTTTTTGCTTTATTCTTTCCGCCCTTGGGCTCTACGGGCAGCGGAGACCCAAATATTTCCTGATAGGCAAATTCAAATGCAATTGCCGGGGTATTGAACTTTGGATAAAAAGGTTTGAGGTAGGAGAACACGAGGAGTGCAATTTTTTCTTTTCGGTGGAAAAACAGCAGGTATTGTTCAAATGCGACCAGCTCTTTTTTGCTCAGCGTACCCAAAAAGGACAAAAATTTACTATTTTTCATAAAATTCCGTTTTTTTTTACGGTGAAAATTGCAATGCGGCCATAAAATCAAGCGAAAGGTTTAAGTGGGAGTAGTTTTGTTTTTAAAATTTTGATTATTAATGATTTAAATTAGAATCCAGCGGCTAAAATTAACAACTAATCGAAGTAATTGAAACGATTGGGGTAAAAACAAAGGTACGAAAAGTTCGGTGATTTGGGCAAAACCCGTATTTGCTTTAAAGAATAAACTGTGCCAAATTTGTTTTTGATAGAACCCCTCTATATATAGAAGCCGGAGGTTTATGTTTCGGGGAGGAGTGAGCAGGTGTTTTTTTTCATGGTCAATTATTTTTTTTCCGATGAATCATATTGCCATACTCACGCCAATTCCGCTGGAGCATAAAGCGATTCTGGCGCATTTGATTTCGCAAACAGAAAGGGCGGTTGAAGGAAGTCGCTATGTATCCGGGCAGTTTGAAGGCAAAAATGGCGTCTTCAATATTGTCACTCATCAGACGGGGTCAGGGAACAGCACTGTTGCACTGGCAACAGAAAAAACAATTCGTCTTTTTGAGCCGGTTGTAGTTATCCTGGCAGGTATCGCCGGAGGGGTTAAAGATGTAGTATTGGGGGATGTGGTCGTTGGGACGAAGTTTTATGGCTATGAATCTGGAAAAGAAACGGAGACTGGCTTCGTTGTTCGACCGGAAGCCGGATATTACAGCAAGGACTTACTGGCAACTGCCCAATCTGTTGCGGGAAATGATCGGTGGCAAAAAAGGGTCGTGGGCGGCCCCCCTGGAGCAAAAGTGGTTTTTGGACCCATCGCTTCCGGGGATAAAGTGATTGCAGCCACCGACGGAGCCGTTTACCGCCTCCTGAAGCAATCGTTCAACGATACGACGGCTTTAGAAATGGAATCCATTGGTTTCGGCCAGGCCATGCAGTTTCATACCGGCATCCGGTTTGGCAACATCCGGGGCATTTCTGACCTTTTGGAAGGTAAATCGCATGCAGATGCCGGTGGTTCGCAGGAACGGGCAGCAGCCAATATGGCGGCTTTTATTTTTGAAATGCTTGACCAGTTAGATATATCTCAGTTTAAATTCGTAGGTATGGATGTGAAGGAATTGGCAAAACAAATGCTCGAAATGACATTGCCAATCACCAAAATGGAAGCTGGCGGACAGGATTTTAGCCGCACAACGAGCGAATCTGCCGTGGCTTTGTGGCAAAAAGTAAAATCTCTGCTGGCAGAGGAATACAATGCTTTAAAAAATGCGCCGGATGATGCCGATGTGAAAGCCGAGGCGCGCATTGCCCTGAGACACGCGCTTGAAGGAAAAACGGCGCTCCAGGCAGAATTGGAGCGTTTACTGGTGGAAGCCAAAAAATCGGGGAACGCCGGTGTGACGATTTTCGACAGCAAAAACGTCATTCAGGGCAGCAATATCACGGTGGGGGGCGACTTCCGGCTCGGAGACAACAACAGCGTTACCCATCATCAGGAGCATAAGAGTACGGACGCTGTCGGAGGAGATAAATATGTACAATCGGCGGAACGCATTGAAATAAGCCACCATTATTACGGCACTAAAGAAGCGGCAACTCCGGGATCAACAGGCAAAAAACCGGATCGGAGCCCCGTCACAACAGAATACATCCAAAAATTGCAGCGGATGATTGCCTCCGGGAGGCCGGAAGCTGCAATTCAGGCCGTAATTGACTTCACCGCATCCCGGGATGAAGAATCCCATCTGGAAGCGTTGCAAATTTCCTCCCGCTGGGAAGCCATGACCCGTAAACTACGCATCGGAACCATCCGGAATGATGAGGCCACGGTGGAGCGGAGCCAGATTGTGGCGGGACTTTTGGAGTTGGTTGGGCGATTGTAGGGGCTGTTCTTTAGCGTCCGAGCTGTCAGGATGGATCTATAGAAATTCACGGAAATCCACAGAAATTTTTATAAATATTTGTAAATCAGTCAATTAAATTGATTTTTCTTCACTTCGCCCATACCTTTGCCTTCGTCGAACATGATGACAGGCACGGCACGGCGAGGAAATACCTCCGGCAACGAATGCTGCGATCGTATCCTTCCGACTTCCCTGACAAGAGTAGTTTCACAAGACAAGGCGGTATGCTTCTTCTTTCGGTTTACTAGTGCCCGCAAGGAGAAGTTCAATTTTTGAATTGCCTGCAGTATTGCACCCTGCAGGCAAGATGCCCTTTTTCTGCCTGTTACTTACCGTTTCCTGCCATCGCATTTCCTCCATTTCAATTCTTATCTTACTATGAAAAATGCACAAAAAAGAGGACGATGGGGCGCCTTCATGACCGTTCTTTTGCTGGCGCTTTTGGCCCAGGTTTTCCAGAGCTATTCCTCGCCGGTTCAACCGGAAACGGAATGCCTATGCATGGATCCTTACAACCTCGACATTACGAATCAGGGTTCAGGCGCCATCTCTTTCTCCTGGAATGCAGCGGGCAGCCCGGACGGTTTCGAAGTATGGTATTACCGGAGAGAAGACCATTATACAAGCCAGCCGGTGCCAACTACGAACCTGTATCACACCTTCACGGGACTGCCTGCCGGTACTTATACCGTCCATGTCAAAGCGGTTTGCGAAGCGCAGTATTCCGGAGAAATCATCTGGGTGGATATTATCCTCTAATGCATTACGCTGAATAACACGGCAACCGCCGCTCATGAGCCGGGCTTATGGGCGGCGGATTTTGTTACCGGGCATCAGGATGATCGTTTGCTTTTTCAAGTAACCATTCTTTTAAAAAAGCATGATTGGTCTGTATTTTATTAATTAACAGCTCTTTATTGAATTTCCCACGGTGCAGCGTATTAAAAAACCTGACAAAGTTTTTCATAGCTATGATGGTATCTTTTCTCATATACTTCTCTCTGGACAACTGTTTTGAGAAGGCCTTACTCATGTAAATGATCCACGTATCTACTTGCCCCATTTCATAGCAACATGCCAGCAATAATGGTTTTAAGCGAATGGTGTCATCAATATCCACAGATTGAACCTGTTTAAATTGATCCAACGCTTTTTGAAATGCTTTTTGCCTGAACGCTACGATCCCCAGGCCAAGGAATTTTTTATCCGTCCTGTCAGGCGTTTTCATTTCAAGTGTGTACCCTTCGATAAATGTTTCCGCCCATTCAAATTCCCCAGCCTGGCAGGCCACTGCAATGATGTTATAATATTGGGAAACAGGTAGCAGCCCTTTTAAGGTGAATGCCCCGTGACGAAGCCCTAACAGGTTCAATT
Source organism: Saprospiraceae bacterium (assembly GCA_022841505.1). Lineage (GTDB taxonomy): Bacteria > Bacteroidota > Bacteroidia > Chitinophagales > Saprospiraceae > JABWAJ01. The sequence continues at coordinate 22,521 of JALHRK010000001.1, read as the reverse complement.
TATGTAATTTTTTAGAAACCCAATTTGCTCCTTTAATCAATTGGTTAGCTGCATAATTTTGCAAATAAGTCAGCAAAATGAGTTGCTCCTCCAGATCAATTTTTCCCGCATTTTGATGCAGCAGGTCAAAGGCTTCATCGAAATGTGCGCCATCTTCACTTCGCAGGAGCTGATAAATCTCGTAATAGATGTTTATGATTGGATTGGCTGCCAAAAAGGCAGGCGCATAGTTGAAGCCTGGCAGAGCCGCGCCTAACCCATCTTGGGCTGTTAACTCTTCGGGAGCCAAAAATTTTCGGCGGCTTGCTATTTCGCAGGCAAGTTTGAGTTGGGTAAAGGCATAAAAAGCTTCCAGGCTGGAAGCGCAGTCAATTAATGCTTTATACCCCTCGAATCGTCCCTTACCTGGAATCTTATAACAATCAAGGTAAGGCAGGGCAAGTTTCAGAAAATAATATTGATCCCCTGTTGGCATGCGATCCATGATGGTGGATTGTATCTGCTCCAAATGTTTGGTTGCATCAGCGTATTGTTCACGGGCCAACAAAATTTCCAGCCACAATAACTGCGCTTCAAGGGAACCTGCCCTTACTTTTTGATGAATAAGGAATTCCTTCAACCGGAGAAACAGATCTGACAGGGTATTCAGCAGCTTGATTCTGTTGTCTGCGCTGTTTTGCGCCCAGGGCTTCTCAAAGATCTTAGCCGAAGCGAAGTCAATGTTTAGGTTTTCTTCGTCAGAATAATCCGGGCGGAAGTTTTTGATGTAGTTGAACACGGCAAGCGTTGCTTCCTGATTTTCACAATTCCGGGACAAGTACTTTCCAAATCCGGTCAGCTCTTTGGGGCTCAAGTTTCGCAGGTACGCAATGAATTTGCTCTTTTCCATTTTAACACTTTTGTTAAATCTGTAATATTTGGTGAAATACCACTGGAAAATTACAAAAAAAATGCAATTTCTTTACAGGTTAGAAAGTTTTTAGAGAAGCTTGTTATAAATAAAAGACTTAAAAATAGCATATTAGGGGCGAGAGATATGCTTTTTTGCCTGGCACAGGTAAGTGGATGCGAAATATATGTAAAAAAGAAGTAGTGGTGAAAAGGGCGGTAATCGTCGAAGTTAAATTGGCTTTCTATCGCGAACTTGCAGTCATATTTTATGGGCGCGTTTAGTCCATAAAGATAAGAATTGAAGTCCAAATTGTAGAAAATTTACTATAGAACAGTTTTTTAGTAGTAGAAAAACTAACGTGCATTAACGACAGGAGTCACTCCGGTTTTCCGGGGTGGCTCCTGTTTTTTTGCCCGAAGTTGGTGAGATAAAGAAGGCTGCCCCGTTGTAAACATTGGGCAGCCTCTAAAAAAATTATTTCACGACATTTATAATAACTTGATCCTAAAATTCACCACCTGCCATCTGATTCGTTTGGTTGCTAATCTGGTTAGAGGCTTCAGCTTTCGTATATTTGCTGAGGTCAGTGGTTGACGTAAACATGCCGAAAGTTCCCGACCCTTTTTACGTGTACTACGCGTTCGCGTATTTTTGAGATAAGCAAAGGTAATTTTTATGAATTAATCAATCAAACTGATATTTTTGATGTAGGAATTGAAAAAATCTATGAAGCATGAACATTCAGCAATTAGAGTACATCGCGGCAGTTGATAATCTAAGGCATTTTGCGAAAGCTGCGGAAGGGTGCCACGTCACGCAGCCAACCCTCAGCATGATGATTCAGAAATTGGAAGAAGAGCTGGACTGTAAAATTTTTGACCGCAGCCGCCAACCCGTTGTGCCAACGGAAATCGGAGAAACTGTTATTCGGCAGGCGCGTAAAATCCTGAATGAAGTTGGCCGGTTGCAAGAGTTGGTCAAAGAACGGCATGCGGCCCTGAATGGCAGGCTTTGCGTCGGAATCATCCCTACCCTGGCGCCCTATTTAGTGCCTTATTTCCTGGAAGCTTTTGTCAACAAGTACCCCGCCATGGAGTTTATCGTGACGGAGCACCTGACGCAAACTTTATTAGAAAAACTCAAAACCGGCGCCGTTGACGCCGCCATCATGGCCGGGCCGTTGCCGGATAAATCCTTAGAAGGGCAACCGCTTTTTTATGAAGCTTTTTTCCTTTACACCTCGGACCCTACCCAAAAAGAAGGCCTAAAAGCAGAGGATCTGAATGCAGAAGACCTCTGGTTGTTGCAGGAAGGGCATTGCCTGCGCACCAGCATCCGCAAGTTGTGCGACCTGGAACGCGATTGCGGCAAGCAATTCCGGTATGAAGCGGGCAGCTTAGAAACCCTCAAACGCCTGGTGGAGATGAAAATGGGCTATACCATTCTGCCCGAACTTGCCGCCATGACCCTCCCCGAAGACCACCGTTACATGCTGCGAAGTTTTGCTTCTCCGGCGCCAGCTCGTGAAATTTTGCTGGTCACGCAGCAGGATTATGTGAAACGACGCCTCATTCAAGCCCTGAAAGACGAGATATTGGCCTGCCTGCCAGCGTCGGTTCTGGAAAAAAGAGCGTTGAACCTGGTATAATAAATGGAAATTTGTAACGCATCGAACAAAGCAACGATCAATGAGCAACTACAAGGAAGATGAAAGCCAGCTGAATTTGCTGCGCAACGGCGGAGAAGCAGTCTGGCAGCAGTTTTATGACCAACACCGAGGTTCATTTCGGGCATTTTTTATGCAATACGGACGTATGTCGCCGGAAGAGGCCAGCGGATTGCTCCAGGATGCCATGGTTGTTTTTCACTACAACGCAACCACCGGTAAATTGTCAGCACCGCTTCAGAGCAATTTGAAAACTTATCTGATCGGAATTGGCAAGGTGTTGCTTCGGAGGAAAGGCGGCAGTACAACGGGCTGGGACGATCAGATTCCGGACGAACCTGTGGCGCCCATTGCAGACCGGATTGCCGACCAGGAAGCCGCAGCAAAAATGGCCCGCGCCCTGCTCGACCGGATTGGAGAACCCTGCCGTTCGCTACTGGAAATGGTGTACATCAAAGAGTTTGTGATGGAAGCCGTCGCCGAAAACCTCGGATTGCCCAGCGAAGGCGCCGCGCGGAAGCGCAAGTTTGATTGCCTTCAGAAGATGAAGGAGTTGTTGAGATAAGTTTGCAAGTAGGCAAATACGCAAGTTTGCAAAAGGCAAATTGGCAAACTTGCACATTTAAAACGAAGATCATGCACACGGAAGATTACGACATCGCGACCATCGAGCAGTACTTAGCCGGGCAATTGGAGGCAGAGGCTGCCGCCCGTTTTGAAGCGGAGCTTGAAAGGGATGAAACCTTGCGGATAGACACCGCGCAATACCGGCGTTTGTTCGACGGGTTGGCAGCTTTGCGTTCACAGGCTTACAACGACAAATTTGCAGGCTGGGAAGCAGAAGCCCAATTGGTTGAACAAGAAACAGAACTCGCGCCGGTGCTGGAAGGACTGGCAGCTTTGCGGTCGGAAAACCTGCGCGATAAAATGGCCGGATGGGAAATTGCGCATCAAACAAGAGCACCTGCCGGCAAAGCTGCCGTTATAAAAACCTTACGACCCGTTTTTGTGCGCAGGCTGGCTGTTGCGGCAAGTATCATTTTGCTGGTGGGGGTCGGATTGAGCTGGTACGCTACGATGAATTACAGTTCAGAACGGCTGGCTGAAATCTCCTACCGCATGCCCAATATCGGCAATACAATGGGCGGAGAACAAACGCTTCGGAGCCGCTTAGAATCCCGTTTTGCCGACGCGCACCGCCTGATGGAACAAAAATTGTATTCAGAAGCGCTCATTGCTTTTGGAGAAGTACTGACGTTGTCGAGGGCTGCTGGTCTTGATGAAACCCGAATGCGTTATTACAGCGACCAGGTTTCGTGGAACCGGGTGATTATTTTGCTGGCTCAGGAAGCGCCGGAAGCGGAAGTGCAGGCGGCCTTAGAGAAAGTAATTGCAGACCCGCAAAATGAATACCAGGGTAAAGCAGAGGCGCTAAAAGCGCAATTAGATAGTTTCTGGCGGAGGTTGGTGTGGTAAGGCTCTCTCTCTCTACTTTTTCTGGTTGCCGGAATTAAATTCCTCCAAAAGTGCCTTCGACAAATCTGCTTCCAGATTGCCAAAATAATGCGCATAATCCTGTTGGCTGCGCCGGATCACCTCGTGGGCTTCATCACGGCCATACACGTGCGTGATTTCACATCGGGGTGTTTCTCCCGGCAGTTGTTTATAGGTCAAAAAATAATGCCGAAGCCGGTCTACGAGCGGGGCAGGAATTTCGTTGATGTCGCCCCAGTGCCCATACACTTCGTCCTGTTTCAACACGGCAATAATTTTATCGTCGGCCTGCCCTCCGTCAATCATACGCAATCCTCCGATTGGAACCGCCTGTATCAGGATATTGCCGTGGGTCACCTCGCGTTCGGTCAGCACACAGATGTCAAGCGGATCGTCGTCGCCCATAATACCGGTTCGCCCGGTTTGTTCCATGCAAAATTTGCCGACATTTTCTTTGCAATACGTTTGGGGAATAAAGCCGTACAAAGCAGGTACAATGTTGGAAAACTTCTGCGGGCGGTCTATTTTCAGGTAGCCGCTGGGTTTGTCTACTTCGTATTTCACAGTATCCGAAGGAATGACCTCGATGAAAGCGGTGACCGTATCAGGCACTGCTGCTCCGATTGAAATGCCATGCCAGGGATGCGAGGTGTAACGCAACCCCATCATTTTCCAGATTTTGTTAAAAGTTTCCTGATTCATAGCCGGCTCTTTTTTTTTGTAAAAAGGCAGATGCGCCCATAAGAAGTTTAGAAAAAGTTCTCTCCTGTTCATCGGTTACATGTTTCTCGAATCTGCCCCCCAGGCCAATTTATTGCGCATGGTTTGCAAAAAACCAACCTCCTGAAGCTGCACTAATTTGATGTTAAAATCATTGCGCCTTACGGCCAATTGATGTGCAGCCGTGATGATTTCGAATCGGGAGTCGAGGGTGCAAAGGAAATTTTCTGCACGGCCTTCCACTTCAAAGGAGATCACCGAATTATCAGAAATAACCACGGGCCGGACGCTCAGGTTATGCGGCGCCACAGGGGTGATGACGAAATCATCCGAAGTCGGAAAAATAATGGGGCCGCCGCAACTCAGGGAATACCCAGTGGAGCCGGTTGGGGTGGCAATGATCAGGCCATCTGCCCAATAGGAGTTCAGGTAAGCGCCATTGACGTAAGTGTGAATGGTGACCATGGAAGAGGTGTCGCGCTTGTGAATGGTGCAGTCGTTGAGTGCAAAACGGGTTTCTCCGAAAATAGGCAGATTCGATTCCAAATAGAGCAATCCCCGTTCATCCAAAGCATACATGCCCCGATTGAGTAACTGGATGGCATTGGCAACCCGTTTTTTTTCAATGCTGGCCAAAAAACCCAACCGCCCCAGGTTGATGCCAACAATGGGCACCTGGCTGTCGCGAACATGCGTCACTGCTTCCAGGATAGTGCCGTCGCCGCCGAGGGCAATAAAAAAATCAATTTTATGGACGATAAAATCAAGGTATCCTTCAAATATGCCTACATCGCGCCTGAAGTTGATCAACCCTTTCAAATCTTCCAGATAAGGTTTGTACACATAGGCATTGATGCCTTCATCGTGCAGGGCATCGAACAAATGCTGGATATGGGGAAGGTCTTTATCTTTGACTGTTTTTCCAAATACGACAACTTGCATAGCGATGCGTTTTATGGGGACAAGTTACAACAGTTCCGGTCATTCAGATTGGGATAAAAAATTGGATGTCCGGCATAATACATCTTACCGTAGTGTTGTTTTTACACTAAATACCCCCCAACCGATTGTAGATTCCACAAAAAAAGGGTAATTTTTCGCCCAATTGGCTTTTCGGATTATATTATATGGATTGGAAGGGCAAAATTTTAAAAAAATCCTGATTCTTCCCTACGATTTGCCGAAGGTATCATCAAATAACAGCAAGCAAAAAACATGACTGAATTCAACGATTTTTTCAAATCCGCATTTACCGTTGACAATGTCATTTTCGGATTTGATGAAGGGGATTTGAAGATACTGCTGATCAAGCGTGGGGAAGCACCGTATAAAGGCAAATGGGCTTTACCCGGGTACTTCGTATACCCGAATGAAGACTTAGACACTGCGGCAAAACGCGTTTTGGAAGAGTTAACCGGGTTGCGAAACGTTTACTTAGAGCAGGTGCAAACTTTCGGCGCTACGAACCGGCACCCTTTTGGCAGGGTCATTACCATCGCCTATTTTTCTTTGGTCAAGATCAGTGACTACAACCTGCAGCCGGCTTCCATCGCTCAAAAAGCGCAGTGGCATTCCATTTCCAAAGTGAACGACCTGGCTTTTGACCACATTGAAATTCTGAACGCCTGCTTTCAACGCCTCAAATGGTTGGTGCGCACGAGGCCGGTTGGCTTCGAGTTGTTGCCGCCGCAATTTACGCTCACTGCCCTGCAACACTTGTATGAGGCAATTCTGGAAACGGACCTCGACAAGCGCAATTTCAGGAAGAAGATTTTGTCTATGAACCTGCTCATTGACCTGGAACAAACGCAGGAAGGCGTGGCGCATCGCCCGGCCCGGCTTTATCAGTTTGATCGTGACAAATACGACCAGTTTCGTGCAGAGGGCCTGAATTTTGAATTGAAAGAAAGTAAAAAAAAAGAAGCTAAACGCGCGGCAGCACATCGAAAAATGTTGCAACCTTCGAGTTAGAGTTGTCCATCCATTTCATTGCGTAAATGACCGATTTTGGAGCCGGGCATAACGCAGCTATCGGACTTTAAAGAGCAGAAACTACCAGGTTTCGCCTTTTGAATTCAGGACATGCACCGACTCAGCACCATGCAAAAGTCTGAAAGCATTGATCTGTTGCCGAATGTTAGCGCCTGATCCTTCATATTTGAAAAGGAAAGACTTGTAGGAAACTCCTTCCAGGCTATTCTCATGGATGCTCACGCGGGTATCGGGTTCAACGGAAAAATAGCCATAATATCCCACTAAAAAGTTTTGCTGGATGGAACTGCCCTGCAAGTCATTGATAAAGTCGTTTGCACGATCTTCCTGTTCCGGAGTTTCGTAAGGAAGGTATCCCCAATAGGCTTGTTCAGGTACACGCAACAAGCTTTTGTGCCGGAAAATAAAACCATAATCAGTATTCATGTCTAAAAAGTAGGCATCGCCGGTAACGGTCAACTGGCCTTCATTGAAAACTGTATTTTTCAGGTCTACTTTCATCGTGTACAAGCCGCCATTCAACCTGCCGGTGGGCGCGCTGGCAAAAATCTGGGCTGGCCCTTGCTGACAATCTTCCGGGGTCGAAATCGCATTCAGCGACAGCTTCACGGTATTTCCAGTGCGGTTCAGGTTATAAGAGATGGTCGCATTTTCGCAATCCTGCGCCTGAACGGTTTCAATTTTAAAAACCAGTTCCCTGCTTTCGGGATAGAGATTTTCCCAAAGGTCAATATAAAACTCCCGTTCTACATCAGGTACTACGATCGGTTCTCCCAAAGAATCCAATTTGCAACCGCCCAAAAGCGTCGCCAGTACCATAAAAGCGCCAATGCGCATCAAAGCCCGTTTGTGTGCGTAATCCTTCATATCCTTTCTGTCTTACTGATGTCCTTTCAAGGGTAACGGAAAAGCCCCGAAAATGCTGCCACGCGAAGATACAAAATTCAGACAAGGCATAGGGGTAAACGCCGGCTGCATCCATCTTTTATCTACGAAAACCCGGGAATGAAGTTGCGTTCGTCCCCACAAAATGCATTTTCATCCATTCTATGCCCTAATTTATAAGAAAATCATCTTACTTAGTGTTGATTAACACCCGACTATCTATGATTCAGCTAAAGGAAGTGCGCAAAGCATACCGCACCGATTATACTTCTTTACAGGTGCTTAAAGGCATAGACCTACACATCGGAGAAGGGGAATTTATCTCCATTATGGGGTCTTCCGGATCCGGAAAATCAACCCTGCTCAACATTCTGGGCATCCTCGACGATTATGACGAAGGTCAATACATCCTGAATGACGTTGCGATCAAAAACCTGACGCAAACCCAGGCTGCTATGTACCGCAACCGCTTCATAGGTTTTGTTTTCCAATCCTTTAACCTGCTCCCGTTCAAATCTGCGGTCGAAAACGTCGCCCTGCCGCTCTACTATCAAAAAATTGACCGAAAAATGCGCCGCGACATCGCCCTGGACTACTTAGACCGGGTGGGGTTGCGCGACTGGGCAGAACACCTTCCCAACCAGTTATCCGGTGGACAACAACAACGGGTGGCTATTGCCCGGGCATTGGTTTCCCAGCCTAAAGTTATCCTTGCCGATGAACCCACCGGCGCGTTGGATACGCAGACTTCCCAGGAAGTTATGGAGCTGTTTAAAGGGGTGAATGACCAGGGCATTACCGTGATTATTGTTACGCACGAACACGATATTGCTGCCATGACGCACCGGGTCATTCGCCTGAAAGACGGCCTGATCGAATCCTGAAGCACCCTTTTTGGTCACTTTATATTGCCAATACCATGTTTGAATACGACAACTGGCAGGAGATTTTTCAAACCATCCGGCGGCATAAACTGCGCACCGCACTCACTGCGCTTGGGGTTTTTTGGGGCATTTTTATGCTGGTCATCTTGCAGGGAGCGGGCAATGGCCTCCAAAATGGCGTCGAATACCAGTTTCGGGACGACGCTACCAACAGCATCTGGCTTCGCCGGGGGACGACTTCTATTCCCTACAAAGGCTTGCCTAAAGGTCGCGACATCATGTTCACCAATGAAGACTACAAATACCTCACCGAGCAGTTTAAAGAGGTAGAACACATCACCGGACGCTTCTACCTGACTGGAGATCGCACCGTCAAATACGGCAACAAAACGTTGGCTTTTCCGATCCGATCTGTTCATCCCGGCCACCAGTACCTCGAAAATACCTCTATGGAACGTGGCCGCTACCTTAATGAAACGGACATCGTACAATACCGCAAAGTGGCCATCATCGGCAGGGTGGTCAAGGAAAACATCTTTGATAAAGGGGAAGATCCAATTGGCAAAGAAATCAATATCGGCGGCATCGTCTACACCATTGTTGGGGTATACACCGATACCGGCAGCGAAAATGAAATGCGCATCATTTACCTGCCCATCACTACCGCCCAAAAAGTCTATTCGGGCACGGATGACATCCACCAGCTCATGTTCACGGCAGGCGATCTGTCTGTCCCGGAAATGAAAAAACTGGAAGCGAAAGTCCGCGAAGCATTTGCAGGCCGCCTTCAATTTGATGCCAATGACGAAAAAGCGTTGTACATCAACAATGTTGCAGAACAATACGAAGAGGTGCAGGGCTTGTTTGCGGCCATCCGGGCGTTTGTCTGGTTTGTCGGCATCGGCAGCATCATTGCCGGGGTGATAGGCGTCAGTAACATCATGCTCATCATCGTCAAAGACCGAACCAAAGAAATCGGGATCCGGAAAGCGCTGGGGGCAACGCCTTATTCCATTATTGCCATGATCCTTCAGGAATCCGTTTTCATCACTTCCGTCGCCGGATACTTAGGTTTATTGGCAGGCGTTGGCGTCATCAGCCTGCTGAGCGTGCTGGAACTGGATTTTTTCAGACACCCCCAAGTGAATCTTACTGTTGCACTGAGCGCAGTGACGGTATTGGCTATTGCCGGGGCACTGGCCGGGTTGATGCCCGCATTGCAGGCGGCAAGGATCAATCCGGTAATCGCTATGAAAACTGAATAGGAGTTTTTTTTACCACATACGAGTTCACAATAGGTGTTTTCACATAGGACACATAGTACTCCTTCTCTAGTCGGCGAAACAGCTATGTGGTCTATTGTGAATAATTCTATGTGAACTCGTATGTGGTGAAAAAATATGTGGTAAAAAATAAACATCACAAAACCGCCAAATTATGTTTGACCGCGACACCTGGCAGGAAATTTTTGCCACCATGCAAAAACACAAGTTGCGCACTGCGCTCACAGCGCTGGGCGTTTTTTGGGGTATTTTTATGCTCATTTTTGTGCTGGGCATGGGAAAAGGGCTCGAAAACGGCGTCACCCGAAACTTTGGCGACCGCGCAAAAAACGTGATGTACACCTGGGCTACGCGTACTTCCCTGCCCTATCAGGGGTTTCAACCCGGGCGCAGGCCACAGCTGAAATTGGCGGATATTCAGGCAATCAAAGACAATATCCCGGAAGTTGCGTACATCGCGCCCCGGTTGTCCCTGCCGCAAACGATTGCAGCTGCGGGTGACAAAAGCGAGCGCTACGAAATTCGGGGGGAACTGGGCGATATGATTCGGATTGAAGCACTAAAGGTGTACGAGGGCCGCTACATCAACGACCGCGATGTGGCAGAATGCCGCAAAATGGCCATCATCGGAACCCGGGTGCGGGATGTATTATACGGCAAAGATGCCGTTGGTTGTGTTGGCAAAGCCATCCGCATCCGGGGTGTTGAATTCACGGTTGCGGGCGTTTTTGGACCCTCCCAACTCAAACCCTGGAACGAAGAAGACCAGGAATCCATCGTCATTCCGTTGCCGACAATGCACCGTGCTTTTGCAGCCGGTGGAGATGTGGATTACTTCGTATGCTCGTCGGCGCCCAATGTGATGGTCAGCGAAGTCGAGCCCAAAGTGAAAGCCCTGCTCCGGCAACGCCACCATGTAGACCCCAATGACCCCCAGGGCATTGGCGGGTTTAACCTCGAAGAAGAATTTCAGCAATTCAAAAATTTGTTCACCGGCATCAAAGCTTTCCTTTGGTTTGTGGGCATCGGCACTCTGCTGGCCGGAATTGTGGGCGTCAGCAACATCATGCTTATCATTGTGAAGGAACGCACCCGGGAAATTGGGCTCCGGAAAGCACTTGGCGCTACTCCGCGGTCTATCATCAGCATGATCCTGACCGAATCGGTCTTCATCACTGCACTTTCGGGGTATTTGGGCCTGCTTGCCGGGACGCTCGTAGTTGGCGGGCTGAATTACATCATGATGTCCAATAATATGGATTCGGAAAATTTCTACAATCCGCAGGTTAACCTGACCATTGGCCTCAGTGCGATGATCTTACTGGTGATTGCCGGAGCTGTTGCAGGCCTGATCCCGGCAATGAACGCCGCGCGGGTGAATCCGGTGCTGGCATTAAAAGACGAATAACATTCAAACAAAACAGATAAAACCTGATAACTCATGAGAAGAGGCTGTCTAATTTCTGCGGGCGCTTTTTTGTTGCTGGCTTCCATCGGACTGATCTATTATTTTGTCCAGCAGGGCCGCTCCGATGCCGGCGATTTTGAGCTGGAAAAACCGGTTGTATCCGACATCGTCAAAAAGGCTGTGGCCACCGGCGCCATTAAACCCCGCCTGGAGGTGCACATCAAGCCGCAGGTGTCGGGTGTGGTAGAAGCGTTATTTGTTGAGGCGGGACAAATTGTTAAAAAAGGACAGCCTGTTGCGCGCATCCAGTTGATTCCAAGCGAACTGAACATCAACGCTGCCCAATCCAACGTTGAAATTGCCCGACTGCGCCTGAAAGAAGCCCAGCGCGAGCTGGATCGCCAGCGCGAATTGAACCGCCGCAACTTAGATGTGGAAGGCGCTAAAGTCAGCTACGAAAACGCCAGACGTGAAGAAGAACGGCAGCGCGGCCTTTTTGAAGAAGGCGTTATTTCGCAGCAGGAGTACAACCGTTTTAAGGTGGATCTGGAGATCCAAAAAGCTGCTTTTGAAAATTCCCGGATTGTGGCGGGCAATAGCATCAAGCAATTTGAGACCACGTTGGACATCCAGAAACAGGAATTGGACGCAGCCCTGAACAACCTGCAATTGCTGCGGGAAGGCGCGTCGCGGCAATCGAAGCAAATTGCCAACGTGGTGGTTTCCACCATAGATGGCATGGTTTTGGATATCCCGGTGGAAGTTGGCTCGTCGGTCATTGAGCGCAATAATTTTAACGAAGGCACCAGCGTTGCAATCATTGCTGATATGAATTCGCTTATTTTTGAAGGAAAAGTAGACGAAGCAGAGGTGGGCAAACTCAAAGAAGGCATGCAGCTGGAAGTCACGGTCGGGGCCATTGAAAGCGAAAAATTTGAGGCGACACTGGAGTTTATTTCGCCGAAAGGCTTAGAAGAAGAAGGCACCGTGAAATTTGAGGTGCGGGCTGCCGTAAAGCCGACCAATAAAATTTTTCTGCGGGCGGGGTATAGTGCCAATGCCGATATTATCTTTGATCGGCGCAAACAAGTAATTGCCATCAAAGAGCGCGACGTGTTGTTTGAGGAGGAAAAAGCGTTTGTAGAAGTGCAGACCGCCGATCGGGTGTTTGAAAAGCGCCCGGTGGAGCTTGGCCTTTCTGATGGAATCCTGGTGGAAGTGCGCAACGGGTTGGATACGACGATGCAGCTGAAAGTGCAGAAAAAAGCACCTGACCAGGCTGAAGATTAACAAATCCTGTTAAAGTAAACTTACATTTTTGCGGAAAATGGTATTGCGCAAAACATTTTAAGGCAAATCAAAGTATATTTATATCCGGTCTTGCGTCAGATTACACGAACAGGCAAAATCTGCCCCCACTTTTGTGCAACTGACCGGGCATTTTGGCGTTCTTTCTGGTAGATCATTAAAAACAAGTAAAGCGATGAAATTGCATAAGCCCGTTTTTTATTCATTAGTTGCGGTTGGGCTGTTTGCGGCGGCCATTTTTCCCAATCCTACGGATCAGGAGAAAGAGGCTGTGCTGATGCAGGCCATGCTGAGGGGGTTGGAGCAAATGCACTACGACCCACCGGCAATTGACGACGAATTTTCGAAGAAGGTCTTCGATAATTATCTTGAAAGTATAGATGGCGCCAAGCGCTTTTTTACCCAAAAAGAACTGGAACAACTGGAAGCTTATCGCCTGAAATTGGACGACGAAGCGAAAGCCGGTACTTTTCAATGCTTTGACCTGTCGCTGGAGTTGCTGAACACGGCCATGGACAAAACGCAGGGCTACTACCGCGATATTCTCGCAAAACCTTTCGATTTCACAGTGGACGAAAAAATAGAGCTCGACGGCGATAAGCGCAAGTATGCCAAAAACGACGCCGAACTGAAGGAATACTGGCGCCGCTACCTCAAATACGAAACGTTAGATCGGTTTGTAGCCAAAATGGACGCCCAGGAAAAAGAGGAGGCGAAAAAAACGTCCGATCCACAGGAAAATGAAGTAAAGAAAAAAACGCCGGAAGAACTGGAAAAAATTGCCCGGGAGGACGTCCTTAAATTGTTCGACGATTTCTACGACCGCCTGCGCAAACTAAAGCGCGAAGAGCGCCTCAGCGTGTACCTGAATGCCATTTCAGGCATCTACGACCCGCATACCAATTATTTCCAACCCATTGAAAAGGAGAACTTTGATATTCGCTTCAGCGGACGCCTCGAAGGCATCGGCGCGCAGTTGCTGAGCGAAGATGACTACACCAAAGTGACTTCTATTGTGGTTGGCGGCCCGGCCTGGAAAGGCAAAGAACTCCAGGAAAACGACGTCATCCTCAGTGTGGCGCAAGGCTCTGCAACTCCGGTTGACATCAAAGGCATGCAGATCAATGACGTGGTGCAATTGGTGCGCGGCGCAAAAGATACCGAAGTGCGGCTGACGGTCAAAAAAGTGGACGGGACGGTAAAAGTCATTTCCATCATCCGCGACATCGTGGTGCTGGATGAGCGCTTCGCAAAATCCCTGATCCTCGACGGCGGCTCTAAAGGTGAAAAAATCGGATTCATTTACCTGCCGAGCTTCTATGCCGATTTTGAGCACCGCGACGGCCGTTTCTGCTCGCAGGACGTTGCCATTGAAATTGCGAAACTCAAGGCAGAAAAAGTAGATGGCATCATCCTCGACCTGCGCAACAACACAGGCGGTTCGCTCAATGATGTCGTCCGCATGTCGGGTTTCTTTATCGAGAAAGGCCCCATCGTGCAGGTGAAATCGAGGGGTGGCATGCCGGATATTCAGAATGACTTAGACGCCGGCGTACAATACAACGGTCCGCTCATCGTCATGGTGAATTCATACAGCGCTTCGGCTTCTGAAATTCTGGCCGCAGCCCTTCAGGATTACGGTCGGGCCGTCATCGTGGGCAGCAGCCCCTCTACTTTTGGGAAAGGCACCGTGCAGCGCTTTGTTGACCTTGACCGCACCGTACGCGGGTTTGACCAATACAAACCATTGGGCAGCGTCAAAATGACGATGCAGAAATTTTACCGCATCAACGGGGGGTCTACCCAGAAAAAAGGGGTAATTCCTGACATCGTCCTGCCTGACAGCTATTTTTATCTCAAAACCGGCGAGCAGGAAGAAAAACATTCGTTGGAATGGTCTGAGATTGAACCGGTGGCTTACAGCCAGAATGTAATGAAGGTCAAAAACTTAGATAAGATCAAATCCAACAGCGAGGCGCGTACCAAAAGCAATGAAGTTTTCCGGAAAGTGCTGGAAAATGCAAAACGCCTGGAATCGCAGCGCGAAATGACGCTCTTACCACTGAAACTGGATGCTTTCCAGTCTTTTGAAAAAGGACTGCAAGCCAGCGCGGATCCGTACAAAAACCTGATGGACGCTGTGGTGAATACGGGGATTCAAAACCCGAACGCTGACGTGGCCGTCATCAATGCCGACGAATCGAAAAAAGCGCGGAATGAGGATTGGATCAAAACGGTTTCCAAAGATGTGTACATCAAAGAAACCCTCCAGATCATGCACGACCTGATTTCGCAGCATCAATAATTTTCCGCTTTCGCGGAATGCCGAACGCCTTGTTTTCTTTTGAAAGCAGGGCGTTTGTCGTTTTCTGTACCCCGGAACTCCGATTCCGGGCAGCACAACGCTGAAAGGGGTCGAAAACACGCTCAAGCAGGAGGTTTACCTGTTAATTGGCCAGACATAACATTCAACCCCTATCAGGGTTGCCCGCAAACACGCCTTACCATAGGCCCCGAATTTCATTCGGGGCTATTCACGTTCAACCCCTGTCGGGGTTTTTTACCTGGCAACAATCAACTCCTAACCAAGCGCAGAATTATAGCCACTGGACAGATAGATATTTAACCCCATTTCATGCGGCGCGAAGGAAATTTTTATAACTCTTCTGACATAAGCGAGAAAATGTGCAATTTTACAAACATATAAACATAACCTTCTGCCCATAGATAGGCTTCTCATGCTGAAGAAAATTCAAGACATAAATGGATTAGTAAAAGAAGTGCTGAAAGAAACGAAAATAGCTTATGGTGTTGACATAGAAAAGTTAAGTCTTTCTATCCACAACTATGTATTAAGTGCTGAAAAAAAAGTCTGTAAATATGTGGAAGGTGTTTAATATTGGAAAGGTTTTCATACAGACGACATTATCGTTGGAATAGCTCAGAAGAGGTTACTTGAGCTAAAAGAAAAAGCTGAATCAATTAAGCCCAAAACTTTTGGCAATAGTGTAACCGTAGATTTTGATGAGCTTCGTGCGACTGGAAAAAAGCAACATTTGCTAAGAGGAAGTAATTTAGAGTATTTCGTATTACTTTGTCGCATCAAACACTGGAAAAACTTCTTAATCGAAAACAGTATCATGACCATCAAAATCAAAGACATTCGCAGCATGATTGCGAAAGGCGATCTGGAAAAAGCCATTGATGCCCTGTTTTTAGTGGCCGATAAGCTTAGGGACAACGACCTATCCGACAACGTAACCCTGCAATCCAGCCGCTACCACAAAAATGAAAAAGACAATTCCAACGGCGTGGTAGGGTCTGAGTTTTATGCTCGTACCCGTGCTCAGGTGACCTCTGCCCTGCAAAGCTATCTTGGCGACATTACGGACCCGGAAATTAGTGTTGAAATGGACATCCCGGAGCCTGTTGTTGTGCCAAAACCGGAGCCTGTTGTTATTGTGCCAAAACCGGAGCCTGTTCCAGAACCAATTTCACCAACTCCACCCAAAGAACCCACAACGATCCTCATTTTGGCTTCGAATCCTTCCGGCACCGGCATTCTTCAGGTTGATCTGGAACATAGCCGCATTTCTACCAAGATTCAGGAAAGCGACAACGCTGCCTCTTTCCGCATCCGTTCTAAGAAAGCCGTGACTTTGTCAGAGTTTCAGGAATACCTGTACGACGAAAGACCAACCATCGTTCACTTTTCGGGCCATGGAGAAAAAAGCAACCCGGAATTACAAGACGTGATCCATCGTGGCCTCAATCTAGGTGGAGACAATGGACAGCAAGTGCCACAGGACGACACTGGAATCATTTTGTACGATGAGTCAAAACGCAATCCTTTTTTTGTGGGTACCGATGTTGTAAAGAGTATTTTTGAAACGATAGTTAATGACGAAAATGTCCCAATCAATGTAGTCCTCTTCAACTCTTGCTATTCAGAAGCCCAGGCTCAGGCATTAGCACAGGTAGTTCCCTACGTCATCGGCACCAGTTGGGCTGTGCGTGACGATGCCGCCATTGCATTTGCTACCGGCTTTTACAGTCGCATTGCTCGTGGCCTGAATATCCGAAGTGCGTGCAAGTTTGGCATGAATCAAGCACTGGCTTTCAAAGAACCCAAAGACCGGTTTGTGTTGTATGAAAATGGGAAGAAGGTGGTGTGGTAGGCCCTCAATAGGACTGCACCAACTCAACCGTCTTAATCTTTTCGTCCTTCACCAAATAAATCCCCGAGTATTCTTTCTCCAGGATGTGCTTGAGGCGCATGGCGTCCAATTTGGTGAAAAAAGCGCCGGCCCGGAGTTTGTAGTAGGGTGGGTCGTGGATCCAGTCCACCGGGATGTTCGGGTAGCGGTATTGAAATGTTTGCCGCACGTTGTCCAATTTCTGGCGGTCGGTGGTGGCCAGGAGTTGAATGCGCCAGCCCGAGACCGTTGCCCGGTTGCGGTTGCTGGCTTCGAATTGCTGCATCATTTCTTTGATGAGCGGTTCTTCCTTTACGTTTTGTGCGGTAGCGACCTGCCAGGTCGTAGCGAGCAGGCAGACCAATAATATCCGGCTCATAGTCTGTAATTTATGGTTGTTCAACAGCATGTTCTTCAGGGAGTTCCAGGAACTCAAGCAGGCTGTCCAATTCATCAAAAGATTTTATTCCGGTTTTTTCCTCTTCGCCCCCATGCACAGCCAATCCATACAAGGGCAAGGTATTCAAAATTTCCGGAAGCGTATTCGCATCGAAATCCATATTCAGGATCACCGGATGTTGGTTGCAGGCGGTTTTGAGCCATTCCTGCCAACCCGGATTTTCGTTCCAAGCGATCCGGTTTTTTCCAAAATCCAACAAAAAAGCTTCTACGGCGCCCGCGCGGCTGTTCATCCAGTCGGATAAAGCGACGGGATCTTCGTCAGCCCCCAGCACCACTTCCTGGATCACCGGGATTCGGCGTTGCAATTCGTTCAGGTCATCCATTTCGGTAAAGCGGTGTACCTGAACAGCATGCAGGTTGAGTTGTTCCGCAGTTTCCAGAATTTCCACCGCGTCGGACAACGGAAATTCGCCCACAAATTTGACGCTGTCGAGCCATTCGCAGATGGCGCTCACCTTTTGAGGCGGCACATAATCATCCGAGGCTGGGTCGAGGCAGAACCCCATCCAGGTCACTTCCCGGGCTGCAAAATAACGCGCATCGGTCAGGTTCGTAATTGAATTTGCTTTAACTTTGATTTTCAGCACAACAGATCGTAGTATGGGGAACAAAATTAGTAAAAATATGTCGGAACCAACCTACTTTGAACAAGTGTACGAAGTGACCCGGCGGATTCCACGCGGGCGCATTACCACTTACGGCGCCATTGCCGACCATTTGGCTCTGGGCGCCGCGCGCATGGTGGGTTGGGCGCTGAACAAAAGTTTCCTCGGCGATGCTGTGCCGGCGCATCGGGTCGTTAACCGAAAAGGGGAACTCAGCGGACGGCATCATTTTCCGACGCCTACCATGATGCAGGAATTGCTGGAGCAGGAAGGCGTGCGGGTGGAAAATGATCAGGTATGCAACTTTGATGAGGTGTTTTGGAGTCCTTCATCCGATTTTTTACCACATAGTTCACAATAGAGGTTTTCACATAGGACACATAGGCGGCTTCCCTGTGCTATGTGGACTATGTGAAAACAACTATGTGCCCTATGTGGTAAAAACAACTATGTGGTAAAAAGAACCTATGTGGTTAAATTTCATTTTCAAACTAAAAATAAAACAACTTTTATGAAGCGCTTTTTGGGGCTGGTTGCAGCCATATTCCTGTGCGCCATGTTGAGCGCGCAATCCTCGCCTGCCGGCATTTGGAAAACCATTGACGACAAAACCGGCGAGGCCAAATCCCACATGGAGATCTTTGAGCAAAACGGCAAGTTCCATGGAAAATTGGTCAAATTACTGAAAAGAACCCCCGACACCGTCTGCGAAAAATGCCCGGGGAATAAAAAAGGAAAACTGCTGTTGGGCATGCTCATTGTAGAGGGGCTGGAAAAATACAAGTACTACTGGAAAAACGGAACCATCCTTGATCCGGAAAGTGGAAGCGAATATTCCTGCAGCGTTTGGTTTGAAGAAGGCAAGCCCGATGAGCTGAAAGTACGCGGCAAACACTGGTCGGGCATCTTCCGAACGCAGACCTGGTATCGGGTAAAATAAAGCCATTATCAAAAAAAATTGGAACTATGCAATAAGCGGGCGAATTTTTTAGTTAGATCAGTGATTTTTGATTTTGATCTTCTCACAAGCAACACCTTATGGAGCAAAACCTTACATCTGATCATCTAATCCAGTATCTTTACAAAGAAACTTCCGTGACGGAAACGCTGGCTATTCAGGAAGCACTGATGAAAAACATCGTGCTCCGGGAAGAATACGAAGAGCTGTTTGCTGCTTACCGGGAGCTACCTAAAGTTACTTTTCGTCCTTCTCCGGCGGCCCTTCGCAACATCCTGCGTTACAGTGAGCGAACCGCGTTGGAAAATCACGTTTGAGCAGCAGTTTTGTAATCCGTACAAAATTTGCAGTGGACCAAAATAAAAAAGCCTCCGGTTTATGATCGGAGGCTTTTTATATGATTGCATTAGCTGTCTAATATCTCATATCTGACATCTAACGTCTATTTGATGTCTTTCACCCCTTTGACGAGTAGAGAGACTTCATTATTCAACACTTCGATGAAGCCACCGGCGGTTTTGAACGAAATCGTTCTTCCGGTTTCGTTGCCAACCTTGATGGTGTTGCTTTCTTCATCAAAATAGCGATATTCCCCTCCGGCGGTGACGATGTGAACCGTGCCCGCATCCAAAGAGGAAACGATCGGGGCGTGGTTTTGCAGCACCTGAAACTGTCCGAGGCTTCCGGGCACTTTCACAGATTTGATTCCTCCGTGGAAGATTTCTTTTTCCGGCGTTAAAACACTGATGTTCAACATGTCTCCTTAAATTAGTTGCTTGATGATTCTGCAAGGATTTTCTTGCCTGCCTCAATCACATCGTCAATGGTTCCTTTCAGGTTAAACGCTGCTTCAGGGTATTCGTCCACTTCGCCATCCATGATCATATTAAAGCCGCGGATGGTTTCTTCAAGCGGTACGATCACCCCTTTCAGACCGGTGAACTGTTCTGCTACGTGGAACGGCTGCGACAGGAAGCGCTGTACCCGGCGTGCGCGGTGCACGATCAGTTTATCTTCTTCCGACAATTCTTCCATCCCGAGGATGGCGATGATGTCGAGCAATTCGTTGTAGCGCTGGAGGATATTTTTCACGCGTTGAGCGCAATCGTAGTGCTCGTCGCCGATGATGTTTGGATCGAGGATACGCGAAGTCGAATCGAGCGGGTCTACTGCCGGATAGATACCGAGGGCAGCAATCTTACGGCTCAATACCGTGGTGGCGTCCAAGTGGGCAAACGTGGTAGCAGGCGCGGGGTCTGTCAAGTCATCCGCAGGTACATAAACCGCCTGTACGGAAGTAATGGAGCCCCTGCGCGTGGAGGTAATGCGTTCCTGCATCAAACCCATTTCTGTAGCCAGCGTCGGCTGGTAACCTACTGCAGAGGGCATACGACCCAACAGGGCTGATACTTCAGAACCTGCCTGCGTGAAACGGAAAATATTGTCAATGAAGAACAGGATATCACGGCCACCCATCGGGTCATTCATGTCGCCATCGCGGTAGTATTCCGCTACGGTCAGACCGCTCAACGCCACCCGTGCACGAGCGCCGGGAGGTTCGTTCATCTGGCCGAAAACCAAGGTTGCCTGAGACTGAGCCAGTTCGTTCTTGTCCACTTTCGACAAGTCCCAGCCGCCTTCTTCCATGCTGTGCTTGAACGCGTCGCCATATCGGATTACGTTGGCTTCGATCATTTCACGCAGCAAGTCGTTGCCCTCGCGGGTGCGCTCGCCTACGCCGGCAAAAACCGAAATCCCTTCGTAGCTTTTGGCAATGTTGTTGATCAACTCCATGATGAGTACCGTCTTGCCTACCCCGGCGCCGCCAAACAGACCAATTTTACCCCCTTTCATGTAAGGTTCAATCAGGTCAATGACTTTGATGCCAGTGGACAGTACTTCTTTTTCTGTGGAAAGGTCTTCGTAAGTCGGCGGTTTGCGGTGAATAGGACGCGCGTCAGCGCCTTTCGCGACCGGGCCGATGCCGTCAATGGCTTCGCCAACCACATTGAACAGGCGGCCTTTGATGGCCTCGCCAACCGGCATTGCAATCGCGATGCCCGTATCAATCACATCTGTTCCGCGGGTCAGGCCGTCGGTTGAGTCCATTGCAATGGCGCGAACGCTGTCTTCTCCGAGGTGCTGTTGCACTTCGAGGACGAGGGTTTCACCATTTGCACGCTTGATTTCCAAGGCGTTGTAAATTTCAGGAAGCTTTGCGCCTTCTGCGGCGAAGCTCACGTCAACAACAGGACCGATGATCTGCTTTATTTGACCAATATTTGCCATAATGCTCCGAAGTTATGAGTGTTCTCCAAAAAACGGTGCAAAAATACCCTTTTGCGTTGATAATCAAAATTGAATTGCAAATTTGAATACAGCTTTTTGCACAGTTTCACAATGCGTTGCACTTTTGGAAGCTGCAAAAATTTGGAGCAGCGGGCGGTTGTGCAGAATATTTTGCGGTTGAATGGGGGTTGCAACCTCCAAATTGATGGGAGAGAAGGCTTTAGGGGGCGCATAATTTTTTCTGTTTCATAACTGGATATTGAAGAAGAAAGATTCGTCGCAGAAGCAACCCGGGTGAAAAAAGCGACCACCCAGGCAGGGAAGTTATTTGCGACTAAACAACATCAATCGCATATTTACTCCATTAACCGGTCAATCAACTGTTTATTGGAACCGTTGCCATTGTTTTTGTACAATACGATGGTGTTTCCATTTTCCGGAAAATAAAGCACATTTGCCTCTATCCCAATCAGGCTGCCGTTGTGGCCGTAGGCTGTGCCGGCTGTGGTGCGCCAAAGCTCCAGTCCGAGGCCGTATTCACAATCAATGCTATTGCAGGCAGAAAGCTGAATTTGTTTCATTTCTTCTACAGCGGGGAGGGGCAGGAGTTGTCCGCCAAAAAGCGCAGTCATAAAAATCATCAGGTCCTCCGCTGTGCTGATAAGTCCCCCGGCTGCTTTGCCGTCGCCTTCCGCACGATCCCAGCGGGTCACATCAAGCAGGTTTCCATCGCCATAAAAATTGGAATACCCCCGCGCAACATTGCGATCGTCGCGTTTTTCAATCCAGGTTTGGGTCAGGTTCAGCGGGGAAAAAATCAGCTCGTCCAGTGCTTGCTGGAGGTTTTTTTGCATCAGGCGTTCCACGATTAGCCCCAGTAGCCAGTAGTTGGCGTTGCTGTAGCCATAAGCGGCGCCCGGTGTAAAATTCAGCGCTTTCCCGTAAACGTACTTTTCCAGCAAGGCTTCCGTACGCTGTGCTCCAAAGCCCTCCGGGTCGTTCACGAGGTCGAGTTGATAGCGGATGCTTTCGTTCGGCGGATCGGTGATGCCCGACAGATGGCTCAGCAGTTGTCGCAAGGTGATTTGTTCAGCCTGTGGGATATGCCCAGCCAATTCCGGAAGGTGTTGAGTGAGGGGATCTTCCAGCGTCAATTTACCCCGTTCCCGCAATTGCAGGATGGCGGTGGCAATGAATATTTTGGTGATGCTGCCGGCACGGAAAGGCGTGTTTGTGCGCATGGCGGTCTGGTGCTCCAGGTTTGACTGGCCGGTGGCGCCAATCCAGAGCGGCTCGCCTTGTCGTTTCACGAGCATAATGGCGCCCGGCGAGCCGGTTTCCGTTTGGTAAGCACTCAGTTCGCCTGCGTATTCGGCGTTTTTGGGATGTATGCTGTAATCAGTTCCGACGCCAGGGTCGGGCTTTGGAATGTCGTATTCCTGTTCGCAGCTGGAAAACAGGAACAGTGCGCAGAACAAA